>DASTRQ010000063.1:0-3210 GCA_035761145.1 Gemmatimonadales bacterium
GGTGTCGCGCCGCGGATCGAGCACCCGACGGATGGGGGGCGTGGCCGGGGCGTCCGCCTGCGGCGCGGGCGCCGGCGCGGGACGGGGAGCGGGAGGGAGGGACTCCGTCCGCGCCGGCAGGGGCTCGACGGGCGCCGGGACGGGTGAGGGCCACGCGAGCAGGCCGGCGATGGCGGCGAGGCCGAGCCCGGCGATCGCCGCGGGGCGTCCCCAGCGCCGCGGCCCCGTGCCCCACACCAGGAGGGTGGCGGCGTCGGGGTCGGTCCGCCGGAGCCGCGGCGGCGTCGGGACATAACTGGCGCTGAGCGCGATCCCCGGCGACCCGCTGCGCGCCAGCCGGGCGAGTTCCTCGGCCGAGGGATCGTCGAGCCCGTCGACGAGGGGCGGGCGCCCGACGTTGCGCACCACGTCGTCGAGGTCGGGCCAGCGGCCGGCGGGGTCCTTGGTCAGCATCCGCTGCACGGCGAGCGCCATCGCGAGGGGCACGCCCGCGCGGACCTCGGGGAGCGGCGTCGGGTCGGTGTGGGCCTGGGCGTACATGATGCCCATCGCCGAGTCGGCCCGGAACGGGGGATGGCCGCTCAGCATCTCGTAGGCCACGGCGCCGAGACCGTACTGGTCGGAAGCGGGCGTGACGGCGCGCCCGTCGCACTGTTCCGGGCTCATGTAGGCGGGCGTCCCGACGGCGTGGCCGGTGGAGGTGATCTCGGGGGCCTCGAGCGCCTTGGCGATGCCGAAGTCGGAGACGACGACGGTGCCATCCTCGTCGATGAGGATGTTCCCGGGCTTCACGTCGCGATGGATGATGCCGCGCTTGTGGGCGTGATGGAGCGCCCCCGCGACCTGCGCCACGACGCGTTGCACGACGGGGATCGGCAGGGGGCCGTGATCGGCCAGGATGGCCGCGAGCGAGCGCCCCATCACCGCGCGGAGCACGAGGATGATGAGCCCGCCGGTCTCGCGCAGGCCGTGGATGGGCACGACGTTGCGGTGGTCGAGCGCGGCGGCGAGGCGCGCCTCCCGCAGGAAGCGCTCGCGCATCTGGGACGAGGCGACGAGCGCCGGGTGCATCACCTTGAGCGCCACGAAGCGGGCGAGCGCGCGCTCGTAGGCCAGGTACACGGTGGCCATCCCGCCCACGCCCAGGCGCCCGACCACGTCGAACTCGTGGTCGAGCAGGCCCCGGACCGCCGGAAGGAGGTCGTCCTGCGCCACGCCGACCGGTGCGGCCTCGAGGGTCGGCTCCAGCGCCATCGGCGTCAGCGCACCTGGGTGATGCGCCAGCCGGTGGGGGCGAAGGCGAAGTTGGCCTTCTTCCGGTAGTCGTCGAGCTTGGCCCCGCCACCCTCCCGCTCGCGGTAGCGGAAGAACCCCTTGAGCTGCACCTCGGCGCGGCGGTCGCCCACGTCGAGCTTGATCCGCTCCGCCACGAGCTCCACCTGGAGCCCCTCGGCCTTGGCGAAGAGCTCCTCGAAGTCGCGCTGCTGCCGGTCGGTGAGGGCCGGCACCACGCCGACCACGCTCTCGATGCGCCCCGACTCGAGCGCCCGGCGGAAGCGCTCCACCAGCCGCTCGATGGCGGCCTTGGCGGCGGTGGTGTCCACCCCGGGGTCACCGAGCTCGGTGGGCGTGGGTGCCCGCGGTTCCGCGCGCACCGGGGCCGGGCTCGGCGCCGGCGCCGCGGTGGCCGGAGCGGCGCTCGCGGCGGCGCTCCCCGTGGGCGCGCCGCTCGTGGACGCGCGCCGCACCGTCCGGGCGGGGGTGGTCGCCGCCGTCGTGGTGGGCGTCGCCGGCGCCGGGGCGGCGGTGGTCTCGGCAGGCGCGGCGATGCGCACCGTGTCCACCGCCGCGGGGGCGGCACCCCCGAGGCGCAGCACGCCGGTGGCGCCCAGCACCCCGACCATCACGATCCCGCCGAGCGCCGACCAGGCCCAGACCGGGAGGCCGCCCGGGCGCGCCCCGCCCGCGGGCATCCGCTGGGGGCCGGTCGAGACGGGCACCGTGGCGGCGTTGGGATCGGTGTGGCCGGTGCGCCGGGCGGCGATCCGCTGGGAGGGGAGCGGGGTGCGCGGGGTGTGCGAGGCGGCGAGGAGCTTGGGCACCGAACCCGAGCTCGCCAGTTCGGCCAGCTCGTCCCGCACCGGATCCACGAAGCCGCTGGTGCGCTCGGGGAGCCCGATCGCCTCCATCGCGGGCTCGAGCCCGGGCCAGCGGTCGTTGGGATCCTTGGCCAGCATCCGCATCACCGCCTCGGCCATCTGCGCGGGGAGGTCGGGACGGTGCTGGGTGATGGGCTCGGGCTGGGTGTGGACGTGATGGTACATCAGGCCGATGGCGCTGTCGGCCGTGAAGGGGACCTTGCCGGTCAGGAGCTCGTACGCCACCGCCCCGAGGGAGTACTGGTCGGCGGCGGTGGTGAGGGGCTGGCCGCTGCACTGCTCGGGACTCATGTACGCCGGGGTGCCGATGGTGCTCCCCGTGACGGTGAGCCCCTCGGACTCGGCGGCCTTGGCGATGCCGAAGTCGGTCACGACCACGGCGCCGTCGTCGTCGAGCATGATGTTGCCCGGCTTCACGTCGCGGTGCACCACCCCGCGGCGATGCGCGTGGGCGAGCCCGGCGGCCACCTGGTGCAGGACGACCTGGACCGTGGGCACCGGCATCGGGCCGGTCTCCTTGAGTACCGCGTCGAGGGGCCGCCCCATCAGGCACTTCATCACGAAGAAGACGAGCTTCTCCGTCTCCCGCACGGCGTAGATGGGGAGGATGTTGGGGTGGCTCAGGTTGGCGGCGAGCCGCGCCTCGCGCTTGAAGCGTTCGGCCATCCCCGGCGAGGCCATCAGCGCGGGGGCCATCACCTTGATGGCCACCTTGCGGTCGAGGGCGATCTCGTGCGCCAGGAAGACCGACGCCATCCCCCCCCGCCCCAGTTCGCCGATGATCTCGTACTCGCCCAGCGTGGCCTCGATGAGCTCCTGGAGGAGCTGGCGGCGCATCTGCTCCGCGAGGCTCTCGACCGGGTCCACCGGCGTGAGCGTGGGCGCCGGCGTGACGGTGGCGCCGCACGAGGGACAGGGCCCCCCGAGCGGCCCCCCGGCGGGGAGCGGCGCACCGCAGGCGGTCCAGAAGGCTGTGGTGCTCATCACGCGCCCTCCCCGCGGTCGCCGGCGGGGAGCTGGGCCAGGAGGCGTTCGGCGAATTCGAGGCGTT
>DASTRQ010000064.1:0-5097 GCA_035761145.1 Gemmatimonadales bacterium
ACGGCGGACGAGGTGGATGCCGCCTACGTGGCCGGATTCATGGCGGCCGCGGCGGCGGGGCTCGAGGTCGTCGCGGAGCGCGACGGCGCCGTCGTCGGCGACCTCCACGCCGCCCGGCTCACCCCGCGCCAGTTCGCGCGGACGCTGGGGGAGCTCACCATCGCGGTGCACCCGGCGCACCAGGGGCGGGGCGTCGGGCGGAGGTTGTTCGAGGAGTTCCTGCGGATCGTGCGGGAGGAGATGCCCGACATCGAGCGGGTGGAGCTCTTCGCCTGGGCGGATAACGCCGGCGCCCTCCGGCTCTACGAGTCCCTCGGCTTCCGCTACGAGGGCCGCCTGCCGCGCCGCGTGCGCACCGACGTGGGGGAGTGGCGCGATGACGTGCTGTACGCCTGGCTGCGGTAGGAGACACGGAGGGCACGGAGAGGCACGGAGAGTACACGGAGGAAATGCATTGTGGTCTCGGCGGGAGCCCCCCGTCCGAGACCACAAGTGCTTGCAGTGCTCCGTGCGATCTCCGTGCCCCTCCGTGCCCTCCGTGTCTCCTACTTGAGCTCGCTCGACGTGGCGATGATGCTCCCCACGAGGCCGTACGCCTTGGCCGCCTCGGCGTCGAGCCAGAAGTTGCGGTGGGTGTCCTCCTCGATCCGCTCCAGCGGCTGCCCCGTCTCGCGGGCGAAGATCCGGTTGAGCCGGTCGCGCATCCGGAGGATCTCCTTCGCCTCGATCGCGATGTCGCTCGCGGTGCCCCCCGCGCCCCCCGCCGGCTGGTGCAGCAGGAACCGGGTGTTGGGGAGGCAGAAGCGGTCCGCCCGCGGCACCGCCACGAAGATCAGCGCCCCCGCGCTCGCCACCCACCCCGTCCCCACCATCCGCACCCGCGGCTTCACGTAGCGGATCATGTCGTGGATCGTGTCCCCCGACTCCACGTGCCCGCCCTGCGAGTTGATGTAGACGGTGATCGGGTCGTCCGACTCCGCCGCCAGCGCCAGGAGCTGCGCCGTGACGGTCGAGGCGACCTTCTGGTCGATCTCGCCGCTGATGATGACCGTCCGCGCCTTGAGCAGCCGCTCGGCGAGGGGATCGGGGCGGGGGGCCGGAGCCTCCACGGGGGTCTCGTAGTCGGACATGGCCGGAACGGTGGACGGTGAGCAGGACCTGCGCGCCTGACCCCCCAATCTTAATCAAGCTCCCACCAGGAGACACGGAGGGCACGGAGGGGCACGGAGAACACACGGAGGACCTGTAATGCGGTCTCGAATGGAGGGCCCCGTCCGAGACCACATATCATGGCAGTTCTCCGTGCCATCTCCGTGCCCCTCCGTGCCCTCCGTGTCTCCCCCGATGCCGCCATATTGAAGCATGGACCTCCCGGCCCACCTGACCACCGTGCTCCGCCGCCTCGGGCTCCCCCCGGGGCGGGCGGTGGTGGCCGTGTCGGGCGGGCCCGATTCGCTGGCGCTCCTCGACCTCCTCGTCCGCACCCACGCCGAGCACCGCCTGGCGCTCGTCGTGGCCCACGCCGACCACGGGATCCACCCCGACAGCGCCCGCGTGGCGGGGCAGGTGGCGCGCATCGCCGGCGCGTACGGCCTCCCCTGCGTCGTGGGGCGACTGCACCTCGGCGCGGAGCATCCGTATCCCACGGAGACGGTGGCGCGCGAGGCGCGGCACGCCTGGCTCCGCGAGGTGGCCACCCACGAGGGGGCGGCCACGATCTTCCTGGCCCACCACGCCGACGACCAGGCGGAGACCGTCCTCCTCCGCGTGCTCAAGGGGAGCGGCATCGCCGGCCTCCGCGGGATGGACCGCCGGCGCGGGATGCTGGTGCGCCCCCTCCTGGGGGTGCCGCGCGCGGCGCTTCGCGAGTACGTGGTGTCGCAGGGGCTCGAGGTGTGGGACGATCCCGCCAACCTCGACCGCCGCCACCTGCGGTCGTGGGTCCGCACCGACGTGCTCCCCGCGCTCCGCGAGCGGGTGCCCGCGGTGGACCGGCACCTGCGCCGCACCGCGCGCGAGGCGGCCCGCGACACCGAGGCGTGGGGGGCGGTCCTGCGGCATCTCTCCGAGCTGGAGCTTCGCGCCGAACCGGCGGGGCCGTCGGTCAACGCCGCTCCCCTGGCGCGGTACGACGGGGTGCTGGCCGAGGCGGTGATCCGGGCGCTCGGCCGCCTGGCGGGGGGCGTCGTGGGCCCGCGCGCGGCGCGGCGCGCCCTGGCCCTGGCCCGCGCGGGGGTGAGCGGGAAGCACGCCCAGCTTGGCGCGGGGTGGGTGGCGGAGCTTTCATTCGGGAGGCTCCACGTCCGCCCCGAGGCCCCCGCGGGGACGCTCTCCCCCCTCGCGCTCGCCGGCGACGGCGGCCGCGCCACCTGGGGAGGGTGGCGGGTGGAGTGGCGGCGGGAGCCGGCGCCGGCGGGGCAGGGGCGGGGTGGGTTCACCGCGTGGTTCCTGCCCGATACCTTGGCCGTGCGGCCGTGGCGGCGGGGAGACCGCATCGCCCCCCTGGGGGGCACGGGGCGACGCCTGGCGGTGCGCTGCTTCCAGGATGCCCGGGTCCCGGCGGGGCGGCGGGCCCGGTGGCCCCTCCTCGATGCCGGGGGCCGGCTGGTCTGGATCCCCGGGGTCTGTCGGTCCAACGATCTTTTGCCCCCCGAGGGGGCCGAGGCGCTGCGTGTCGAATTCCACGCGACCTGACGTGCTCGAGCGCACCGGCGGCCGGCCGGTGAAGGCCATCATCTACGACGAGGCGACCATCCAGCGCCGCGTCCTGGAGCTCGGGGAGGAGATCACCCGCGCCTATCCCGACGGGGAGCTCCTCCTCGTGGGGATCCTCAAGGGGAGCGTGCTCTTCCTGGCCGACCTGGTCCGGGCCATCCGGCGGCGGGTCCAGCTCGACTTCCTGGTCGTCTCGAGCTACGGGGCGGGGAAGACCTCGAGCGGGAACGTCCGGCTGCTGTACGACCCGGCCATCGACCTGGCGGGCAAACATGTGGTGCTCGTCGAGGATATAATTGATAGCGGGCGGACCCTGAACCGGCTGGTCGCCCTGCTGGGCGAACGCCAGCCGGCGAGCCTCGCCATCGCGGCGCTGCTCGACAAGCGGATCGCCCCCGAGCCGCCGAAGGAGCTACGCTTCGTCGGCTTCCACGCCCCGCCCGCCTTCCTGGTGGGTTACGGGCTCGACTACGCCGAGGACTACCGGCACTTGCCGTTCATCGCGGACCTGGAATAGATGGCAGACCGACTTCCCCCCCGACCGCAGGCCCCCAACTGGGGCGCCTTCTCCCGGAACGCGGCGCTCTGGGTGATGGTGGTGCTCGTGGCGCTGGTGCTCTATCAGGTGATCGGGCACCGCGCCGGCGCGGTGCAGGAGTTCACCTACTCCGCCTTCCAGGAGCAGCTGGAGGCGGGCAACGTCGCCAACGTCACGTTCATCGCCGGCCGGCGTCTCGAGGGGGAGTTCAAGGCCCCCGTGACGCAGGACGAGCGCCAGGCGCGCGGCTTCTCGGTGCTGCTCCCGATCACCGACAGCGAGCAGATCCTCGACCGCATCGAGGCGGCGCACGTCCCGATCCGGGCCAAGGAGGAGAGCAGCGGGTTCGGGATCATCCTCGTGAACCTGCTCCCCTGGGTCGTGATCATCGGGCTCTGGGTGTTCCTGATCCGCCAGCTCCAGGCGGGGGGGAACCGCGCGTTCAGCTTCGGGAAGAGCAAGGCCAAGCTCCTGGCCGGCGACACCCCCAAGGTCACCTTCGCCGACGTGGCGGGGGCGGACGAGGCCAAGGTGGAGCTGCAGGAGATCATCGAGTTCCTGAAGGACCCGCACAAGTTCACCCGCCTGGGCGGCCGCCTCCCCAAGGGCGCCCTCCTCGTGGGCCCGCCGGGGACCGGCAAGACCCTCCTCGCCAAGGCGGTCGCGGGCGAGGCGGGGCGCCCCTTCTTCTCGATGTCCGGCTCGGACTTCGTCGAGATGTTCGTGGGCGTCGGCGCGAGCCGCGTGCGCGACCTCTTCGAGCAGGGGAAGGCGCACGCCCCCTGCATCATCTTCATCGACGAGATCGACGCCGTGGGCCGCCACCGCGGCGCGGGGCTCGGCGGCGGGCACGACGAGCGCGAGCAGACGCTCAACCAGCTCCTCGTCGAGATGGACGGCTTCGAGTCCAACGACGGCGTGATCCTCCTCGCCGCCACCAACCGCCCCGACGTGCTCGACCCCGCGCTCCTGCGCCCCGGCCGCTTCGACCGCCAGGTGGTGGTGGACGCGCCCGACGCGCGCGGCCGCGAGATGATCCTCAAGGTCCACACCCGCAAGATCCCCCTCGCCGCCGACGTGCGGCTCGACACCGTGGCCAAGGGGACCCCGGGGATGGTCGGCGCCGACCTGGCCAACCTCGTCAACGAGGCGGCCGTGCTCGCCGCGCGGCGCAACAAGGTCCTCGTGGACATGCAGGACTTCGAGGACGCCAAGGACAAGCTGATGCTCGGCCTCGAGCGGCGGAGCCTCGTGCTCACCGAGGACGAGCGGCGGCTCACCGCCTACCACGAGGCGGGACACGCCATCGTGCTCGTCAAGACGCCCGGCAGCGACCCGATCCACAAGGTCACCATCGTGCCGCGCGGCCGCGCCCTGGGCATCACCAGCTGGCTCCCCGAGAAGGACCGCTACGGCGAGACCAAGGACGCGCTCCTCGGCCAGCTGGCCGTGGCCTTCGGCGGGCGCGTGGCCGAGGAGATCGTCTTCGGCCCCGGCAAGGTCACCACCGGCGCCGGCGGCGACATCCAGCAGGCCACCAAGATCGCCCGGCTGATGGTCACCCGCTTCGGGATGAGCGAGAAGGTCGGGATGATGGCCACCGCCGAGCAGGAGACCGAGATCTTCCTGGGCCGCGAGTTCGCCCAGCGGCGCGAGGTGTCCGAGCGCACCGCCGAGCTGGTGGACACCGAGGTCAAGCGCCTCATCGACGAGGCGTACGAGCGGGCGCGCGGCATCCTGGTGGCCGAGCGCGGCCTGCTCGACCGGATGGCGGCGGCGCTGCCCGAGCGCGAGACCATCGACCGCGAGGACGTGGACCTGCTGGTGCAGGGGAAGCCGCTGCC
>DASTRQ010000065.1:0-3317 GCA_035761145.1 Gemmatimonadales bacterium
ACGGTCCGCTCGCCGGCGGCCACCTGGCGCGCCCACGCGTGGTCGAGGTAGATGAGCATCACCACCCCGGTCTCGGCCGCGACCCCGGCCAGCGCGATGAAGCCGATCGCCACCGCCACCGACCAGTGGTACCCGAGCAGCCAGGTCATCCACACTCCCCCCACGAGGGCGAAGGGGAGCGACAGCATCACGAGCAGCGCCTCCCCCACCCCGCCGAAATTGAGATAGAGGAGGCCGAAGATGATGGCAAGCACGCCCGGGACCACCAGCAGCAGCCGCGCCTTGGCGCGTTGCATGTACTCGAACTGCCCGCTCCATGTCATCGAGTACCCCGGTGGCAGCGCCACCGCCGCGGCGACGGCGCGCCGCGCCTCGGCCACGTAGCGCCCCAGGTCCCCCCCGGCCACGTCGATATAGACCCACGCGGTCGGCACCGCCCCTTCGGTGCGCACCACCATCGGGCCGGCCTCCTGGCGGATGGTGGCCACCTGCCCCAGCGGCACGAACGCCTCCCCCCGTCCCCGACCCGGTCCCGCGTCGGCGCCCATCGCCGCCACCATGGACGTGGCCGCGCCGCTCCCATCGAGGTGGGCCACGGGAATGAGCACCGAGGCCAGCCGCTCGGGGGAGTCGCGCAGTTCCTGCGGATAGCGGATCCGCACGTCATAGCGCTCCCGCCCCTCGACCGTCTGGGTCGCCGTCATCCCGCCGACGGCGGTCGCGATCACGGTCTGGATGTCGCCGACGTTGAGCCCGTGCCGCGCGGCCGCCGCCCGGTCGATCGCGATGTCCAGGTAATATCCTGACACCGCCCGCTCGGCGAACGCGCTGCGCGTCCCCGGCACCCGCTGTACCACGCGCTCCACCTCGCGCCCGAGCCGCTCCAGCTCCGCCAGGTCGGGACCGAAGATCTTGACGCCGACGGGGGTGCGGATCCCGGTGGCCAGCATGTCGATCCGTCCGCGGATCGGCATCGTCCACGCGTTGCTGACGCCCGGCAGCCGCACCGCCGAGTCCATCATGGCCACCAGCCGGTCGTAGGTCATCCCCGGCCGCCACGCCGACTCCGGCCGGAGCGTGACGGTCGTCTCGAACATGTCGAGCCCTGCCGGGTCCGTGGCGGTGCCGGCACGACCCGCCTTCCCCCAGACGTGGGCCACCTCCGGGAAGCCGGCCAGCACGCTGTCCTGGATGCGCAGGATCTCGCGGGCGCGGGCCACGCTCGCCCCCGGCAGGGTGCTCGGCATGAAGAGGATCGTCCCTTCCTGCAGCGGGGGCATGAACTCGCTCCCGATCCGCGCGTAGGGGATCGCGGTGAGCGCCAGCACCGCCACGCCCCCCGCCACCACCAGCGTGCGGTGGCGGAGCACGAGGTCCAGCACGGGGCGGTAGGCGGCCACCAGGGCGCGGTTGAGCGGGTTGGCCGCCTCGCGCCGGAGCCGCCCCCGGATGAAGAGCCCCATCGCCACCGGCACCAGCGTCACCGCCAGCAGGCTCGCCGCGGCCATCGCGAGGGTCTTGGTCGCGGCTAGTGGGGTGAAGAGCCGCCCCTCCTGCCCTTCCAGCGCGAAGACCGGCACGAAGCTCACCGTGATGATGAGCAGCGAGAAGAAGAGCGCCGGTCCCACCTCCTGCGCCGCCGCCACCGCCACCGCCCAGCGCTCCGCCGAGGAGAGCCGGGCGGTGTCGACGCTCCCGTCGGCGGTCTCGGCGCCCTTCGCGTCCACGGCGCGCTCCAGGTGCTTGTGCATGTTCTCGATCATCACGATCGCGCCGTCGATCATCGCGCCGATCGCGATGGCGATGCCGCCGAGCGACATGATGTCCGCCCCGACCCCGAGCGCCCGCATCGCCACGAACGCCAGCAGGAGGCCCACCGGCAGCGTGACGACCGCCACCAGCGCCGAGCGCGCGTGCAGCAGGAAGAGCAGGCAGACGAGCGCCACGACCAGGCACTCCTCCACCAGCGTGTCGCGGAGGGTGGCGATGGCCCGGGTGATCAGGTCGCTCCGGTCGTACATCGGCCGGATCACGACCCCGGGCGGGAGGCCCGCCTGGACCTCCGCCAGCCGCGCCTTGAGGCGCTCGATCGTGGCCAGCGCGTTCTGGCCGTAGCGCATCACCACGATCCCGCCCACGGCGTCGCCCCGGCCGTCCAGGTCGGCGATGCCGCGTCGCACCGCCGGCCCCACGCTCACCCGACCGAGTTCCGCGACGCGGATCGGGGTGCCGTTCGCGGTGGCGCCCACCACGACGTTCTCCAGGTCGCCGATGGAACGGAGGTACCCCAGGCCGCGCACCATGTACTCGCGCTCGGCCAGCTCCATCACCATCGCGCCGACGTCGGCGTTGGCGTTCTGGATGGCCGCCATCACCCGCGTGATCGGGATGCCGTAGCCCTGGAGCTTGGCGGGGTCGAGGTCCACCTGGTACTGCTTCTCGTAGCCGCCCAGCGAGGCCACCTCCGCCACCCCCGGTACCGCCGTCAGCGCGTAGCGGAGCTGCCAGTCCTGGAGCGCGCGGAGCTGCGCCAGGTCGAGCCGGCCCGTGGTGTCCTCGAGGGCGTACTGATAGATCCACCCCAGTCCCGTGGCGTCCGGGCCCAGGGTGGGCCGCGCCCCCGCCGGCAGCCGCGCGGCGAGCCCGTTGAGGTACTCCAGCACCCGGCTCCGCGCCCAGTACAGGTCGGTGCCGTCCTCGAAGATGACATACACGAAGGAGAGGCCGAAGAACGAGTACCCGCGCACCGTGTGCGCGCCGGGCACCTTGAGCATCTCGGCGGCGATCGGATAGGTGACCTGGTCCTCGACGATCCGCGGCGCCTGCTCGGCGTACTCGGTCTGGACGATCACCTGGACGTCGCTCAGGTCGGGCAGGGCCTCGAGCGGGGTGCGGCGCAGGGCCAGCACGCCGAGCGCCGAGAGGGCCAGCGCCCCCGCGAGGACAAGGGCACGATTCGCGGCGGACCACGCGATGAGTCGGCGAAGCATCGGGCGTCACTCCGTGGCGGGGGTGGCGGCGTGCCCCATGCCCGGCATGGCGTGGGACGCTTTCACGGAGTCGCCCGGCGGCTCCGGCGCGGCCGGCGGGGCCATGTCCATCCCCGGCATGTTGCCCATCCCGCCCAGCAGGGAGCCGAGGTCCGACTCCGCATCGAGCAGGAAGGTCCCCGAGGCCACGACCGTGTCCCCGCGCGCGAGCCCGCTGCGGATCTCCACGCGGTCGTCGGTGGTGGCGCCGAGTTCCACCCGGCGCGGCATGAACCGGTCGCCGTGGCGGAGGAAGACGAGGTCACGCTCGCCCGTGCTCAGCACCGC
>DASTRQ010000066.1:0-6273 GCA_035761145.1 Gemmatimonadales bacterium
TACACCGTGGCCGAGGCCGAGTCCGGGGAGGCCGCCCTGGAGCGGGTGGGGGCCGGCGGGGTCGTCGGGGTCATCTGCGACATCGTGATGCCCGGGCTCTCGGGGCTCGACTTCTACGACCGGCTGGTGGCCACCGATCCCGCCCTCGCGCGCCGGGTGGTGTTCCTGACCGGGGCCGCCGCGGACGACGCCGTGGCCCGCGGCGTCGAGGAGCGCGGCGTGCCCCTCCTCAGCAAGCTCTACGAGCTCGACCTGGCCGTGGACGCCGTCGCCATCGCCATCCTGCGCCGCGCCTGAAGGCTGGCCGCATCTTCATCCTCCACTCACAGCCGTCTTACCCCCCGCGCGATATCGTCCCGGTGTGAGGCAGCATCCCTCCATCACCCGGGAGGACGTCATGTCGTGGGGTACCATCCTGGTGGGGGTCGACGCCACGCCGAGCGGACAGGCGGCGCTGGCCTTCACGCGCGCCGTGGCGGCGCGCACCCACAGCGCCTACCGCATCGTCCACGTCGTGGCCGACCCGCGCGCCACGCCCACCAGCGAGCAGGACGTGCGCCGGATGCTCGGCCCCGCCCAGGCCGATCTCGTGGTGCGTCACGGGGCGCCGGCCGCCATCCTCGCCTCCGAGGCGGCGCAGATCAACGCCAAGCTCATCGTGGTGGGGGGGAAGCACCACTCGCTCATCGGCCGCTGGATGACCGGGAGCACGGCGCTCGAGCTGGTGCGGCACGCCGCCGTGCCGGTGCTCATCGTGCGCGGGGAGCCGTCGGGGGTCGGCCGGGTGCTCGCGGCCGTGGACCTCACCGGGGCGGCGGGGAGCACCATCGCCGAGGCGGAGCGGTGGGCCGCGCTCTGGGAGGCGCCGCTCCGCGTGGTGCACGCCATCGAGCCGATGGTGGTGGTCTCGGAGATGGCCGTGCCGCTCGACGTCGGCGTGGAGCGCGCCCGCGAGGAGCGCGACCTGGCCGAACAGGTCTGGCCCCTCCTGGGCCGGTCCCCCGCCGAGCGGGTGGTGCGCGACGGCCCCGCCGCCGGCGTGCTCGACCAGGAGGTGCGCGACTGGGGCGCCGACCTGCTGGTGCTGGGGCGGCACGCCCGCGGCTGGCTGGAGCGCGTGATGCTCGGCAGCGTCACCGAGCGGCTGCTCGAGATGCTGCCGACCTCGATCCTCGTCGTCCCCGACCGGCGGGAGCCGCGCACCGGCGCCGCCCAGGGCTGAAAGGAGCCCGACCATGACCGAACGGACCCGGAAGACCCGCGACCGCATCATCGAGGCGGCGGCCGAGGCGCGGGACGAAGCCTTGATCGAGATGGGAAAGGCCGCCGAGGAGCGCCAGTCGGTGCGCCAGGCCAAGGCGCGGCGGCAGACCCAGATGCGCGCGGCCGCGGCGGTGGCCGCCACCGGCGCGATGCTCGCGGCGGCCGCCCTCGTGCGCAAGCGCCAGCGCGCCCGGAAGGCGCCGGCGGTGGTGCCGCCGGGCGCGGCGGAAGACTAGCCGCGCGGCTCCCGGTGGCGGTCGGCCCACCCGGCCCACGCCACCAGGAGCCACATCGCGACCAGCGAGCTCCAGGCCACCGCCACGGCACTCGGCGGCGGCGGGCCGAACGGGGTGCCCGCCCAGAGCCCGAACTGCACCAGGGCGAAACCCCAGAAGGCATAGACACCCGTGCGATCGCGTGGCCGCGTCGCACGGGTGTAGTGCCATAGCCCCCAGCCGAAGAGCAGCGTCTCCAGCGCCAGCGTGGCGCCGGTGTGGTCCCACAGCCGGAGCCCCACCTGCGGCGCGTTGAGGGAGGGCCAGAGCGGGAGGTCGCTCACGTGGGTCAGGAAGTCGAGCGCCCAGTGGCTGAACACGAGGAGGGCGAGCATCACCGCCTCGCCACGCGTGCGCTTGAGCACGGTGGCGATCCCGAACGCCACGCCGCTCCACACCATCGCCATCACCAGCGAGTGCGACCAGGGGTAGGAGTCGAAGACGAGCCGGGTGAACCCCGTGCCGTTCGGGGGCACGCTGACGCGCTCCACGCCGAGGACGAGGAGGATGGGCCACAGCAGGTCGAGCCCCGCCGCCGCGGCGAAGAGCCAGGCGAGCGAGAGCTTGGGCGTGCGGCGCTTGGCCGCAAGGGCGAGAGCGGTGTGGCCGACGAACATACGGGGGTCCGGGGGGCGGTGGGAGCTATATGCCACCAGCCATCGGCCATCGGCCAACAGCCAATAGCCAACAGCCAACAGCCCGACATGCGAGCGCCCGGAATCGAACCGGGATGGGTTTCCCCACAGGATCCTAAGTCCTGCGCGTCTGCCAGTTCCGCCACGCTCGCGCGGATTGGAAGATAGGATGTGGGCGGCGAGGCGGCGAGGCGGCAGGGCGGCACGAGGGTACCCCCGCGCCTTACGCGCCTCTCGCGCCTAATAACCTCGTTGCACATCCACCGCCGTGTCCGGCCGCTCCCCCCGTTCCAGCGCCTCCAGCGCGTGGAGGAAGCCGTGGGTGGCCCCCTCGACGGTGGTGAGTCCCGAGATGTGCGGCGAGATGAGCACCTTGGGGTGGGTCCAGAGCGGCGACTCCGTGGGGAGGGGCTCGGTCTCGAACACGTCCAGCGCCGCACCGCGCAGGTGCCCCGCCTCGAGCGCGGGGAGGAGCGCCGCCTCGTCCACCAGCGCGCCGCGCCCCACGTTGATCAGGTAGCATCCCCGCGCGAACGAGAGCTCCGTGCCCCCGATCATGTGATACGTCGCCTCGGTGAGCGGGGCCGCGAGGATGAGCCAGTCCACCCCGTCGAGCGCCTCGTGCAGGTGCCGCCGCTGGAAGACGCGGGCGAAGGGATGCACCGCCTTCCCGCCGGCCGAGACGCCGTCCACCCGCACGCCGAGGGCGTGGAAGCGCTCGGCGATGCCCCGGCCGACCTCGCCGGTGCCGACGACGAGCGCGCGCGTGCCGGCAAGGAGGGGCACGCTCCGCATCTCCCAGTGGGCGCGACGCTGTTCCTCGTAGAGGGGGATCAGGAGCTGCCGCTCCGCCAGCGCCCGCGCCAGGCAGTACTCGCCGATCATCGGGCCGAAGGGCTGGTCGGTGCGGGTGAGGAGGACGCCGTCGGGGAACTCGCGGCGGAAGAGCCAGGCATCCACCCCGGCCCCCGAGCCGTGGATCCACCGCGGGCCGCGCACCTCCAGGTGCTTCGGCGCGCGGAAACCGACGTACGCCTCCGCCCACGCCACGTCGGCCGGGGAGACGTCCGTCGTCGCCACGGCGCGGAACTCGATGTGCGGCCGCGCCGCGCGGAGCAGGGGAAGCTGCGCCTCGCGGAAGAAGTCGGTGAGCAGGACGGTCTTGGGCGGTGTGGGCAGGGTCACGGTGTGGTCGCGCGAGGTCCTTCGCTACGCTCCAGTGGGATTCGGTTCACCTTCGCGACCCAGCACCCAGCACCCAGCACCCCTACTCCCTCTCCGCCATCCCCCTCAGCAGCTGCCACACCGTCACCGCGGCGAGCCGGCCCGTGCGCCCGTCCACGTCGTACACCGGGTTCAGCTCGCAGAGGTCGAACGAGGTCACGCTCTTGGAGCGGCCTGCCTGGTACGCCGCCTGCAGCCAGAGGTCGGTGCTGAGCCCGCCCACGGAGGGGGCGCTCACGCCGGGCGCCCACGCGCCGTCCACGGCGTCGATGTCGAAGCTCGCCATCACCGGCCCCTCGGCCTCGGTGTAGAGCGACGTGATCACGGCGGGAGTGACGTTGCCGCGCCACACGTACCGCCCGCGGTGGTCGTCGAGGAAGCTCAGGTGGCTCGCCGCCACCGATTGCGGTTGGAGCCCGGCCACCGTGTAGCGGCGGCAGAGCCCCGCTTCGTGGAGGAGCGCCTGCCGGAACGGCGAGCCGCTGTGGCCCCGGCCGTCGTCCAGGAGCTTTCGCACGTCGGGATGCGCGTCCCAGCTCAGGATCTCCACCGCCTGCCTGGCGCCGACGTAGCCGAGGAAGTGGCCGTAGCTCGTCTCGTGCCCCCCGCCCAGCACGATGGGGAAGACCCCTTCGCTGAGGTACTGCGCCAGCGCCTCGCCCAGGAGCGCCTGGTCCTGCTCCACGTCGTCGGAGCACTTGAGGTCGCCCAGGTCGAGCGTACGCTCGAGCAGCTCGACGAAGCTCTCGTGGTTCTGGGCGTCGGGGGTGAGCCGGTAGAGCCAGCGCCGGATCTCGCCCGGCGCCCCGGCGGCGCCCACCCGCCCCCCGTTGCGATGCACCCCCTCGTCGCTCGGGAAGCCGATGATCACCACCCGCGGCCGGCTGCTGGTGGTGAGCTTGCTCCCCAGCAGGTGCCCCACCCGCGGGTCCCCCGGCGCGGTGGAGGGGAGCTCGGTGTCAGGGGCGGAGAAGGAGGGTGGCAAGTAGGGCTCCTTGGGAGGGCAGGAGTGCTGGGTGCGGAGTGCTGGGTGCTGGGTGCTGGGTTCTGGGTGCTGGGTTCTGGGTGCTGGGGGCTGGGTGGTCTGCGGTGGGGTCCTGCCGAAAGATAGAAGCGGGAGACCGACGCGGAAGCGGAGCCCCCCAGCACTCAGCACTCAGCACCCAGCACCCAGCACCATCAACCCACCGCCGACCACACCGTCCGCCCGGCCACCACCGTACGCACGCACGCGTTCGGCCGGAAGTGGTAGAGCCACTGGGTCAGGTCGTCCGCCTCGAGCAGCGCGAAGTCGGCCTGGTACCCGGGGCGGAGGCTCCCGATCCGGTCGTCCAGCCGGAGTGCCCGCGCCGCCACCCGCGTGGCGCCGACCAGCACTTCCGCCGGCGTCATCCGCTGCAGGGTACAGGCGAGCATCATCGCGAGGGGGAGGTGCCAGCTCGGCGCGCTGCCGGGGTTGAAGTCGGTGGCCACGGCCACCGGCACGCCGGCGTCGAGCAGGGCGCGCGCCGGCAGGGGGCGGGCATTCAGATAGAGCGTCGCCAGGGGGAGGCTCACCGCCACGACGCCCGCGCGGGCCATCGCCGCGATCCCCGCCTGGCCGACGTGCTCCAGGTGGTCGGCCGAGGCGGCGCCCACCTCGGCCGCGAGCTCGGCGCCGCCGTTGGCGGTGAGCTGGTCGGCGTGGAGCTTCGGCACGAGACCCACCCCCTTGGCGGCCGAGAAGATCGCGCGCGCCTCCTCGTGGGTGAAGGCGCTCTGTTCCACGAAGGCGTCGCAGAAGACCGCGAGCCCCTCTCGCGCCACCGCCGGGAGCATCCGCTCGATCACGAGCCGGACGTACTCGCCCCGCCGGTCCTTGTATTCGGGCGGCACCGTGTGCGCGCCGAGGAAGGTCGGCACCACGCGGACGGCCTGCCGCTGGGCCAGCGCGCGGTAGGCGCGGAGCGTCTTGAGCTCGTCCTCCACGGTGAGGCCGTAGCCGCTCTTCGCCTCGACGGTGGTGACGCCGAGCGGCGTCACGTCCTCGAGGAACCCCGCGGCGCGGTCGGCGAGCTGGTCCTCGGTGAGCTCGCGGGTCCGTGCCACGGTGGAGCTGATCCCGCCCCCCGCCTGGGCGATCTGCAGGTAGCTCTCGCCGCGGATGCGTCGCTCGAAGTCCGCCGCCCGCCACCCGCCGAAGGCGAGGTGCGTGTGGCAGTCCACGAGGCCGGGCACCACGATCGCGCCGCCGGCGTCCTCGCGCTCCCAGCCGCTGTACTCCGCGGGCAACTCGGCCGCGGGACCCGCCCAGCGGACCGTGGCCCCCTCCCACGCCAGCGCGGCGTCGGCGATGTGGCCGACGTCCCCCTGCGTGTCACCGGCGCAGGTGTAGAGGTGGGAGATGTTGGTGAGCAGGGGCATGGAGGGGTGACAAGTGACGTGTGACTTGTGAGCTGTGACTTGTGACCTGTGACGTGCGACTTGCGACCGCTCACCGCTTACCGGTCACCGGTGACCATCGGCAGATCCACGCCCCGCTCCTTCGCGATCGCGACGGCGTCCGCGTACCCCGCGTCGGCGTGGCGCATCACCCCGGTGCCGGGGTCGGCGGTGAGGACGCGTTCCAGGCGTCGGGCCGCCTCGGGGGTGCCGTCGGCCACGATCACCATCCCCGCGTGCAGCGAGTACCCGATGCCGACGCCCCCGCCGTGGTGCAGCAACACCCAGCTCGCGCCGCAGGCGGTGTTGAGCATCGCGTTGAGCAGCGGCCAGTCGGCGATGGCGTCGCTCCCGTCCTGCATCGCCTCGGTCTCGCGGTTGGGGCTCGCCACCGAGCCGGTGTCGAGGTGGTCGCGGCCGATCACGATCGGTGCCTTGACCTTCCCTCGGGCCAC
>DASTRQ010000067.1:0-8080 GCA_035761145.1 Gemmatimonadales bacterium
ACCTCGTGGTCGGGGCCGTGCTCCTCCCCGGGGCGAAGGCACCCCACCTGGTCAAGCGCGCCGATCTCAAGCGGATGAAGCCGGGCTCGGTCATCGTGGACGTGGCGGTGGACCAGGGGGGCTGCGTCGAGACGATCAAGCCCACCACCCACGAGAACCCGACCTACTTCGTGGACGGGATCCTGCACTACGCCGTGGCCAACATGCCCGGCGGCGTGCCCCGCACCTCGACGCTGGCGCTCACGAACGCCACCCTCAAGTACGCCCTCAAGCTGGCCAGGGACGGCTGGCGCAAGGCGTGCCGCGAGGACCGCTCGCTGGCGCTCGGCCTCAACGTGGTCGAGGGGAAGGTGGTCTACCCCGGCGTGGCCGAGGCGTTCGGGCTGCCGCTGGTGGATGTCGCGTCGGTCCTCTGAGCTGAACGGCGCGTAAGGCGCGAGAGGCGCCCGGGGTGCTGGACCGACCCTGGGCGCCTCGTCGTGGACCCCCTGCCGCCTCGACCCCTCACGCGCCTTTCGCGCCTTTCGCGCCTGACGCCCCTTTCACGCCTTACGCCCCTCCCGACCATGCTCGACCTCCAATTCACGCGCCTGGCCCACGGGGCGGGGCTCCCGGTCCCCGGCCGCCAGACCGAGGGCGCCGCGGGGTATGACATCGTCGCGGCCGCCGAGGTGACCTTCGGCCCGATGGAGCGGAAGCTCGTCCCCACCGGCTTCTGCATCGCGATCCCGGCCGGGTACGAGTGCCAGATCCGCCCCCGGTCGGGGCTCGCCTGGAAGCACGGGATGACCCTCCCCAACACCCCCGCCACCATCGACAGCGACTACCGGGGGGAGATCCAGGTCCCGATGGTGAACCTGGACCGGGAGCCGTTCACGGTGACCCGCGGAATGCGGATCGCCCAGCTCGTCTTCGCCAAGGTGGAGGTGGCGGAGTTCCGCGAGGTGAAGGAGCTGCCGCCGACGGGGCGGGGCTCGGGGGGGTTCGGGAGCACAGGGGTGGGCGGGGGCAGGTAGGGGCGGGGGGGACAGCAGGCGCGTGAGGCGCGTGAGGCGCGGGACCGTAGGCGCGAGAGGCGCGGGACAGCAGGCGCGGGAGGCGCGGGACAGCAGGCGCGGGAGGCGCGTAAGGCGCGAGAGGCAGAGCGGGAGAGTTTCCCGCGCCTTTCGCGCCTTCTTCTACGCGCCTCTTCCCTCATGTGAGCGTACACTCACCGATACCGCGCGGTGAGCACTCGCTCGCATATCCGCTAACTTCCGTACTTGCTAGGAGTTAGCGCGAGCCGTAGTTTAGGTGGTCCACCACCCTGTTTCGCCCTGTACCCGCCGGTCTGATGAAGTTCCCTGCGCTCAATCTCGGCAATTTCCTCCCTGCCAACGAGATCGCGGTCGATCTCGGCACGGCCAACACCCTCGTGTACGTGAAGGGTGAGGGGATCGTGCTCAACGAGCCGTCGGTGGTGGCGGTGGAGAAGAACACCGGCCGCCCGCTCAAGTTCGGGTTGGAGGCGAAGCGGATGCTGGGGCGCACGCCCGACGGCATCCTCGCGGTGCGTCCGCTCAAGGACGGCGTGATCGCCGACTTCGACGTGACGGAGAAGATGCTCCGGTACTTCCTCGAGGAGGTCATCGGCAAGCGTTTCCTCCGGGTCAAGCCGCGCGTGATCGTCTGCGTCCCCTCCGGCATCACCGAGGTGGAGCGCCGCGCGGTGCGCGACAGCGCGCAGATGGCGGGGGGGAACCAGGTGCTGATGGTGGCCGAGCCGATGGCGGCGGCGATCGGGGTGGGGCTGCCGGTGGACACCCCGACCGGCAACATGGTGATCGACATCGGCGGCGGGACCACCGAGATCGCGGTCATCGCGCTCTCGGGGATCGTGAGCGACACCTCGATCCGCACCGGCGGCGACGAGCTGGACCAGGCCATCGTGCAGTTCATGCGCAAGAACTACAACCTCCTCGTGGGCGAGGCGACGGCCGAGCAGATCAAGATCCGCATCGGCTCGGCGTACCCCACGGGCGAGGAGCGGGAGATGGAGGTGAAGGGGCGCGACCTCGTCTCGGGGATCCCCAAGACGGTGCGCGTGCACTCGAGCGAGATCCGCGAGGCGCTGCAGGAGCCGATCCAGCAGATCGTGGACGCGGTGCGCCGCGCCCTCGAGATCACGCCTCCCGAGCTCGCCAGCGACATCGTGGACCGCGGCATCATCATGACGGGGGGCGGCGCGCTCATCCGCGGCCTCGACGTGCTGCTGCAGCAGGAGACGGGGCTGCCGATCCACGTGGACGAGGATCCGCTCACCTGCGTGGTGCGCGGCACCGGGCGCATCCTCGACGACTTCGAGAAGTACCGCACCGTCCTGACGACGTGACCCGGTCGCCGCGCGCGCGCCGCCCGTGAGCGTCCCCTACCGCACCTCGTCGCCGTTCGGCCCGCCGCGCCGCACCGGGCGGAAGGACACCGCCCTCTTCGCCCTCTCGGTCGCGGTGGCGACGCTCTTCCTCCTCGGTCCGCCGGGGTGGGGGGTGGCCACCGCGCGCGCCATCCGGGGCACCGTGCTGGTCCCCTTCCTCTGGCTGCAGGGGGAAGGGGAGCGGGCGCGCACCCTGCGCTCCCGCTTCGAGGCGGTCGAGGCGCAACGCGACTCGGCCGCGTGGGCGGCGCAGGCGCTCCCCGCGCTCCGGGCCGAGAACGACCGCCTGCGCGCCCTGCTGGGGCTCACGGCCAAGGTGCCGGTGCGCTACCACCCCGCCGAGGTGCTGCGGCAGGCGCAGGTGACCGACGGCCGCACCCTGGTGATCGACGCCGGGACGGCCTCCGGCGTGCGGGCCTTCGACCCGGTGGTGAGTCCCGAGGGGCTGGTGGGGGTGGTGCTCTCGGCCGAGCGGGGGACCGCGGTGGTGATGACGTGGGCGCACCCCGAGTTCCGGGTGAGCGCGTTCACCGAGTTCGGCGGGGTGCTCGGCGTGGTGGCGGCGGCGGAGGACGAGAGCGGCGAGTCGCAGATGCTCGAGCTGCGCGGGGTGGCGTACCGTGACACGGTGGCGGTGGGGACGCTGGTGCTCACCTCGGGACTGGGCGGGGTGTATCCGCGCGGGGTGCCCATCGGGCGGGTGGTGGAGGTGGCGCGGGAGCAGCGCGGGTGGGAACGGGTGTACCGGGTGCGACCCGAGGCCAACCTGGGGGCGGTGGCGCACGTGCTCGTGCTGAGCGGCGCGGAGGGGACCGACCTGCAGGCGGCCTACGCGGCCGAGGCCGCGGCGGGGGAGGAGCCGTGAGCGCGCGCGGCGGGGGGGGCGCCCGGCCGGCGCTGGTGCTGGTGATCCTGCTGGGCCTGCAGTTCTACGTGCGGCCGCGGCTCGGGCTGGCGCACGGCGCCCCCGACTTCGTGGCGATCGCGGTGCTCCTCTTCGCGCTCCGGGCCCGGCCCGGCTCGGCGGCGGTGGCAGGGCTCGCGGCGGGGCTCCTGACCGACGCGCTCACCCCGGCGCGGTTCGGGGCGGGGGCGCTGGCGCACACGGTGGTGGGGTACCTCGGGGCGTGGGGGCGCGCGGTGTTCTTCGCGGACAACCTCCTGGTGACGGCGGGGTTCTTCGCGGTGGGGACCTGGGTGCGGAACCTCCTCGTGCTGCTGGCCAGCGGGACGCCGGCGTCGCAGATGTGGATGGAGGCGGGGGTCTGGTCCACCGTGCAGGCGCTGAGCACCGCGGTGGCGGGGACGGTGCTGGCGGTGCTGCTGCGGGGGTGGCTCGACCTCCGCATCCGCGAATGACCGGGCACGCGCCCACCGCGCTCGACGCGCGGGCGGAGCAGGCGCGCTGGGTGCTCCGGCTGGCGTTCCTGGTGCTGGCGGCGGCGTTCTTCAAGACCCAGGTGCTGGACCATGAGCGGTACCGCCTGCGGGCCGAGGACAACCGCCTGCGCGCGGTGCCGCTCACGCCCGCGCGCGGGGCGATCCTGGACCGCTACGGCCGGGTCATCGCGGAGAACGTCCCGGGCTACTCGGTGAAGCTGCTGGCGCCCGACCGCGCCGCCTTCCTCGAGGCGCTGGCGCGGCTGGCCACGATCGTGCCGGTGGACAGCGCCGGCCAGGCCGACGCCCTGCGGCGCTTCCGGGCCGAGCCGTACCTGCCGGCGCTGGTGCTCCGCGACGCGACGCCGGAGCAGGTCGCGCGGCTCGAGGAGCGGCGGGTCCTGCTGCCGGGGCTCGTGGTCGAGTCGGAGCCCAAGCGGCATTATCCCGCGGGGGCGGCGGTGTCGCACGTGGTGGGGTACGTGGCCGAGGTGACCGACGCCGACCTCCGGGCGCAGCGCTACCGCGGGGCGATCGTCGGCTCGCTGGTGGGGAAGGCGGGGCTCGAGCTCGAGTACGACAGCGTGCTGCGCGGCACGCAGGGGATGCGCTACATCGAGGTCAACGCGCGGGGCCGCCTGGTGCGCGAGGACGGCGCCGCCCCGCCGCGCCCCCCGGTGACGGGGGCGAGCCTCCGCACGACGATCGACCTCGACCTGCAGCGCTTCGTGGACAGCCTCTGGCCGCGGGGGGTCCGGGGTGCGCTGGTGGCGATGACCACCGATGGCCAGGTCCTGGCGCTCTACAGCGCGCCCACCTACGACCCCAACGACTTCATCGGGGGCATCAGCGCGGAGCGCTGGGCCGCGCTCCGCGACGACCCCGCCAAGCCGCTCTACAACCGGGTGATCCAGGGGCGCTATCCCCCCGCCTCGCCCTTCAAGCTGGCGGTGGCGGCGATGGCGCTCCGGCGCGGCCTGGTGCGCTTCGACACCCGGATGCCGGAGCCGTGCACGGGGAGCCTCCGGGTGGGGAACCGGGTGTTCCGCTGCTGGGACCCCCGCGGCCACGGCCGCCTCGACCTGACCGGCGCCATCGCCCAGAGCTGCGACGTGTACTTCTACCAGCTGGGGCAGAAGCTCGGGCTCGAGGACCTCCTGGCCGACGGCGTGGCGATGGGCTTCCAGGAACGGAGCGGGGTGGACCTCGAGGGGGAGTCGTCGCCGGTCTTCCCGGGGGACGTGAAGTACTTCGACCGGCGCTACGGGCCGCGGGGGTGGAGCCGGGGGGTGGTGCTCAACCTGAGCATCGGGCAGGGGGAGAACGACCAGACCCTCATCAACATGGCGCGGTTCTACCTGGCGCTGGCCTCGACGGGGGTGGCCCCCGCGCCGTACCTGGTGCGGCCGCAGGCCGCGGCGCCGATGCGGGTGGACCTCACCCCCGCCCAGCTCGCGGGGATGCGCGCGGCGCTCCTGGCCGTGGTGGAGCGCGGCACGGCGGCGGGCACCCGGCGCACCGACCTCGAGGTGGCGGGGAAGACCGGGACCGCGCAGAACGCCCACGGCGCCGACCACGGGTGGTTCATCGGCTTCGCGCCCGCGGAGCGGCCCGAGATCGTGGTCGGCGCGATCATGGAGTTCGCCGAGCACGGCTCCATCGTGGCGCCGTACGTGGTGCGGACCATCCGCCGCTGGTACTTCGGCTCGAGCGACCACGGCCGCGGGGTACGCCTCCTCACGCCGGACGACGTGGCGCCCGCCCCCTCCGAGCCCGCCGACAGCGCCGCGCCGGTGCTCCCGGCCGACACCGCCGCGGCGGGGACCCCCGACTCGCTCGAGGGGGCGCGATGAACCGGACCTTCCGCCTGGACCGCGGGATCCTCCTCGCCCTGGCGCTCCTGCTCGCCTACGGCGTGCTGGTGCTCTACAGCGCCGGCCAGACCGACGTGCCGACCAGCGCCAACGGGGTCTGGGAGAAGCAGCTCGTCTGGATCCTGATCGCGGGCGCGGCGGCGTTCACGGCCTTCCGCGTCTCCCCGCGGCTCCTCGAATGGGCGGCGCCCCCCCTGTATGCGCTCGGCATCGTGCTCCTGCTCGTGACGCTGGTGGTGGGGACGGGGGCGGGGACCGCGGCCGGGACCAGGAGCTGGCTCGCCGTGGGCGGAGTGCGGATCGGCCAGCCGGTGGAGCTCGCCAAGCTCGCCACCATCCTGATGCTCGCGCGCTGGCTGGCGGGGCGCCGCGCCGCGCCCCGCTCGCTCCGCGAGCTGGTGCCGGGGTGCGTCATCGCCGGGGTGCCGTTCCTCCTCGTCCTCAAGCAGCCCGACCTGGGGAGCGCCATCGTCTTCGCCGGGATCCTCTTCGCGATGCTCTTCTGGGGCGGCACCCGCCCCTGGCTCCTCTTCCTGCTGGCCACGCCGGTCTTCAGCCTCCTGCTCGCGTTCAACGTCTGGACCTGGGGGCTCTGGTGCGTGGTGCTCGGGCTGCTGCTCTGGTGGTGGCGCCCCTTCCTGCTCGAGGGGATCACCGTCGCGCTCGTCAACATCGTGATGGGGTTCACGGCCCTCCCGGTCTGGCGCTCCCTCGCGCCGTACCAGCAGAACCGGCTGCTCACCTTCCTCAACCCGGGGCTCGACCCGCAGGGGGCCAACTACCAGGCGATCCAGTCCAAGGTGGCCATCGGGTCGGGGGGGTGGTTCGGGATGGGGTGGCTGGAGGGGCCGCAGAAGCGGCTCGTCTTCCTCCCGGCGCAGCACACCGACTTCGTCTTCTCGGTGGTGGGGGAGGAGCTGGGCTTCCTCGGCGTCACGCTGGCGCTCCTCCTCTTCGGGTACCTCCTCACCCGGCTGATCGGGGTGGCGCGGCGCACCACCGACCCCTTCTCCGGGCTCGTGGTGTTCGGGGTGGCCGGGCTCATCCTGACGCACGTCTTCGAGAACGTGGGGATGACCGTCTCGCTGATGCCGATCACCGGGATCCCGCTCCCCTTCTTCAGCTACGGGGGGTCGTTCCTGGTGGCCTCCGGGCTCGCGATGGGGATGGTGCTGCGGGTGGCGGCGGACGCCGTGGCGTCAGGCTATCCTCAGCGCTGACAACGACTTAGCCGCTCGGGACTGGCGCCGGGGGGCCTCCCTCCCCACATTTGTCCCTTCGATCCCGCCGCCCCGGTCCACGGGGCGGTCGTTCGTCCGCCCTCGGACACCTTATGGCCTGGTTCAAGAAAGAGCGTAAACCGCGTCCCTCCATCCGGACCCGCCTGGAGATCCCGGCGGACACCTGGGAGAAGTGCGAGGAGTGCGGCCACCTGGCCCTCCGCGAGAAGTTCGAGCGGAACCTCAACGTCTGCCCCGATTGCGGGCACCACCGCCGGATGTCGGCGGAGGAATACATCGAGCTGCTCACCGACGACGGGAGCTGGCGCGAGCTCTTCGGCGACCTCCGGTCGGCCGACCCGCTCACGTTCGACGGCTACCCGGCGCGGGTGCAGGCCGCCATCAAGAAGGCGGGCCCCGCCGACGCGATCTACACCGGGGTCGGGAAGCTCGACAAGAGCCCCTACCACCTGGGCGTGATGAACTTCGCGTTCATGGGGGGGTCGATGGGCTCGGTGGTCGGGGAGAAGATCGCCCGCCTGGCGCGGCGCTCGGCCGAGAAGCGCATCCCGCTGGTGCTGGTGTGCGCCTCGGGCGGCGCGCGGATGCACGAAGGGGTGCTCTCGCTGATGCAGATGGCCAAGACCAGCGCGATGCTGGCCCAGCTGCACCGGATGAGCATCCCGTACATCTCGATCCTCACCAACCCCACCACGGGCGGCGTCTCGGCCTCGTTCGCGATGCAGGGGGACGTGATCCTCGCGGAGCCGGGGGCGCTCATCGGGTTCGCGGGACAGCGCGTGATCAAGCAGACCATCGGGCAGGACCTGCCGGAGGGGTTCCAGACCGCGGAGTTCCTCCTCGACCACGGGCAGGTGGACGACGTGGTGCCGCGCGCGGCGCTCCGCGACACCACCGCCCGGCTCCTCAGGCATATGCAGGGGCACGCGGTGGCGGACGTGGCGAGCTGAACCCCGGGCGCGGACGCGCGGACAGGAGGACCGATGGCGATGCCGTCGGTCCTTTGTGCATCGCGGGTTCGGGGTGTGGGAAGCGGGGGCGCGGAAACCCCAAAGCCCCGAAGGGGGTCGGTCAGGGGGCTCTTGGTGGCTTGGGCGTCGGGGTGTAGCAGGGTAATGCGAGGGAACCCTGGAACCCCGGACCGTTGCCCCCATTCCTTTGCAGCAACAAAC
>DASTRQ010000068.1:0-10805 GCA_035761145.1 Gemmatimonadales bacterium
CCGCGCTCGGGCTTCGCGCGGAGGACCGCACGCTCCTGCCCGTGCCGCTCTTCCACATCTTCGGCCTGTCGGTGCTGGCCGGGGTGCTGGCGAGCGGGGGCACGCTGGTGCTCGAGGAGCGCTTCGACCCCCGCGCCATCCTGGCGCGGGTGGCCGCGGAGCGCATCACCGTGCTCCACGGCGTCCCGACGATGTTCGCGCTCCTGATGCGCGAGCCGGGTCTCGACCCGGCGCGCCTCGGCACGTTGCGCACCGGCCTGGTGGCCGGGAGCTTCGCGTCCGAGGAACTGGTCTCCCGCATCCGCCGCTGGTGCGACGTGCAGATCGCCTACGGCCTCACGGAGACGGGTCCCTCCATCAGCGTCACGCGCCCCGGCGACCCGGCCGGCAAGCGCGCGACGACGGTGGGGCGGCCCCTCCCGGAGGTCGAGGTGACCATCCGTGACGTGCTCACGGGCACCCTGCACGGGCACGAGGCGGTCGGGGAACTGGCGGTGCGGAGCCCCTGGCTGTTGCAGGGGTATCACCGGATGCCGGGGGAGACGCAGAAGGCGTTCACCCCCGAGGGCTACTTCCTGACCGGCGACCTGGCCGTCCTCGACGAGGACGGGTACATCCAGCTCGTCGGCCGGCGGAAGGAGCTCATCATCCGCGGGGGGCGGAACGTCTCCCCCCGCGAGGTGGAAGATGTCCTGCGCGCCCACCCGGGCGTGGACGACGCGTGCGTCATCGGCCTCCCGCACGAGGTGCTGGGAGAGCAGGTCTGCGCGTGCGTGGTCCTCGTCGAGGGCGCCATCGTGACCGGCGACGAGCTCAAGGAGTTCTGTCGCGAACAGCTGTCCGATCCCAAGGTCCCCGACCTCGTGCGCTTCTTCGACGCCTTCCCGCTGACCGGGTCCGGCAAGGTGAAGCGCCAGGAGCTCGCGCGCGTGGTGGGACTGGAGCACACCCCGACGTGAACGCTTATCAGCGCCGGGCCCGGCCCCACGCCGAGCCCCCCGCCCCCGCCGCCGTGCGACGCAACGCGGCGCTCCTCATCGACTTCGACAACGTCACCCTCGGCGTCCAGAGCGACCTGGCCCGCGAGCTGCGCACCCTGATCGGCAGCGAGGCGCTGGGCGTCTCGGTGACCATCCAGCGCGCCTACGCCGACTGGCGGCGCTACCCGCAGTACCTGGTGCCGCTCACCGAGGCCAGTATCGAGCTGGTGAGCGCCCCCGCGGTGGGTCCCAACAAGAAGAACGCCACCGACATCCGCCTCGCCATCGACGCGATGGAGCTCGCCTTCACCCGGCCGGAGGTGGACACCTTCGTGCTCCTCTCGGGCGACAGCGACTTCTCCTCGCTCGTCATCAAGCTCAAGGAGTGGGGCAAGTACATCATCGGCGTGGGGATGAAGGAGAGCTCGAGCGACACGCTCCAGCGCGTCTGCCACGAGTACTACGGCTACTCCGAGCTGGCCGGGCTCTCCCGCCAGACCGGCGAGGCCCCGGCCCCGACCGGCGCCCCGCGCGACCCCTGGCAGCTCGTGGGCGAGGCGGTGCAGCAGATGGTCCGCAACCGCGACGTGATGCGGGCCGACCGCCTCAAGCAGGTGATGCAGCAGCTCGACCCGGCCTTCGACGAGCGCAAGGCCGGCAGCGGCTACAGCCGCTTCTCCAAGTTCGTCACCGACGCCGCCGAGAAGGGGCTCATCACGGTGAAGAAGATGGAGAACGGCCAGCTCGAGGTCGGGCCCGCCGCCGAGGGCCGCGCGCCCCGCGCGGCCGAGTCCCGGGCCGCCGAGCCCCGCGCCGCCGAGGGTGAGGCCCGCGAAGGGCGCGGCCGGCGGCGGGGCCGTGGCCGCGGGCGCGGGCGGGAAGAGGGGGCCGAGGGGGCCGCGCCGCGCGCCGCCGAGTCCGCCGCGGCGCCCCGGCTCTCGGACCGGCTCTCGCTGGCCCAGGGCTTCGAGCTCCTCAAGACCGCCCTGGCCCAGCTCGAGACGCCCGTGGCGGGTGAGGCGCTCCGGCTCCGGATGATCGCGCTGCACGGCAAGGAGGACGCCCTCCTCGAGGTGGCGCGCTTCGAGCGCTTCCTGCGCCAGGCGCACGACGCCGAGCTGGCCGAGGTCCGCAAGGTGGACGACGGGCAGTTCGACGTCCTCCCCTTCGGCCAGACCGCCGGCGCGCCGGCGCGCTACGAGCGGCCGGCCCAGCCGGCGTCGCGCCCCATCGCCGAGGCCGAGGCCGCGCCGGCGCCCGCGGCGCCGGAACCCGCCGCCGAACCGGCGGCCGCCAGCGCCGCGCCGGCGCTCCGCTTCCGCCGCGGGTCCAAGGCGGGGATGAGCCCGGCGGCGGTCCCGATGGTGGGCGTGATCTCGCTGGACGACGACGGCGCGAAGCCGGCCGCGGAGAAGAAGCCGCGCCGCGGCCGCGGCAAGAAGGCCGCCGCCGCCCCCGCCGCCGAGGCGAGCGCCGAGGCCTCGGAGCCGGCCAAGAAGCCGCGCCGCCGCGCACCCAAGGCCAAGCCCAAGGCGGAGTAGTCCCGCTCCCGGGGCGGAGCGCAAGGACCGGGTGGAGGAATCCCTCCACCCGGTCTTTCTTTCGCGGGTGCCGAAGCCGCTCCCCGTCTCCTTCTTCCGCCGTCCGGCCGACGTCGTCGCGCCCGACCTCATCGGGTGCTCGTTGGTCGTGAGGCAACGCCGTTCCTCCGGCGCCGGGGCCCTCCGTCTCCGCGCCACGATCACCGAGGTCGAGGCCTACCTGGGCACCGCCGACCCCGCCTCCCACGTCTGGAAGGGGCGCCGCACGCCGACGGTGCGGAACCTCTACGCGCCCCCGGGCACCTGGTACGTGTACAGGAGCTACGGCCTCCACTGGTGCTGCAACCTGACCGCCAAGGGGCCCAACGAAGGGCACGCGGTGCTGCTGCGCGGGGTGCTGACGACGGACGCACGGACGCTCGAGGTGGCGCAGAGGCGCAGGGGCGCAGTGGCGCAGAGGGACCTGACGAACGGGCCGGGGAAGCTCACCCAGGCGCTCGGCATCGACATCTCGCTCGATGGCGTGCCGATGGCAGGGAGCCGGGCCACCGTGCACATCGGGTCCGTCGTGTCGCGCGGGAAAGGCTCCCCGACCCCGGATCTCGGACCTGTGCTGGTCACGCCCCGCATCGGGATCACCCGGGCGGTGGACTGGCCGTTGCGATGGGTCGTGAAGTAGGACGGGGCGCCCCACCCGGAGCGCCCCTCTCGCCTCTCACGCTGTCGCAGTTCCCCCTCACCAGCCCTAGATCAGCTTCAGCTTCGTCCCCACCTTCTTGAACGCCGCCAGCACCCGGTCCAGGTGCTCCTTGGTGTGCGCCGCGCTGATCTGGCAGCGCACCCGCGCCTGCCCCTGCGGCACCACCGGGTAGCCGAAGCCGGTCACGAAGACCCCCTCGGCCAGGAGCATCTCGCTCATCTGGATCGCCGCGGCGGTCTCGCCCAGGATCACGGGGATGATCGGCGTCTCCCCCGCGAGCGGCTTGAAGCCGAGGTCCAGGAGCCCGGCGCGGAAGTACCGCGCGTTGTCGTGCAGCAGCTTGACCCGCTGCGGCTCCTGCTCGAGCACCTCGATGCTCCGCTTGGCGCTGGCCGCCACGGTGCAGGGGATGGCGTTGCTGAAGAGCTGTGGCCGGGCGCGCTGGGTCAGGTAGTCGGTCACCGCCGCGCTCCCCGCCACGAAGCCGCCCGCCGCGCCGCCAAGCGCCTTCCCCAGGGTGCTCGTGATGATGTCGATCTTCCCGACCATCCCGAAATGCTCGGCGGTGCCGCGCCCGGTGGGGCCCAGCACGCCGGTGGCGTGGCTGTCGTCCACCACGAGGAGCGCGCCGTGCCGGTCGCACACCTCGCGGAGCCCCGGCAGGTCGGCGATGGCGCCCTCCATCGAGAAGACGCCGTCGCTGATCACCATCTTGAACCGCCGGTCCCTGGCCGCCGCCAGCTTGGCGTCGAGGTCCTTGAGGTCGGCGTGCTCGTACACCCCCGTCTGGCACTTGGTGATCGCCTTGGCCAGGCGGATGCCGTCGATGATCGAGGCGTGGTTGAGCCGGTCGGAGAGGACCAGGTCCTCCTCGCCCAGGAGCGTGCCCGGCGTGGCCTCGTTGGCGTTCCAGCAGCTCACGAAGCTCAGCGAGCTCTCGGTGCCCACGAGCCGCGCGCACGCCTCCTCGAGCTCCCGGTGCACCGTGAAGGTGCCGCAGATGAAGCGCACGCTGGCGGTCCCGGCGCCGTACTCCTCGAGCGCGTCCTGCCCCGCCTTGATCACCTCGGGGTGGTCGGAGAGGCCCAGGTAGTTGTTGGACGAGAGCACCACCACCTCGCCGCGCCCCTCCATCTCCACCACGGGCCCCTGCGGCGAGCTGATGTAGTTGAGGCGCTTGTAGACGCCGTCCCGCTTGAACCCCTCAAGGTCCGCGCGGACCTTGGTCTCGAACGGATGCATCGCGTCAGATCTCCAGGATGACCTTGCCCGACTTGCCGGCCTTCATCAGCTGCATCGCCTCCGCCATCCCCTCCATCGGGAAGCGGTGGGTCACCACGGGGCGGGGGTCGAGCTCGCCGCCGCGGAGCAGCGCGAACATCTGCTCCCAGGTGTCGTACATCTTCCGGCCCGTCACCCCGTAGAGCGTCAGGCCCTTGAAGATGATGCTCTTGGCGAAGTTGACGTCGGTGCTCTTGGCCGGGGTGCCGAGGAAGTTGATCCGCCCGCCGAGCCGCACGGCGTCGAAGGCGGTGGCGTGCCCGGCCGGGTGGCCGCTCATCTCACAGACGAGGTCCGCGCCGTTGGTGCCCGAGAGCTCGCGCACCCGCGCCACCACGTCGTCCTTGCCCGGGTCGAGGAGGACGTCGGCGCCCATCCGCCGCGCCAGCTCGCGCCGCCCCTCGCTGGGGTCGCTCGCGAAGACCTTGCTCGCCCCCGCCGCCTTGGCCACCCCCACCGCGAAGCACCCGATCGGCCCGCACCCGATGACGAAGACGGTGTTCCCCGCCACCATCCCCTCGAGCGCGGTGTGCACCGCGTTCCCCATCGGGTCCATGATGGCCCCGATGTCGGTCGGGATGTTCCCCAGCGGCATCACGTTGCTCGCCGGCATCGCGATGTACTCGGCGAACGCCCCGTCCCGGTCCACCCCGATGATCTGGGTCCGCTCGCAGACGTGCCCCTGGCCGGTGCGGCAGGGACGGCAGTGGCCGCAGATGATGTGCCCCTCGGCGGTGACCTTGTCCCCCACCTTGAGGAGCCCCGCCGCCCCGGCCTCCGGCCCCAGCTCGGCGATCTCGCCGGCGAACTCGTGGCCGATCACCACCGGCGGCTTGAGCCGGCCGGCGGCCCAGGCGTCCCACTCCCAGATGTGCAGGTCCGTGCCGCACACGCCGGCGTGGCGCACGCGGATCAGGACATCGTTCGCGCCGATCTTCGGGGTCGGGACCTCCTTCACCTTCATCCCGGGGCCGGCCGATTCCTTGACGAGGGCTTTCATCTGGGTGTGGAAAGAGAGGGGGGAATATACCACCCTGGCCCCGCCCCCCCTCCCAACATCCGACTAGAGCGCCCGGCCCTGTCCGCCGTCGATCTGGACGACCCGCCCCGTGATGAACCCCGCCTGCTCGCTCGCCAGGAAGGCGACCAGCGCGCCGAGCTCGGCGGGGTCGCCCAGGCGGCCAGCGGGGATGGCGCTCAGCCCCTTGGCCAGCTCCTCGGCGGCGGAGCCGCCCGAGTTCCGCGCCCGCGCCTCCCAGATCTCGGCCAGGCGGTCGGTGCCGAACATCCCCGGCGCGATGGCGTTGACCGTCACGCCGTGCGCCGCGGCCTCATCCGAGAGCGCCTTCACCAGCCCGTGCACCCCCGCGCGCACCGTGCTCGAGAGGATGAGCCCCGGCAGCGGCTCGAGCGCCGAGAGGGAGGTGATCACGAGCAGCCGCCCCCACCGCCGCTCGATCATCTCCGGCAGCGCGGCGCGGAACATCGTGACCGTGCTGAGCAGGTTCGTCTCCACGGCGCGCACCCACGCCAGGTGGTCGTGCGCCAGGAAACGCCCCGGCGGCGGCCCGCCGGCGTTGGCCAGCACGATGTCCACCTGGCCGAAGCGCGCCGCGGTCTCGGCCACGACGCGAGTCACCTCGTCGGGGACGCTCACGTCGGCGGGGAGGGGGAGGATCTCCGCGCCGGTGGCGGCCACGAGCCGTTCGGCGGCGTGCCGGAGCGCCGAGGGGGTGCGGGCGACGATCGCCACGCGGCACCCTTCGCGCGCCAGCGCCTCGGCCGCGGCGTAGCCCAGCCCCGACGACGCGCCGGCCACGAGGGCCACCCGGCCCGTGAGCCTCAGGTCCATGGCCTCAAGATACCCGTATATTCCGCCCCATGAGCGATCCCCTCGACCAGATGCGGCACCGCCTCGGGCTCCGGCGCCTGGGCTACGCCGACGTGGTGCTCGAGCAGCCGGCGGTGCGCTGGACCCCCGCGGGCGCCGAGCCGCGGGAGGAGACCGTGGCCGAGGAGATCCCGGTGGCGCTGGTGTACAACGGGGTGCCGCACGTCGTGATGATGGCCACGCCGCGCGACCTCGAGGACTTCGCCGTCGGCTTCACGCTCACGGAGGAGCTCGCCGCCTCGGCGGCCGACATCACCGCCGTGGAGGTGCAGCGCTACGGCCTCGGCATCGAGGTGCACCTCACCGTCTCGGCGGCGAGCGAGACCACCGTCGCCACCCGCCACCGCCCCCTCACCGGGCGCACCGGATGCGGCATCTGCGGGGCGAGCACGGTGGAGGAGGTGCTCAAGACCCTGCATCCGGTGCCCGCGGGCGCGCCGTTCGATCCGGCGGTGGTGTACCGCGCGGTCGAGGCGCTCGCCACGCGCCAGCCGCTCAACGACCGGGTCGGCGCGGCCCACGCGGCGGGGTGGGCCACCCGCGACGGCGAGATCGTGCTCGTGCGCGAGGACATCGGCCGGCACAACGCGCTCGACAAGCTGGTGGGCGCCTTCGCGCGCGGGGGGGAGCGGCCCGAGGGGTTCGTCGTGGTGACGAGCCGCGCGAGCTTCGAGATGGTCCAGAAGGCGAGCGTGCTGGGCGCGCCCGTGCTCGCCGCCATCAGCGGCCCCACAGGGCTCGCCGTGCGCGTGGCCGAACAGGCGGGGATGGCGCTGGTGGGCTTCACCCGGAACGGGCGGGCGACGGTGTATACGCACCCCGAAAGGTTGGGGCTGGGCGGATAGGCAGGTAGACGGGCAGGGCGGGGAGAAGGTCATCCCGAGGGAGCGAAGCGACCGAGGGATCTTGGAGGCTAGACTCCGATGGGAGTCTGGCTCCAAGATCCCTCGCTTCGCTCGGGATGACCACGTTCCCTGCGCCCCTGCGCCCCTGCGTCCCTGCGTCTACCCGACCAATTCCCCCACCGCGACCTTCTCCACCCGCACCGCGCTCACCTTGAACGAGGCGATCTTGGCGTAGGGGTCGAGGGCGGGGTTGGTGAGGAGATTGGCGGCGGCCTCGCGGAAGTGCATCGGGATGAAGACCTGCCCCTTGGCCTGTCGTTCGCTGATGCGCACGCCGATGAGGAGCGACGCCCGGCGCGAGGTGACGCGCACGGTGTCGCCCTCGGCCAGGCCGAGCCGGAGGGCGTCGCCCGCGTTCATCTCGACGATCGGCGTCGGCTCGCGGGCGTCGAGCCCCTCGGAACGGCGGGACATCGTGCCGGTGTGCCAGTGGTACATCTGGCGCCCGGTGTTGAGCACGAAGGGGTACTCGGCGTCGGGCAGTTCGCTGGGCGGCAGGTATTCCACCGGCACGAAGAGCGCGCGGCCGTCGGGCGTGGGGAAGCGCTGGTCGAAGAGGAACGTCGTGCCCGGGTGGTCCGCGGTGGGCACCGGGTATTGCAGCGCGCCAAGCGCCTCGAGGCGCGCGTAGCTCACGCCCCGCCAGTTGGGCGTCACCTTCGCGATCTCGTCCATCACCTCGGCGGGGCCGCGGTAGGTGGTGGGGAGCCCCAGGCGGTGGGAAAGGTCCATCAGGATCTCCAGGTCCTGCCGCGCCTTGCCGGGAAGCGGCACCGCCGGCCGGAGCATCTGGATGTGGCGGTCGGTATTGACCGTGGTCCCCTGCTTCTCGGCGAAGGAGCTCCCGGGGAGGACCACGTCGGCCCAGCGCGCGGTCTCGGTGAGGAAGAGGTCCTGCACCGCCAGGAACTCGAGGCTCCGGACCCAGTGCTCCGCGTGCGACACGTTGGGGTCGGAGAGCACCGGGTTCTCGCCCATGATGTAGAGCCCGCGGATGGGCGAGCCTTCGGCCACCATCTCGGTGACCATCATCCCCTGCTCGAGCGAGAGCGACTCGGGCGGCACCCCCCACGCGGCGGCGTACTCGGCGCGCACCGCCGGGTCGGTCACGGGGCGGTAGTCGGTGTAGGCGAACGGGATCGCCCCCACGTCCGAGGCGCCCTGCACGTTGTTCTGGCCGCGGATCGGCATCATGGCCGAGCCCCAGCGCCCCACCATCCCGCAGGCGAGCATCAGGTTGAGGAGCGACGCCACGATGTCGGTGCCGGTGGCGTGCTGGGTGAGCCCCATCGCCCAGAGCGTCGAGGTGTTGGGCCCGCGGGCGTAGAGCTCCGCCGCCCGGGCGATCGTGTCGGCGGGGATCCCGGTGATCGTCTCGGCCACCTGCAGGGTGTAGGGCTGCACCGCGGCGCGGACCTTGTCGAACTCCCTGGTGCGCGCGGCGATGAACCCCTTGTCCTCGAGCCCCCGCTCCAGGATGTGGCGCAGCATCGCGTTGTAGAGCACCACGTCGGTGCCCGGCTGCATCTGCAGGTGGATGTCGGCCATCGCGGCGAGCTCGGTGCGGCGCACGTCGGCCACGATGAGCCTGGCCCCCCGCGCCACCGCGCGCTTGATGAGCGCGCCGAACACGGGGTGGGTCTCGGTGGTGTTGGCCCCCGAGATGAAGATCACGTCGCACGCCTCCTCGATCTCGCGCATCGAACCCGAGGCGGCGCTGGTGCTCAGCGCCCGGCTCATCGCGGCCACCGACGTGCTGTGGCAGAGCCGGGTGCAGTGGTCCACGCTGTTGGTGCCGAAGGCCGCGCGCACCATCCGCATGTAGACGTAGTTCTCCTCGTTGCTGCACTTGGCGCTCGAGAGCCCCGCCAGCGCGCGCGGACCGTGCTCCCGCTTGATGCGGAGCAGCTCCTGCGCCACCAGGCTCATCGCCTCCTCCCAGGTCGCCTCGCGGAAGGCGCTGTACCAGCCGGGAGGCGTCGCCACGCGGTCGCGCACGTCGTCCTCCCCCACGGCGATGGGGAGCCCCGTCTGGCGGCGCTTCCCCTCGGCGCGGCGCGGCGGCTTGGGCTTGTAATGCTGCCCCTGCTCGGCCACCGTGGCCCACGGCCCCTCGCGATGGCGCGGCCACTCGCCGGTCCACACCCAGCGCGTGCCGTCGTGCTCCCACCCCTTCCGGATCATCGGCACCTGCAGCCGGTCCCGGTGCTGGGGGAAGTCGTAGCCGAAGCGCCCCTTCACGCAGGTGGACCCCTGGTTGGGCGTGGGCTCCTCGATCCAGGGCGAGGTGATCCGGACGATCTGGCCGTCCTTCACCTGCGCGTCGATCTGGCACCCCACGCCGCAATACGGGCACACGGTGCGCACCGTGCGGTCGGGGGTCCGCACCGCCTCCTCGCCGAACCGCTGCCGCGGGATGAACTCGAAGATGGCCCCCGTGGGGCAGACCCGGACGCACTCGCCACACCAGGTGCAGCCGGCGTGGTCCGGGTCGCCGTCCCCCCCCACGATGATGTGGGCGTGCCCGCCGCGGTCGCCCACGTCCAGCACCCCGACCTCCTGGATGTCCTCGCACGCCCGCACGCAGCGCGTGCAGAGGATGCAGTGGGACATGTCGTGCTGGATCATCGGGTCGCCGGGGCGCTCATCTCCCTGGCGGAGCGGCAGGGTACGCTGCGGGCGCGGCGTCACACCGTATTCCACCACCATCCGCTCGAACTCGTTGGCCGGGTGCGCGCGCCCGCCGTTGGCCAGGTGCTCCCCCGGATACCGCTCCAGGAGCATCTGCAGCACGCCCTTCCGGCTCTCCACCACCGCGTCGGCGTGGGTCTCCACCACCATCCCGTCGGTGGCCGGGGTGCCGCACGACGGGACGAGCTTCGCCTGGCCCTGCACCGCCACCAGGCAGATGCGGCAGTTGGCGACGGTGGGGAGCTTCGGGTACCAGCACAGCGTCGGCACCTCGATCCCCGCCGCGCGCGCGACGTCGAGGATCGTCTGGCCCGGGGTGAACTCCCGCCGGACGCCGTTGAGGGTGATGGAGGGCATCTCGGAGCTTAGGGTCGCGGACCGGCAGGGGCAAGCGGCGCGGGCCGGGGCGCTCGACCCTCCCTCTTGCACCGATCGCGGGTCGATGGAATCTTGGGCTGGGCCCTTTGGCCCGGATGCACGAGCGAAGCGAAGCAGGACCACGGACCCGGCCGTCGCCGGGTCCGCTTCGCTTCCGGGGCCCCCAATGCAAAGGGGCCCCGGCGGGGCCCCTCAGGACTTCCTCGAGCAGCGGCTCAATCCACCGGCAGGTGATGATGCCAGTGGTCGGCCGCGTCCTCACCCTCGTCCTCCACCCACAGATAGGCCCAGATGGTCGCCGGCGCCGCAGCCTCCTGGCCAGGCGTCACGATGATGCCCACGGGCTCGTGCTCATTGATCATGGTCGTCGGCGACATGGGTCGCTCCTCAGAAGTGGCCGGGCGGACTTCGCCCGCTGGTCACATTGAGGAGCACCAT
>DASTRQ010000069.1:0-2772 GCA_035761145.1 Gemmatimonadales bacterium
CAGCGCCTGCGCGACGACCTCCCCGCCCGCGAGGCCCAGGGCGCGGAGGGCAGAAAGCGGGTGATGGAGGAGTTCACCGACAGCGCGGTGGCCCAGCGGACGCTCGGGTTCTGGCAGGAGTTGAGAGGACAGGGCGGGTAAGGCGGGTAAGGCGGAACGGTGTCATTCCGAGCGTAGCGAGGAATCTCGGCGGGCGGTCCTCGTTCGGAGCCGTGCCGGCAAGATCCCTCGGGCGCGCTGCGCCCTCGGGATGACATTTCACGCCCTTCACGCCCTGTCCGCCCTGTCCGCCCTGTCCGCCCTGCCCGCCCTACCCGCCCTACCCGCCCTGCCCCACCCCCAACCTCGCCGCCTCTGCCGCCGGGATCCGCACGGTGAGCTCGTACGCATCCCCATCCTCGCGCCGCGCCAGGACCTCCCCCGCCCGGTAGAGCTCGGCCAGCCGCTTCCCGTCGGCCATCGGGATCCGCACCGTGAGGGGCGGCCGCGCCTCCCGCTCGCGCCGGCGGAGCTCCGCCTTGAGCGGCTCCAGGCCGTCGATCTTCAGCGTGCTGGTGAACACCGCATCGGGATGGAGCTCCCGCACCCGCTGCATCAGCGCCACCGGGTCGGCCACGGCGTCCATCTTGTTGAACACCGGGATCACCGGGATGTCGTGCACCCCCAGCTCCGCCAGCACCCCCTCCACCACCGTCCACTGCTCCTCCCACGACGGGTGGCTCGCGTCCACCACGTGCAGCAGCACGTCGGCCTCGAGCACCTCCTCGAGCGTGGCGCGGAACGAGGCGACGAGGTTGTGGGGGAGCTTCCGGATGAAGCCGACGGTGTCGAACACCCGGGCCCGGTACCCCTCGCCCAGGTCCACCTCGCGGCTCAGGGTGTCGAGCGTCGCGAAGAGCCGGTCCTCGACGAAGATGTCGTGCTGGCCCGAGAGCGCGCGGAGCAGCGACGACTTCCCCGCGTTGGTGTAGCCCACCAGCGCGGCGTTCAGCATGCCGCGCCGGCCGGCGCGGAGCACCGCGCGGTGGCGCGCCACGTCGCGCAGCTTGTCGGTGAGGTGCTGGATCTTCCGCCGGAGCATCCGGCGGTCGGTCTCGAGCTGGGTCTCGCCGGGGCCCCGCAGACCGATGCCGCCGCGGATACGCGACAGGTGCGTCCACATCCGCGCCAGCCGCGGCAGCAGGTACTCGTTCTGCGCCAGCTCCACCTGCAGCTTGGCCTCGTGCGTCCGCGCCCGCGTCGCGAAGATGTCCAGGATCACCTCGGCCCGGTCCATCACCCGCTTGGTGAGCTCCTCCTCCAGGATGGCCCCCTGGTTGGGGGTCAGCTCCTCGTCGAACACGACGAGCGTGGCCCCCGTCTCGGCGACCAGGGCCTTGAGCTCCTCCACCTTCCCCTCGCCGATGAGCGTGGCGGGATTGGCGCTCGCGATCTGCTGCGTGAGCCGCCCCACGATCTCGGCGCCCGCGGTGTCCACCAGGCGCTCCAGCTCGTCGAGGTGTTCCTGCAGCTGTTCCGCGTCCTTCGAGCCCTTCCGCGGCGCACCGACCAGGATGGCGCGCTCCACCGGGGGCTGGACTTCGATCATCTGACGGATGGTGCGGTCCCTAATTGGGTCGGGGGAAATATAGGGCTATCGGCCATCGGCCATCAGCCATCGGCCCTCGACTCACGACCCGCCACCAGCGCCGCCACGACCCGCTCTGCCGCGTGGCCGTCCCACCCCTCCGGCACCCGCGCGCCCACGGGGAGCCGGCCGGCGGCCAGGGCGGCGTGGAAGGCCTCGAGGATCCCCGCCCGGCTGAGCGGCCACGGCGCAAGGCGGTTGGTCCCCTCGGTGACGGTGACGGGGCGTTCGGTCTGTTCGCGCAGGGTGACGCAGGGGACCCCGAGGACCGTCGTCTCTTCCTGCAGCCCTCCCGAATCGGTCAGCGCCACCGCCGCGCCGTCGGTGAGGCCCAGCATCTCGATGTACCCCAGCGGAGGCTGGATGTCGAGCCGCGCCAACCGCCCCGCGAGCCCGAACCGCTCGGCGTTGGCGCGGGTCCGCGGGTGGAGCGGCAGCACCACCGGCATCTCCTCCGCCACCGCGGCCAGGGCGTCGAGCACCGCCCCCAGCGTCGCGGGGTCGTCCACGTTGGAAGGGCGATGGAGCGTCACGACGGCGTACCCGCCCGGCGCCACCCCGAACCGCGCGGGGACGTCCAGCGCGCGCGCGGCGGGGAGCTGCTGCAGGAGGGTGTCGATCATCACGTTGCCGACGAACACCACCCGCTCCGCCGGGATCCCCTCGCGGCGGAGATTGGGGAGGGCGTCGTGCGATGGGGTGAGGAGAAGGTCGGCGAGGCGGTCGGTCAGGACGCGATTGATCTCCTCCGGCATCCGCCAGTCGCCGCTCCGGAGCCCCGCCTCGACGTGCGCGATGCGGGTGCCGAGCTCGGGGGCCAGCTTGGCGGTCACCAGCGCGCAGGCGAGCGTCGAGTTCACGTCCCCGACGACCACCATCCAGTCCGGCCGCTCCGCCCGGAGCACCGGTTCGAACGCTTCCATGATCCGCGCCGTCTGCTCGGCGTGGCTCCCGGACCCCACGCCCAGGTGGTGGTCGGGCGCGGGGAGGCCGAGGTCGCGGAAGAAGGCGTCCGACATCGCGGCGTCATAGTGCTGGCCGGTGTGGACCAGGCGCGTGGTCGCCCCCGCCGCGCGCGCGGCGCGGAGGATCGGCGCGACCTTCATGAAGTTGGGGCGCGCCCCCGCCACGACGAGCAGGCGAGG
>DASTRQ010000070.1:0-12122 GCA_035761145.1 Gemmatimonadales bacterium
GCAGCGCTTCCACGAGCTCGCGCGACGCGCCGGCGAAGGTGCTGAGCACGAGCACGCCGTCCTCGTCTTCGCGCGCCGCGACGAACTCCTTCGCGACGAGGTTCATGCCGTCGTGCAGGCTGCTCACGAAGCAGAGATCCGCCGCGCGGTAGAACTCGAACACCTCGTGCGCGTCGTGATGCTCGGCGCGCAGGATGATCGCCGGCGCGCGACGATTCGCGAACTTCTGGTTGATGCGATCGGCGAGCGCGTGCACGCGATCCGAGTAGGCGTGGTACTGCTCGATGCTGCTCCGCGTCGGCGCGGCGATCTGCACGAAGGTGAATCGGCCGATCCACTCCGGGAACTGCTCCATCAGCCGCTCGACGGCGCGGAATCGCTCCTCGAGCCCCTTCGTGTAGTCCATCCGGTCCACGCCGATGCCGATCGCCTGATCAGGCGGCAGGCCGAGACGATCGCGAACGAGGCTGCGCGTCGTGCCCACGGGATGCGACGAGCGCGCCTCGGCGGGGGGCCAGGCCACGGAGATGGGATAGCGCTTGACGAGCGTGCGCTGGCCGCGGTAGGAGACGGCGAACGTCTCGCGGTCCACGCGCGCCTCGAGCTGCCGGTCCACGGTGTCCAGGAAGTTGTTGCAGTGGAACTGCGTGTGGAAGCCGAGGATGCTGCTGCCGAGCAGCCCGTCGAGGAGCTCTTCGCGCCAGGGGCAGATCCCGAACGCCTCGGGGTTGGGCCACGGGATGTGCCAGAAGGTGATGATCGTGGCGCCGGGGAGGAGGTCGCGCACCATCCGCGGCAGCAGGGCGAAGTGGTAGTCCTGCACCAGCACGATGGGATCGGGGGAGTCGGCCTCGGCCACCACCGCCTGCGCGAAGCGGCGGTTGACGCGCACGTACTGCTCCCAGTCCGCGGTGCGGAAGGTGGGGCGCACGTGGGCGATGTGGCAGAGGGGCCAGAGCCCCTCGTTGGAGAAGCCGTAGTAGTAGCCGGCCTCCTCCTCGGGGGTGAGCCAGACGCGGCGGAGGCGGTAGTCGGGGTGTTCGGGGGGGACGCCCACGTGATCCTTGGCGTCCACCACCTCGCGGTCGGCGGAGCCGCTGCCGTGCGCGATCCAGGTGCCCGAGCAGGCGCGCAGGATCGGCTCGATGGCGGTCACCAGGCCGCTGGCGGGGCGCTGCACGGCGATGCGGTCGCCGTCGTGCACGTGGATCACCGGCTCGCGGTTGGAGACGACGAGCATCTCGTGCCCGCGCAGCTCCTCCTGCAGCAGGTGGCGGAGCGTCTCGGGCGTCCAGGCGGCCTGCTCGTGGTCGCGCACGCCGGGGCCCGCCTCGAGGTCGCGGAGGAGCGTGCGCAGGTCGCCGATGATGGGGCCGAACTCGGCCTTCTCGACGGTGCCCGCGGGGCGGAGGAGGAGCTCGCCGCGGAGGAGCGAGCGCATCCCCTCCACCCAGCCGCGCCAGCTCAGGTGGGCGATGACCACCGTGAGGAGCGACACCACCACCGCGAGCCCGCCGAAGAACGCGAAGACGTACCGCCGCGTCTCCTCGCTGCGGCGCTCGACGAAGCTCATGTCGTGCACCACGACGAGGGTGCCGTCGGCGGCGCTGTCGCTCGCGAGGGGGATGGCCGAGACGAGGAGGGGCCCGTGGTCGCTCTGGAGGAGCTGGCCGTCGGGGGTGCGGAAGCGGTCGAGCGCCGCGCAGTCCACGCCGGTGGGGAGGGTGTCCGCGGCGACCAGCGCGCCGCCCCCCGCGGGGCAGAGCCCCACGCCGAAGAGCCGCTCGTCCTCGGTGAGGCGGCGGAAGTACCGCCGCAGCCGCGCCGCGTCCCCCGCCGCCACCGCCTCGTGCACCGCGTCCTGCGCCGTCCGCGCCACCAGGCCGGCGCGGATGTCGAGGTCGCGCATGAACCAGCGCACCGTCAGCTTGTCGACGAGCGGCAGCACCGCGTAGGCGAGCGCGGTGAGCACGAGGAGCAGGGGGATGACGAAGCGGAGCGACAACCGCATCAGGACGACCTCGGATGGTGGCGCGGCGCGGGGGCCTCGGGCCTCAAGCCTCACGTGGCAAAGGGTGTACCGACCAGCGGCACGGGAACCACGCAAGGTAGCCCCGTCGGCGGGGAGGGGAAATGCCGCGCGCGGCGCCCGCGAAACCCGGCGGCGCGGGTCCCGCGTAGGGTCCTGCGTACCCGCCACCCTTCCACCCTGAGGCCCTCCCCATGCGCGCGTTGCTCCCCGGATGCCTGGCCCTGGCCGTCGCCGCCCTTCCGCTCCACGCCCAGCAGGCCCCGCGCGGGTGCCCGGATCCCGGACAGTGGCAGTTCGACTTCTGGGTCGGCGAGTGGGAGGTGACCGACAGCGCCGGCACCCGCCCGATGGGGACCAGCGAGGTGACGCGCGAGGAGAACGGCTGCCTGGTGCACGAGCACTGGCACGGCCGGGGGGGCAGCTCGGGACAGAGCTTCAACTACCTCGATCCCAGCGGACGGTGGCAGCAGGACTGGGTGGGGAGCGGCGGCGGGATCCTGCACCTGGCCGGGGGGCTCGACGGGACGGCGATGGTGCTGACCGGCGCCTCGAAACAGCCCAACGGCGCCACGCAGCTCCAGAGGGTCTCGTTGATCCCCCAGCCCGACTGCAGGGTGCGGCAGTTCTGGCAAGTGAGCAACGACGGCGGCGCCACCTGGACCGTCTCGTTCGACGGCTGGTACCGGCGCCGGGGCTAGACGCGCGGCAGCAGGGCCAGCGCCGCTCCGGGGGCCGGCCAGCGGAGGCGGTCCCCGATCCGCGCGGCGCGGAAGGCGCGCTCCACCTCCGCGCGCGACTCCGAGAAGTGCTCCCACCCCTCGAAGTGGAGCGGGACGATCCACGCCTTCCGGAAGGCGTGCGCCGCCTGCACCGCGTCGGCCGCGGTGAAGGTGAGGGGGAAATCCCCCACCGCCTGCACCTTGGCCGCGCCGACGAAGAGCACCGCCGCCGCCACGCGGAAGCGCTCCGCCGCCTCCGCCACCCCTTCGTACCAGACGGTGTCGCCCGAGAGGTAGAGCCCGTCGTCCGGGGCGTCCACGAAGGCGAGGTGGAACCCGATCACCGGCCCGCGATCCGCGTGCGCGGGGCCGTGGCGCGCCGGTGTGGCGGTGACGCGCAGCACGTCCCCCCACGGTGAGCGAAGCTCCGTCGAGGCCCAGGGCGCGAGCCCGGCGGCATTGCCGCCGAGCCGTTCGGCGGCGGCGGCGGTGGTGAGGACGCGCCCGGCGCGCGGGAGCAGCGCGCGTCCCGCGGTGTCGAGGTTGTCGAAGTGGTGGTCGTGGCTCAGCAGCACCGCGTCGATGGGGCCGAGCGCCTCGGCGGCGATGGCGGGCGTCGTGGTGCGGCGAAGGGTGTAGGCGGGGGTGGGGTAGCTCGTGCCCGCGGGGTCGAAGGTCGGGTCGGTCAGCAAGCGCAGGCCGCGCCACTCGACGAGCGCGGTCGCGCCGCCGATGTAGGTGAGGCGGGGGCCGCGGTACAGGGCGAGCCCGTGCGCCGCCGCGGCGCGGACCCGCTCGCGCACCGCGGGGAGCCACCCCCACGCGGCGCCGAACCCGCCCAGCGCCTGGCGCGCCCAGCGCCAGAAGCCGAAGCGGTCCTCGTGCGCGACGATGAGGCCGTCGCGGAAGCGGAACCGGGCGCGGACGACGTTGTGCACCCGCCGCCCGCTCTGGCGGAAGGTGTACCACGCCTCCCAGGCGGCGGTGGCCTCCTCGCCGTCGAGCGCCAGGTCGCCGTACGCCACCCGCAGGTCCTGGCCCCGCTCGCAGAGCATCCGCCACATCGCGCCGACGGCCGGCCCGCGGAGCTCGAACACCGGGTCGGTGAAGGTGGCCTCGGGGTGGTAGCAGGCCGCCATTTCGGCGGCGTCGCGGCGCTGGAACGCCGCGTAGAACCGGTCGAGCAGGGCGAGTCGCGGATCGGTCATCCGCGAAAGCTAATCCGTCCGCGTCGCGCACTCCGGCCGCAGGCGCGGCTCCGCGCCCAGCCAGTAGAGGCCGTTGGCCATGATGCAGAAGCCGGTGGCGGCGAACCACACCATCGCCACCCCCACGAAGCCGGTGACGGCGAGCCACCACGGGGTCCACACGAGGCTCAGCACCGAGGCCACGGAGATGTTGATCCCCACGGCCAGGTAGATGCGCCGCTCGAGGTACCAGCGGTCGGTCTGCATGAAGTACCGCCCGTGCACGTCGGGGCGGCCGAGCATCGGCGTCAGGCCGAGCCGGTAGAGCGCGTTGCCGACGATGCAGAACCCGGTGAGCGCCACCGTGACCGAGGCGGCGCCGGTGGCGACGACGAGCAGCACCCACCGCGGGTCCACGGTGGCCGCGAGCCAGGTGCTGGTGAGGAGCACGCCGCCGGCGATGAGCCAGACCGTGCGCTCGATGTACCAGCGGTGGGTGGGGACGATGTAGATGCCGGAACGGAGGGCCATGACGCATCCTTCACGGGGGATGCGCTACGCTATGCCGCGGGCCGGCGGGCCGCCAGCGCTTTAGGGGATGTTCACCCCGTCTTCACGGTGGCGGCCCCGGCTCAGGCGTGCCCGCCGCCCAGGAGCCCGTAGAGCAGGATGCCGAGCACGAGCGCGGTGATCACGGTGTAGAGCCGGTCGCGCTCGTGGAGGAAGGCGCCGAGCGTGAGCATCACGCGGGCGATCGGGGTGGCGATGAGGAGCACCACGCCGAGCTGCACCACCGCCGCGGGATCGAGCGCGAGGGCGCCGCGCGCGATCCCCGTGAGGGAGGCGAGGGCGCCCGGCTCGCCGGCGAAGCGGTGGAAGTCCATCCGCACGCTTCCCTGCTTCAGCAGGAGCAGCGCCCCGCCCAGGGCGGTGACCGCCGCCGCCAGGAGCACTCCCCAGCGGAGCAGGGTGCCCACCATCAGCTCGACGCGATGTTCCTCGGCCGCGCGGTCGGTCATCAGATCCCTCCGGTGAGGCCCTTGTAGAGCATCTCGGCGGCGAGCACCACCACCACGCCGGTGAAGAGCCGGCGGAGCGGGCCCACCGGCGCGCGCGTGAGCACCCGCGCCCCCGTGAGCGCGCCGGCGAGCACGCCGAGCGTCACCGGGAGGGCCAGGTGCGGGTCGATGTAGCCCCGGTGCAGGTACACCCCCGCGCTGGCGGCGGCGGTGACGCCGATCATGAAGTTGCTGGTCGTGGTGGAGACCTTGAACGGGAGGTGCATCGCGCGGTCCATCGCGATGACCTTCACCACCCCCGAGCCGATGCCGAGGAGGCCGGAGAGCACGCCGGCCACTCCCATCAGCCCGAAGCCGAGGGGGACGTGGCGCACCTCGTAGCGCTGGGGCCCCGCCGGGGTGGGGTAGGTGCTGCCGAGGCGGAAGAAGCGCGCGAGGGCGTCGCTGGTGTCGGTGAGGTGCTCCACGCGGGGCCGGAGCGACTGCGCGGCGGTGAACAGCAGCACGATCGCGAAGATCACCGCCACCGCGCCGGGCGCGACGACGGTGGCGGCCCACGCGCCGACGAGCGCGCCGATGGTGGTGGCCACCTCGAGGAGCATCCCGACGCGGAGGTTGGTGTACCCCTCGCGCACGTACGCCGCCGCCGCGCCCGAGGAGGTCGCGATGACGGAGACGAGCGAGGCGCCGACCGCGTAGCGGAGGTCCACGCCGAAGCCGAGGGTGAGCAGGGGGACGATGATGATGCCGCCGCCGAGGCCGGTCAGGGCGCCCAGCAGGCCCGCGGCGAAGGCGCCGAGGCCGATGAGGGCGGTCATCAGGGCGAGGGGCACGGACGCTCCGGTCGGTGGGTCGCCCGGAATATAGGGCGGTCGGTCGTGACCTCGGCGGTCACTCTCACGCCGCCCCGGCCCGCCAGCGGAAGATCAGCTGCGGCCCGCCCTCCTCGTCCCGGCGCTGGTCCTCCGCGAAGCCCGCCTTGAGGAGCACGCGATGGCTCGCGACGTTGCCCGGGTGGGTCACCGCGACGAGGGTCCCGCGCCCGAGGGTCGTGCGGCCCATCTCCACGCAGGCGGCGGCCACCTCGGTGGCGAGCCCCTTGCCCCAATGGTCGGGATGGAGCCCGTAGCCGATCTCCACCTCGTCCACGCCCTCGAGCGGGAAGGTGCGGAGGAGGCCGCGCCCCACCATCCGCCCGTCGGCGCGGTCGCGGAGCATCCAGAGCCCGAAGCCGTGCGCGTCCCAGTGCGCCAGGTTCCGTTCGAGGTACGCCTGCGTCGCCTCGGCGTCGCGCACGCCGCCGAGCCACTCCATCTGGCGCGGGTCCTGGTGCATCGCGAGGATGTCGTCGAAGTGCGCCGGGCGGAGGCGTTCCCAGGCGAGGCGGGGCGTCGTGAAGGCGTCGGGTGCGGAGGTGGGCATCGATCGGGGCGGCGGGGGCCGCCGTGGAGGTCAACGCGGGGGATGGCAAAGATAGCGGTGTTCGATGGTCTCGTCGGTGGCGGGGCCGGTGACGCGCCACCGCACCCGCACCTCCGGGGGGCAGAGCTCCAGCTCGGCGTGATAGAGGTCGTCGGCGCAGACGTGGGGCGCCGCGGCGCGCCAGCGCTCCGTCGTGTCGGGGACGAGGTCGAGGATGTGCACCGGGCGCGTCTCGCCGAAGCGCAGGTGCTCCAGGCGGAGCGTCGCGGCGTCGAGGCGCGTCCAGCGGAGGGCGTTGCGGAAGCGCACCCGGTCGCCGCCGTTGGAACGCCAGTCCCCCGACTCGTGGAACACGAGCGTCGCCTCGTCGGGGTGCTCCACGCGCACGGCGCCGCTCCCCGCGGCCGACCAGCCGGGCCGGCCGGCGTCGGCGAGGGTGAACCGGAGCTGGTGCGCCGCGCCGAGCGCGCGCCAGAGCGGGGCGATCGGGGCGCTCATTCGACCGGGACGGGGCCGCGGCGGAGCATCGGGATCAGTGCCTCAGGATGGGGGCCAGGGTGATCTCCACTGCGTCGCGGCGGGGGTCGTCGAACACGTACGCTATCTGGGCGTACGCCAGCGTCAGCGCGGCGTCGCTCCCGAAGCCGCCGCACGCCGCGATCTGCACCCGGTCGGGGGCCACGGCGCGCACGCACTGGTCGCCCCGCCCCGTGCCCGCCTCGAACACCGTGCCGATGACGCTCACGTGGCGGCCGCTCTGCTGGTAGCAGCGGAACTGCTCCGCCCACGAGGACTGCTCGCCGATCGGGCTCCCCTTGCCGAAATTGCAGCCCCCGGTAACGACCTGCGCGGCGAGGGAACGGGGGGAGGCGAGGAGCGCCAGGGCGAGGAGCGCCGGCGCGACGCGGTGGAGCCGGGTGGCGGACACAGGGGCCTCCGGGAGGTTCGGTTCAGCGGTGGCGGCGGCGCGGATCGGCGGCGTGGATGTAGGTGCCCATCAGCTCGGCGCGCGCAAGCACGTGGCCCTGCATCGCGCGCTCGAGGTCGGCGCGACGCGCGCGCGCGCCGAGGGGACCCAGCACCGTGTCGAGCGCGTAGAGCTCGAAGAAGTAGCGATGCCGCCCGATCGGCGGGCAGGGACCGTGGTAGCCGGAGGACTCGGCGTCGGTCTGTGCCCAGTGCATCGGCGCGGCGGGGTCGCCATTGCCCGCCCCCTCGGGAAGTGCGGCGGTGGTGGCCGGGATGTCGTAGGCCAGCCAATGCACCCAGTCACGCTGGGGACGCGCGGGGTCCGGGGCGTCGGGGTCGTGGACGATCAGCGCGAAGCTCCGCGTTCCCTCGGGTGCGCCGCTCCAGCGCAGGGCGGGGGAGCGGTCGGCATCGTCACAGGTGTGCCGCGCGGGGATCGCCGCGCCGTTGGCGAAGGCGGGGGAGGTGAGGGTCAGCATCGGCCGCTCCAGCAGGGGGACGGGAGGGACGCTACTGAATGTAGGCGCCGGCCAGCGGGGTGCAGGGATGCAAATGGTGGCGGCCTCATAGAATATCACTAACCGCATTGTTTTATTGACAAACCCTGCCCCCGGGCCTACTCTCACTCCGGACCACCCACTCTTCCCCTTTGCCTTCTCTGGAGTGCGCATGAGCGATCCCTCTCTCAAGGCCGCACCCGATCTTGCCCACGGCATCCCCTCCGCCCGCCTGGAGGAGGGAGTGCCCCTGCTCGGTCGCTTCGAGGACCGGCCGGTGGTGGTGGTCCGGTGCCAGGGGGTCCCGCGGGCCGTGAGCGCCATCTGTCCGCACCAGGGCGCGCCGCTCGAGCAGGGGCAGGTGACCGGGTGCCGGCTCCGCTGCCCGTGGCATCACGCCGTGTTCGACCTGGAGAGCGGCGAGGTGGAACGGGGCCCCGCGCTCGACGGCCTGACCGTGTATCGCGTGATCGAGCGGGACGGGGTGGTGCGGGTGGAGGGCCTCGCGCCGCCGCGGCCTGCGCCGAGCGCCCCGCCGCGGGGGAAGGGGGCGCCGCCCGAGCGCGTCTGCATCGTCGGCGCCGGCGCGGCCGGGTTCTCGGCGGCGGCCGCCCTGCGGCAGTTCGGGTTTGACGGGGAGATCACGATGCTCGACGAGCAGGCCTCGGAGCCGGTGGACCGGCCGAGCCTCTCGAAGGAGTTCCTGGCGGGGCGCCTCACGGCCGGGCAGCTGGCGCTCCGGGACGCCGAGGCGTTCGCGCGGCTCCGCATCGAGCGCCACCTGGGGGTGGTGCGCCGGATCGACCCGGTCGCCCGGACGGTCGGCCTGGGGAGCGGGGTGACCCTGTCCTGGGACCGGCTCCTGCTCGCGCCGGGGTCGCGGGCCATCCGGCTCGCGATCCCGAGCGGGGCCCTCCCTCACGTGCGCACGCTCCGCACCCTCGAAGATGCCGAGGCGATCGTGGCGCTGGCGGCCGAGGGCGGGCCGGTGGCGGTGGTGGGTTCGAGCTTCATCGGGATGGAGACGGCGGCCGCGCTCCGGGCGCGGGGGGTGGAGGTGACGATCATCTCGACGGACGCCGTGCCGTTCGCCTCGTGGCTCGGCGCGGAGCTCGGCGGCCTGATCAAGTCGCGGTTCGAGGCGCGCGGCGTGCGCTTCCTCGCGGGGCGGCGCCCGTACGAGATCACCCCCCGGGATGTCCAGCTCGACGACGGGACGCGGGTGCCGGCCCGGATGGTGGTCGTGGGGATCGGGGCGCGGCCGCGGCTCGAGCTGGCCCAGCGCTCGGGCATCCCGACCGGCGAGGGGATCCTCGTGGACGCCTTCCTGGAGACCCAGCGTCCCGGGATCTACGCGGCGGGGGACGTGGCCGAGCGGCCCGCCGAGGCGGGGAGCGGGCGCGAGCGGACCGAGCACTGGGTGATGGCCCAGCGGCAGGGGCGCGCCGTGGCGGCGAACATCCTCGGCGCGGGGGAGCGCTTCACCGCGGTGCCCTTCTTCTGGTCCAATTTCCTCGAGATGGGGTGCGACCTGACCTTCGTCGGGCGCGCGCCGGCGCGCGAGCCCACCACCGAGCTTGTCCGCTCCGGCGAGGGTGCCACGCTGCTGTACCGCGAGGCGGGCCGGCTGTGCGGGGTGGCCACCGTGGGCGACGACGCCGCGTCGCTCCCGGCGGAGCTGGCGCTCGAGGGGGCGGGGGAGGGCGCGCTGCGCGCGGTGCTCGGGATCTAGCGCGACGTACGAGCGTGGTCGCTCAGCGGACCGGGACCTCGATGACGCCGATCATCCCCATCAGGTTGTGTCGTGGCGCCGTGGCCGAGTCGCGGAAGGTGCACCCCAGGGCGTAGGTCTCGCCGGGCCGGAGCTCGGCGTAGACCAGTTCCGGCGCGCTCTGCCCGGGCATCGCGATGAGCACGGAGGCGCCTGCAGGGTCGATCAGCGAATCAGGGTACGACTCGCTCGCGAGCAGGCGCAGCGCGCTGTCGGGCCCGATGCCGGGCCGGAAGCGGTAGAACTGGACCTCGTGGGGCACGGTGCCGTTGTTGACGAGTCGGAAGAGGCGGCGTCCGGGCGGGAGGGTGTGCGGGATCTGGTACGCGTAGTTCACCGCCACGATGTCGGTCACGGGGAGTTCGCCGGGCCGGCACGATGCCAGGAGCAGGACGAACGCGGCGGGGAGAGGTGTACGGAGGGGCACGGGAGCGGCTCCGGGAAGGGGCTCGGCCCATGTAGCGCGCCGAACGGCAGCGGGCGAGGAGCGCCATCGCGCTCCCCGCCCGTGCGTGTCACTACCGGCGCTCCCTACGCCGCGGCGGCGCGGTCGGGCACGAGCCGGCGCACGATCCCGGCGCCGAGCAGCACGGCGCCGTAGCTGCAGACGATGGCGGGGCCGGTGGGGAGGTCGAGCTTGTAGCTCAGCACGAGCCCGAGCGCCGAGGCGACGGCCCCGGTGCTCCAGGCGATGACCGTCAGCGCGGCGGGGCGGCGGGTGAAGAGGAACGCCGTCACCGCCGGCACCACCAGGAAGCTGAAGACGAGCAGCACCCCGCCGAGCGGCACCGAGAAGGTGATGACGCCGCCGAAGATGAGATAGAACCAGAAGTCCCACCACCGGAGGCTCCAGCCGTGCCCCGCCGCCTGGTCGGGATGGAACGAGATCGTCTCGAACCGCCGGCGGAGGAGCCAGAGCGCCGCCCCGAGCACCGCGTACGCCACCGCGAGCTTCACGATGGCGGGCCAGGTGACCCAGAGGATGGTGCCGACGAGGACGTCCTTGATGGCGTCGGCGCCGCGGGGGGCCTTGTCGGCCATCAGGAGCGCCAGGGCGCTGGCCACCACGTACACGATGCCGATGATGGCCTCCTGCGGCACGCGCCCCTTGCCATGGCTGCGGGTGGCGGCGAACATCGCCGCCCCGATGGCCACGAAGGCGAAGGCCGCGAGCTGGGAGGCGAGCGAGCCGGGGGCGATGTCGAGCAGGAGCCCGGCGGTGGTGCCGAGGGCCGCCATCTGGGCCAGCGAGAGGTCCACGAAGATCACCTCGCGGGCGATCACGTGGAGCCCCAGGTAGCTGTGGATCGCCACCAGGATCATGCAGGCGACGAAGGGCGGGCCCATCAGCTGCCACATCGAGGCGAGGTCGCTCATCGGGGGGTCGCTCCCTGGAAGCCCCGGGCGAGCTCCGCCACCCAGGTGTCCATCAGCTGGAAGTAGGTGTCGACGCCGGGGGCGCCGTTGGTGTTCTCGGGGACGATCACCGCGTGGGCGCCGGTGCGCGCCGCCACGTCGCGGATCTGCGCATGGTCGAAGTAGTTCGAGGCGAAGAGCACGGGGATGTGGCGGTCCTTCATCAGCGCGATGACGTCCTGCACGTGCCGCGGCGTGGGGGGGATGCCGGGCTTGGCCTCGATGTACTCCACGCAGTTGACCCCGAAGCGGTCGCTGAAGTACGCCCACTCCTTGTGGTAGCACACCATGTCCTGGCCGCGGAACGCCATCCCCGCCTTGAGCCACCCGCCCAGCCGGTCGAGCAGGGGCCGGCCCTGGAAGCGGGTCTGCAGGAAGGCCATCAGCCGGCCCGAGCGCGCCAGCTCGAACACCTGCGGCCCGGTGAGGATCCGCACGAGGGAGTCGCCCACCATCGCGTCGAGCACCCGGGCCTCGAAGTCCTGCTCCCGCCGGGTGAAGTAGTCGGCCTCCTCGGGCCGCACCCGCGTGAGCCCGGCCAGGATGTTCCGGGCGATGAGGATCCCGTTGACCGGGTCGGTGTGGATGTGGGGGTTGCCGTCCACGTGGATGTCCCCCTGCGCCCGGCTCAGCGACGTGGGGACCTCGAGGAGATGGATCCCGTCGTGGGCCGAGACGTACCCCGGGGCCCCCTCGCGGATGCGGGGGTTCCCGGCGCGGTCGAGCAGGGTGGGCACCCAGAGCTCGAGGTCCATCCCGGTGGTCACGAAGAGGTCGGCGTCGCGCAGCAGCGGCACGAAGCTGGGCCGCGGCTGCACGAAGTGGGGGTCCTCGTCCCCCTGGGCGATGGCGGTGACGGTGCCGCGGTCGCCCACGATCTCGCGCGCGATGGCGGCGTAGGTGGTGAGCGAGGTGACGACCTTGACGGGGGCGGGCGGGCCCGCGAGGGCGCCGGCCAGCGTGAGCGAGAGGAAGAGTGAGGTCATGGTCAGAAGAGCTCGTGCTTGTGGGGACCCATCGCGTAGACGACCTGCAGCGACAGGCGATCGTGGTCGGCGCCGGTGATGTCCCGCGCGTGCTCGAACACCCC
>DASTRQ010000071.1:0-9224 GCA_035761145.1 Gemmatimonadales bacterium
GGGGTGTGGGGGGGGGGGAGGGGGGTGGGCGCGTAGTCAGGGGCCGCTCGTCTCCCCGCCTACCCGCCCACCCGCCTCCCCGCCTACATTAGATGCCGCATGCCCACCCTCTCCCTCGACGCCCTCCGGAAGCAGATCAAGGCCGCTAAGTTGGCCCCGGTCTATTACTTCCACGGCCCCGAGGAGACCCTGAAGGAGGAGGCGCTGGCCGCCCTCCTCGACGTGGCGGTGGAGCCCTCCGCGCGCGACTTCAACCTCGACGTCCGGACCGCCCCCGCGCTCGACCCCGAGGCGGTCCACGCCCTGGTCAATACCCTCCCGATGATGGCCGAGCGGCGCGCCGTCGTGCTGCGTGACGTGGACGGGTGGACCAAGCGAAGCCCCGCGCGCAAGGCGCTGCTCGATTACCTCGAGCGCCCCGCGGCGGAGACCCTGCTGGTGCTGCATCAGGGCGCGCCCAAGCCCGACGACAAGGACGAGGTGGACACCGATCTCGCGGCGAAGGCCACCACGGTGAACTTCCCCGAGCTCGACACCGACGAGGCGCTGGCCTGGGTGACGCGCCGCGCCAAGGCGCTCAAGGTCCCGCTCACCCCCGAGGGCGCGGCGCACCTGGTGGACGCCGTCGGCTCCCAGCTCGCGCTCCTCAAGCTCGAACTCGAGAAGCTCGCGGCGCTCGGCAGCGCCACCCCCCTCGGGCCGGAGCAGGTGGGGGAGTATGTGGGTGTGCGCCACGGCGAGACCGTCTACGACCTGCGCGACGCCATCTTCCGCCGCGACGTGGCCAAGGCCACGGCGGCGCTCCCGCGGGTGCTCACCCAGTCGGGGGTGAGCGGCGTGTCACTGGTCTCCCTGCTCGGCACCTCGTTCCTGATGCTGGGCGTGGTGCGCGCCGCGTACGACCGCAAGCTCCGCGGCGGCGCGCTCGGCTCCGCCGTGATGGATGGCCTGCGCAAGCACCGCCCCGGGCGCATCGGCGTGTGGGGCGCGTTCGTGGACGTGAGCACCGCCACGGTGGCGGAGTGGCCGCAGGGCCGCATCCGCCGCGCGCTGGCGGCCCTCCTCGAGGCCGACCAGGCCCTCAAGGGAGGACGCCAGGCGGGCGACGAGGCGGTGCTCCTCGACCTCATTCTCCAGGTCGGCGCTCGGATGCCGGCGGAGGTGGTGGCATGACCTCGATGCTCGCTCGATCCCGGCGCGGCGCCATGACGGCGCTCCTCCTCCTCTGCGGCGCGGCCGCCCTGCGCCCCTGCGCCGCCCAGCAGGACCCCCGCCTCATCGCCGCCGTGCGGCTGGCGCAGGAGGGCCAGGGCGATTCGGCGCGGGCACAGGTGAAGCGCCTCCTCGACGCCACGCCGGTGGCGCAGCCGCTCTACGCCGAGGCGCTCTACACCCAGGGCGTGGTCGCGGCGAGCACGGCCGACATGGAACGCGCCTTCCAGCGCCTGGTGGTCGAGTTCAACGGCTCCGCCTGGGCCGACGACGCGCTGCTCAAGCTGATGCAGCTGAACTTCGCGCGCGGCGACCTGGCCGGGGTGGCGCGCACGGCGGAGCGGCTGCGCGCCGACTATCCCGCGAGCGAGGTGATCCCGGAGGCGGCGGTGTGGGCGGCGCGGACCTACTTCCGCCAGCGCGACCAGGCGAGCGGCTGCCGCTGGCTCGCCGACGGGCTGGCCCGGGCCGACTCGCTCGACGTGGAGCTCAAGAACGAGCTCACCTTCCTCAACGGCCGCTGCCTGGCGCCCGCGGACAGCGCCGCGGCCCCCGCGCCCGCCGCCCCGGCGGCCGGCACCTGGTCGGTGCAGGTGGCGGCCTCGGCCAACCAGGCCAACGCCGACGCCCTGGTGCAGCGCCTGGCCCGGGACGGCCACCCGGGCGCGTACGTCGTCGCCGAGGGCGGGGTGTTCAAGGTGCGCCTGGGGCGGTTGCCGGCCCGCGCCGACGCCGACGCCCTCGCGACCGAGCTGCGCCGCGGGTACGGTCCCGTCTTCGTGGTCGAGGAGCGCCCGTGAGCGGGAAGGCGGCGGCCGACTCGCCGCTGATGGCCCAGTACCGGGAGATCAAGGCGCGGCACCGCCACGCCATCCTCTTCTTCCGGATGGGCGATTTCTACGAGATGTTCTTCGATGACGCGGAGCTCGCCGCGCGCGTCCTGGGCATCACGCTCACCTCGCGCGGCGACGGCGTGCCCCTGGCGGGCGTGCCGGTGAAGGCCGCGGCGGAGTACCTGCGCCAGCTCCTCGCCGCGGGGCACCGCGTGGCCATTTGCGAGCAGGTGGAGGACCCGAAGCTCGCCAAAGGGATCGTCAAGCGCGAGGTGATCGAGACCGTCACCCCGGGCGCGGTCCTCGATGACGGCTTCCTGGCGGGGGGGCGCAACAACTTCCTCGTGGCGGCCGAGCGGCGGGCCGGCGAGCCGGCGGCGCGGGCCGGCCTCGCGGCGATCGACCTGAGCACCGGGGAGTTCTACCTCGAGACCCTCCCCGACGAGCGGCTGGGCGAGGCGCTCACCCGCCTCGCCCCCGCGGAGGTGGCGTACCCCAACGACTGCACGCTGACGCTCCCCGACGGCGTGCTCCGCACCCCGCGCGAACGGTGGGAGTTCGATCCCGCGCTGGCGCAGGAGGAGCTGGCGCGGCGCTTCCAGCTCCAGTCGCTCGACGGCCTGGGCCTGGGCCCCGACGACGCGCCCGCGGTGGGGGCGGCGGGGGCGCTGCTGCGCTACCTGGGTGAGCTGCAGCCGGGGGGGCTGCCGCACCTGATGCGCCCGCAGGCGCGCCGCAGCGAGGCGCACTGCTGGCTCGACGAGATGACGACGCGGAACCTCGAGCTGGTCGAGCCGCTCCGCGCCGGCACCAAGGACGCCACCCTCCTCGAGGCGCTCGACGCCACGATGACGCCGATGGGGGCCCGGCTCCTGCGGCAGTGGCTCCTCTCCCCCCTGGCCGACCCCGCCGCCATCAACGCGCGGCTCGACGCCGTGGCCGTGGCGCACGAGGACGCCCGGGGCCGCGCGCGGGTGCGCGAGGCGCTCGACGGCGTGCGCGACCTCGAGCGCCTGGCCGGCCGCGCCGCCGCGGGACGCGCCACCCCGCGCGAGCTCGGCGCCCTGCGCGACTCGCTCCTCCGGCTCCCCGACGTGCTGAGCGCCCTCACCGGCCTCGCCGGGCGCGACCGGAGCGCGGCGCTGGCGCAGGTGGAGCAGGAGTTCGACCTCCTGGCCGACGTGGCCAAGCGCCTCGACGCGGGACTCAGCGAGCGGCCCCCGGCGGCGCTCGCCGACGGCGGCGCGATCCGCGCCGGCTTCGATCCCGAGCTCGACGAGCTGCGCGACCTCCGGGACGGCGGCAAGAACACCCTGGCCCAGATCCAGGAGCGGGAGCGCCAGCGCACCGGCATCGCCTCGCTCAAGATCGGCTACAACAAGGTGTTCGGGTACTTCCTCGAGGTGACCCACGCGCACGCCGACAAGGTGCCCGCCGACTACGAGCGGCGGCAGACCCTGACCGGCGCGGAGCGCTACGTCACCCCCGAGCTCAAGGCGTACGAGGCGAAGATCCTCGGCGCGGAGGAGCGCATCGGCCAGCGGGAGGCGGCCCTCTTCGGCGAGCTGCGCGCCCACGCCGGCCAGGCCGCCCCGCGGCTCCAGCGCACCGCGCGCGCCCTGGCCCGGCTCGACGTCTGGACCGCGTTCGCCGAGCTGGCCGAGCGCCACCGCTACGTGCGCCCCGTGGTGGACGACGGCTTCGACCTGGCGCTGCAGGGAAGCCGCCACCCCGTCCTCGAGCGGCGGATGCCGCGCGAGGCGTTCATCCCCAACGACGTGCGCTTCGACCGCGCGGCCCGGCTCCTGCTCGTGACCGGCCCCAACATGGCGGGCAAGAGCACGATCCTGCGGCAGATCGGCCTGGTGGCGCTGATGGCGCAGGTGGGGAGCTTCGTCCCCTGCCAGGCGGCCACGGTGGGGGTGGTGGACCGGCTCTTCACCCGCGTGGGCGCCAGCGACAACCTGGCGCGCGGGCAGAGCACCTTCATGGTGGAGATGAGCGAGACCAGCGCCATCCTCCACACCGCCACCGCCCGGAGCCTCGTGCTCCTCGACGAGATCGGCCGCGGCACGAGCACCTACGACGGCGTCGCCATCGCCTGGGCGGTGAGCGAGCACCTGCACGACCGGGTCGGGTGCAAGACGATGTTCGCCACGCACTACCACGAGCTGATGCAGCTCCCCGAGACGCTCCAGCACGCCCGGAACCTCAACGTCGCCGTGCGCGAGGTGGAGGGGAAGGTGGTCTTCCTCCACCGGCTCGAGGCGGGAGGCACCGACCGCTCGTACGGCGTGCACGTGGCCGAGCTCGCGGGGCTGCCGGCGCGCGTGGTGGCGCGCGCCCGGGAACTGCTGGTGACGCTCGAGGCGGAGCACCGCGTGGCCCCCGGGGCCCCGCCGGTCGTGGACCCGGCGCAGGCCGACCTCTTCGCCGCCCGCCCCCCGGCCGCCGACCCGCGGGCCGCGGGGCCCGATCCCCTTCGCGAGGACCTCAAGTCGATGAACGTGGATGCCCTGACGCCGCTCGAGGCGCTCAACCGCCTCGCCGCGCTCAAGCGCAAGGCGGAGGACGCGTGAGCCCGCCGCCGATCCTGGGCCGCGGCCGGCGGCTGTGGGCGGTGGGCGGCGCGCTCCTCGCCCTCGCCTGCTCCCGCCCCGAGGCCAACGTGGTGCAGCTCCCCGAGCACGCCCCCGCCGCGCCCCCCCGGCGCGACGAACCGCCGGTGGCCATCAACCCCGACGTGCCGGTGGGCTACCCCGAGGAGCTCTACGCCCAGGGGATCGAGGGACGGGTGCTCCTGGCGCTCTACGCCGACAGCGCGGGGCAGGTGGTGCCCGAGTCCACCCACGTGGCCGAGTCGTCGGGCTACCCGGCGTTCGATTCGGCGGCGCTCGCCGCCGTGGGCCGTTTCCGTTTCGCCCCCGGCCGCCGCAACGGCGTGCCGGCGGCGATGCGCTTCAATCAACCGATCATCTTCCGCCATCCCCAACGGAGCGGGGTGACCCCGTGAGCACACCGCAACACACGGCGCCGTACGCGTCGGTCCTCGAGACCATCGGCTGGACCCCCCTCATCCGCCTGGCCCGCGTGGGCCGGAACGTCCGCACGCCGGTGTACGGCAAGGCGGAGTACGTGAACCCCGGTGCGTCGGTGAAGGACCGGATCGGCCTTGCCATCATCGAGGACGCCGAGCGGCGCGGCGAGCTCAAGGCCGGGGGCACCATCGTCGAGGGGACGAGCGGCAACACCGGCGTGGGGCTCGCCATCGCGGCCGCCCTCAAGGGGTACCGCTGCATCTTCACCCTCCCCGACAAGATGAGCCAGGAGAAGGTGCGGCTCCTCAAGGCGTACGGGGCGGAGGTGGTGATCACCCCCACCGCGGTGCCGCCGGACCATCCCGAGAACTACGTGATGAAGGCCAAGCAGATCGTGCACGACACGCCGGGCGCGGTGCTGGCCAACCAGTTCTACAACCAGGTCAACCCCGACGCGCACTACCGCTCCACCGGCCCCGAGATCTGGACCCAGACCGGCGGCAAGGTGACCCACTTCGTGGCGGCGGCGGGCACCGGCGGCACCGTGAGCGGCACCGCCAAGTACCTGAAGGAGCGGAACCCGAAGGTCCGCATCGTGAGCGGCGACCCGGTGGGGTCGCTCTACAGCGGGTACGGCCGCACCCACACGCTGGGCGAGGGGGCGCCGTACAAGGTGGAGGGCGTGGGCGGCGACAAGGTCCCCACCACCGTGCACTGGGACCTGATCGACGAATGGCGCCAGGTGAGCGACCGCGACGCGATGACGATGGCGCGCCGCCTGGCCCGCGAGGAGGGGATGCTGGTCGGCGGCTCGGCGGGGCTCAACGTGCACATCGCGCTCGAACTGGCCCGCGAGCTCGACGACCCCGAGGCCTGCGTCGTGACGATCCTCTGCGACACCGGCGAGCGCTACCTCTCCAAGCTCTTCAACGACGAGTGGATGCAGGAGAACCAGCTGCTCGAGGCGCCGCGCGTCACCGTGGGCGACCTCATCGCCCGCCGGAGCGGCCCCGCGCCCGCGCTGGTGAGCGTCCAGCCGACGCAGCAGGTGCGCCAGGCGCTCAACCTGATGAGCACCTGGGGCGTCTCCCAGCTCCCCGTCATCGACGGCGACCAGGTCGTGGGCGGGCTCGTCGAGGCGCAGCTCTCCCGCCGCGCCCTGGCCCAGCCCACCCTGCTGGACCGCCCGGTGCGCGAAGTGATGGACGACGCCTTCCCCGTCGTGGACGCCGCCACCCCCGCCGACCGCCTCGGCGCCCTCCTCTCCGGCGACGCGCCGGCGGTGGTGGTGCAGCGGGAGGGGAAGCTCGCCGGGATCGTGAGCCGGCACGACCTCCTGCAGCAGCTGATCGGGACGCGGTAAGGGTCGCCGTGAAGATCACCGTCCTCACCGGCGGCACCTCCGCCGAGCGTGACGTGGCCCTCGCCTCCGCGGTGCAGGTGGTGCAGGCGCTCCGGTCCCGCGGCCACACCGTGGCCGTGGTGGACACCGCGCGCGGCTACATCGCCGAGGCCGACGAGGCGACCCTGGTGCCCTCCACGGTGGGGATCACGCCGCCCAGCACCGAGCGGCTCGAGGCGCTGCAGCGCGGCGTCCTCGTGGGCTCGCTGGCGCAGATCCCCGCCGTGAAGGAGGCCGACGTGATCTTCCTGGCCCTCCACGGCGGCCAGGGGGAGGACGGCACCGTGCAGGCGGTGCTCGAGGTGATCGGCGTCCCCTACACCGGCAGCGGCCCCCTCGCGAGCGCGCTCGCGATGGACAAGGACCTCTCCAAGAAGCTCTTCCGCGCCGCCGGCGTCCCCGTGGCCGACTGGCTGATGGCCCCTGCGGCCGTGGCCGACGTGGAACGCACGGTGGGATTCCCCTGCGTGGTGAAGCCTTCCAAGCAGGGGAGCACGGTGGGGCTCTCGGTGGTGAAGGACCGGAAGGACCTCGACGCCGCGCTCGCCCTCGCGGCGCGCTACGATGACGAGGTGATGATCGAGCGCTTCATCCCCGGGCGCGAGCTCACCGTCGGCGTGCTCGACGGCCAGGCGCTCACGGTCGGGGAGATCATCCCGAAGCACGAGATCTTCGACTACGAGTGCAAGTACCAGCCGGGGATGTCGGAGGAGGTCTTCCCCGCCAGGCTCGATCCGGCCGTGGCGGCCGAGGCGCAGCGCCTCGCGGTGCTGGCCCACCGGGCGCTCAAGCTCGGGAGCTACTCGCGCATCGACTTCCGGCTGAGCCCCGCCAACGAGCTCGTCTGCCTCGAGGCCAACACCCTCCCCGGGATGACCGCCACCTCGCTCCTGCCGCAGTCGGGGGCGGCGGCCGGGATCCCCTTCCCGGAACTGTGCGAACGGATCTGCCGGGCGGTGATCTAGAGGGCGGGCAGGGCGGGGAGGGCGGGTGAGGCGGGGAGGGCGCGGTTCGCGTACATTCAGGCCATGTCCTCGAGCGCCCTTCCCCTCCCCCGGCTGACGCCCTGGGTGCTCCGCCTGCTCGTGACGATGGCGGTGGTGCAGCTCCTGCTCGCCACCATCTTCACCTCCCCCGCGGCGTTCGACCTCCTCACCTTCGACCCCGCGCGCGGGCTCGGCCGTCCCTGGACGGTGCTGAGCTACGCCTTCGTGCACGTCGGACTGCTGCATCTGCTCTTCAACGGGGTGATGCTCGCCGTCTTCGGCCCCGCGGTGGAGCGGCGGCTCGGCGGGCCGGCGTTCCTGCTCTACTACGTCTACTGCGCGGTCGGCGCGGCGGCCTTCGCCCTCCTGCTCAACAAGCTCTACGCCGTTCCTCCCTTCGTCGGCGCCTCGGGGGCCATCCTCGGCGTGCTCCTGGCCTACGCGGTGATGTACCCCGACCAGGAGCTCATCCTCTTCCCGATCCCCATCCCGATCACCGCGCGGCAGCTGGTGTTCCTCTACGCCGCCGTGGACATCCTCGGGGTGCTCGTCTTCCGCCGCTTCGGCGACGGCACGGCGCACGAGGCGCACCTGGGTGGCCTCCTGTTCGGCTGGCTCTTCTTCCGCCTGCAGGGTCTCGGGGCCGCGCGGCACGCCCCCGCCCCGCCCCCCCGCGCCCTCCAGCAGCCGGCCGCCGTGGGCGGGCGCGAGGAGCGGCCGCGCGTCTCGACGCCGGTGCCGCGCCTCCCCGCCAGCGACCCGGTGCAGGCGGAACTCGACCGCGTGCTCGACAAGATCAGCGCCAAGGGGATGGCGAGCCTGACCCCCGCCGAGCGGAAGTTCCTCGACGAGGTGGCCCGGAAGAAGAAGGAGCACTGAGGGGTTGCCCCGCTACTTCGCCTTCCTCCGCGGCATCAACCTCGGCGGCCATACCGTCACCAACGACCAGCTCGTCCGGCTCTTCGCCGGCGCTGGGGTGGCGGGCGCGGAGCCGTTCATCGCGAGCGGGAACCTCTCGTTCGTGTCGCGCGCCGCCGCCCAGTCGCTCGAGAAGAAGCTCGCCGTGCACCTCGAGCGGGAACTCGGGTACGCGGTGGCCACCTTCGTCCGCAGCCACGCCGAGCTCGAGCGGATCGGCGCCCTGGCCCCGTTCCCCCCGGCGCGGGTGCGGACCGCCATGGTGGTGAACATCGGCTTTCTGGGCTCCGCGCCCACGGCCGCGCAGCGCGCGACGATCGCCGCGTTCAACGACGGCGAGAGCGACTTCCACGTCGAAGGCCGGGAGGTCTACTGGCTCTGTCAGGTGCGCCAGAGCGAGTCGAGCTTCTTCCGGGTGCCGTTCGAGAAGCAGATCGGCGCCCTCTGCAGCTGGCGCAACCGCAACACGATCGACCGGTTGCTGACGAAGTACCGGACCTAGCGGGGCCCGCGGTCCCCGCCCTTTGAGTTGGAGGGCATGTCATCCCGAGGGACACCGCGCGGAGCGAGGTGGACCGAGGGATCTCGCGTGCGTCAGACCCGGCACTCGTTCCGAGCAGAGGAGTCGGTCTGAAGGATGGTAGATCCCTCCTCTTCCTCTTCGCTCCGCGCAGAGTCAGTGTCAAAGAATTAGACGAATCGGCAGTTTCTCGCCAAAATCGTCAAACTTGTTGACACGGTTGAAGCGTCTGTAACTCGTTTCGCCACAGATATTTGCGCTCTGTGGTGGAGTATCGTATTGTGGCTTCCTCCCGGAAATTGGCGACCCCGGTCA
>DASTRQ010000072.1:0-2922 GCA_035761145.1 Gemmatimonadales bacterium
CCCTTCAGGGCGTGGCGCCGGGCGGCGTCGCGGCCATCCCCGGGGGCCACCCGATGGTGCGGGTCGCGGCCAGCAGGGTCAGGTCGTCGTGCGGGTCGGCCGATCCGCTGAACGCCCGCACCGCCTCGGCGACCCCTCGCACCAGCTCGGGGGCGGAGGTCCCGCTCGCCTGGAGCGCCGCCCGGAGCCGCGCGGTGCCGAAGGCCTCGCCCCCCGGGCTCCGCGCCTCGACCAGCCCGTCGGTGAAGGCGAAGAGGCACTGGTCGCGCGCGAGCTGGCCCTCGCCCGACCGGAAAGCCTGTTCGGGCATCAGGCCGAGCGCCGGCCCGGTGGGCCGGAGTTCGGTGACCGACCCGTCGGCGCTCACCACCAGCCCCGGCTCGTGGCCGGCGTTCACGTAGTCGAAGTACCCGGTGTTGGGGTCGAGCGCCGCCAGGAAGACCGTCGCGAACATGTTGGTGCGGCCGTGCAGCCGGGCGATGTAGTCGTTGGTGAAGCCGGCCACCCGGGTGAGGAGGTCGGCCGGGGTGGCCGCTTCGAGCGCGTTGCGCACCAGGGTGCGGCGGCCGCCGATCATCTGGATCGCCCCGCCGCCGACGGGGTCGGCCGAGGCGCGGATGAGGCTCCGGAAGAGCGCCATGAAGAGCGCCGCGCCGACCCCCTTGTCGCAGACGTCGCCGACCACCATCACGAGGGTGCCGGCGGGGGGGATGGTGAAGGCGTCGTAGAAGTCCCCCGAGACCTCGCGCGCGGGATGCAGCGCCGCCGCGAGCGAGACGCCGTACGGGGACGGGAGCGATTCGGGGAGGAAGTCCTGCTGGATGCTCCGGGCCACCGCCATCTCGCGGGTGAGGCTCTCGACGCTCCGCAGCTGGCGGCGGTCGAGCGCCGCGCGCAGGCGGGGGCGGAGGATGGCGGGCGTGAAGTCGCGCGGCAGGTAGTCGTCGACGCCGAGCTCGAGCCACCGGGAGATCGTCGCGACATCCTCCGTCCCGACGAGCACGATGATGGGGATGGCGTCGAAGGCCTTGCCGCTCCGGAGGACCCCCACCAGGCGCTCGCTGTCCCCGCCGGCGCGCGACCCGTAGAAGAGCACCACCTCGAAATGCTCCGCGCGGAGCCGCGCGAGCGCCTCGTCGCACCCTTCCGCCACCCCCACCGCGTGGCCGTCCGCCTGGAGCTGGCGCTCGAGCGCGGCACGATCCTCGGCGGCGACACCAACGACCAGGACGTTCGCGGGAGGGGTCACGGAGGGCGCTCGCGGGGGATGGGGCGGGGAGGGATGGCCTGCCGGAAGATACCGGGCCACCTACGCCCGGTCGAGCACGTTGAGCTGCCAGAGGTCGCGCGTGCTGGTGTGGAGGAAGGGCCGGAGGGCCAGGAGCCCCACCGGGCCGATGCTCCGCTCCAGGTAGCGCAGTTCGTCGAACTTCGCCCTGAGCCCCGGGTCGGGGGCGGGCTCGAACCCCGCCTCGCGCATCATCAGGTGCCCCTTGGCCCGGATCGCGAGCTCCGCGCGGAGGCGCAGCAGGCACATCATGTCGACGATCACCTCGGGGGCGAAGCGCGTGCGCACCGTGGTGAGGTACTTCCCGGCCGGCGTCGCCGAGACCTGCCCCGCCCGCATCGCGCGGAGGAGCTCCTGGTCGGTGTCGAAGCCGGTGCCGAGCCAGCGCCGGGTCTCGCGCTCGCTCTGCTGGAAGACCAGGAGGCAGAGCCAGGGGAAGACGAGGAGGATCAGCGCGGTCGCCAGGAGGGGCTGGAGCAGGACGTGGTTGTAGAGCGAATGGAGCACCACCGCCACGGCGAGCCCGGGGAGGCAGACCCGCGGGCGGAGGGCGGGGGCGCGGTCGCGGAGCGCCTTGGTGACCATCGCGAGGATGGCGGTGGCGCCGCCGTGCATGATCGCGGTGCCGCACCCGCGGACGATCCAGGTCCAGATCGTCGCGTCGGGGTTCACCCGCAGGTAGTAGATGTTCTCGATGAAGGCGAAGCCGGCCCCGATGCCGAACCCGACGATGGCGGCGTCGACGACGAACCCCACCCGGTCGCGGGAGAGGAGATAGATGAAGAAGGAGGCCTTGAGCGACTCCTCGATCACCGGGGCCACGTACGCCGAGTAGTCGGCGGGGGGGAGGGCGAGCGCCGGCTGGAGGGAGACGTTGGCCAGGTACGCCGCGCCCGCGGCCAGGGCCCCGGCGCCGACCGCCGTGAGCACCGCGCGGAGCGCCACCAGCTTGTAGCTGTCGATCAGGACCAGGGCGACGAGGAGGAGGCAGACCGGCAGCAGGCTGACGGCCAGGGAGAGGAGGGTCGTCACATGATCTTGAACGAGAACATCCACCGGGAGCGGAGCGGGAGACCGTCCCCCTGCGCCGCGGCCCAGCCGAACGAGAAGGTGGAGTCGAGGTGGGAGAGGGTCACCAGGCGGATGTCCGCCTGCGCCCCCGCGCTCCCGTAGGTGCGGCGGGTGGCGGCCTCGTCCACGTCGGTGGCGAGCCCCGTGGCAAAGAGCGAGAGCGACGCCCACCGCAGGTACATGCTCGGCCGCCCCACCCGCCGGAAGCGGAGCGGCGGGAGGGCCCACTCCACCTGCGCGCGGGCGTAGTTGGCGCCGCTCAGGGTGTTGATCTCCACCCCCGGGAAGCTCTCCACGTCGCGGAACTGCTGGATCGCGCGATGGTCCACCCAGTTGTTGCCGAAGTCGCCGAAGAAGGAGCGGGCGAACGGGTCGGCCGGGTCGCCGCCGAGCGAGGTGCCCGCGGCCGCCCGGAACCAGAGCGACGAATGGTCGAGCGGGAGGAGCACCCCCTTGGTCACCTCCGCGGTGACGCGGGGGAAGAGGTCGCCGTGGACCTGGTTGCCGCGGAGGGTCAGGTCCCAGGTGGTGCCGAGCTCGTCCTCGATGGCGCCGAGGGAACG
>DASTRQ010000073.1:0-4793 GCA_035761145.1 Gemmatimonadales bacterium
CGCTCCAGCCGCTCCACCAGCTCGATCGCGCTCAACCCCGGCATCTTGAGGTCGCACATCACCAGGTGGTACCCCCCCGCCCCCGCCACGGGCAGCATCGAGAGCGCCTGCGCCCCGTCCACCGCCTCCTCCACCGCCCCCCCCTCGCGCTCGAACCCGCGCCGCATCACGGTGCGGATCGGCAGTTCGTCGTCCACCAGCAGCACGCGCCGCCCCCCCTCGACGCCGGGGCGCTCCGCCCGCGGCCGCGGCACCGGCTGCGGCTCCTCGGGACGGGGGAGCAGGCCGGCCTCGCCGGCGGGGAGGCCCGGCACCGTCACCACGAAGCGCGCGCCGCCCCCCGCCACGCTCTCCACGTCGATGTGCCCCCCGTGCTGCTCCACGATCCCCAGCGACACGGAGAGCCCGAGCCCCGTCCCCTGCCCCGCCGGCTTGGTGGTGAAGAAGGGCTCGAAGAGCCGGCTCTTCACCTCGGGTGCGATGCCGGGCCCGGAGTCGGTCACCGAGACCTGCAGCTCTCCATCACTGGTGCGCCGCGCCGAGAGGAGCACCCGCCCGCCGCGGCCGGCGGCGTAGGCGGCGTTGGCCAGGAGGTTCGTGATCACCTGCTCGAGCCCCGCGCGGTCGGCGGTGAGCGCGGGGAGGTCGGGCGCCAGCGCCACGTCGAGCGCCGCTCCCTGCCGCGCCAGCTCGGGCCCCACCCCCTTGGCCACCCGGGTGAGGAGCGCGTGCGCGTCCACCGGCTCGCGCCGCTCCTCGCGCCGCCCCACGAAGGCCAGCAGGTCGCGCACGATGGTGCGCGCGCGCCGGCTCTGGTCGCGGATCACCTCCAGCGACTCCCGCTCCTCCGGGTCCCGCGCCCCGGCCAGCAACTCCTCGCTGAACGCCAGGATCGCCGCGAGCGGGTTGTTGAGCTCGTGCGCCACCCCCGACACCAGCCGCCCCACCGCCTCCATCTTCTGCGCCTGCGCCATCCGCTCGCTCAGCACCGTGCGGAACCGGTCGGCCTCGCCGTGGAGGTCCTCGGTGAGGATGAGCACCTGCCCGAAGGCGAGCAGCACCATCCACACCGAGTCCACCAGCGTGCTGAGGTCCATCAGGTGACGGAACCGCGCCGGGAAGAGCCGCCCCGCCGCCGCGTCCCACACCACCGACGAGTAGCTGAAGCCGTACACCACCCAGAGCGCCGCGAGCGCCAGGAGCATCGTGCCCGCGAGCAGCCGCCCCAGCGAGCGCTCGGCCGCCGGGACCCGCAGCAGCACCCACCCCGCCGCGGCGTACATCGGCACCACGAGGAGCGACTGCAGCGCCAGCGCGTGCTCGAACATCGGCGTCACCAGCACCGTCAGCGCCGCCAGCCCCCCCAGCGCCCCGCCCCACGCGGCGTAGTGCCGCGGCGTGAGCCGCTCGGAGGTGCGCCCCGCCACCTGCAGCGCCCCCGCCAGCAGGAGCCCCACCGCCAGCGCCTTGCAGACCTGGTAGGCAAGGTAGAACGACCGGACCAGCGGCTGGTCCTCGTGCTGCAGGTACTCCACCAGCGCGCCCCCCACGATGCGGTAGCGCACCGTGAGCGCCGCGAACGCCACCGCGAACAGGAGCCACGCCCAGGTCCAGAGCGTGAAGTACCGCCGGCGCCCCTGCCGGCGGATGAGCAGGAACAACAGCCACAACACCGCCGCCGCGGTCACCTGGATCAGCAGGCCCGCTTCGGCGAGGTTCTGGATCTGTCGCTGGAGGGAGTCCATCTCCCTAAGCTACTGCGCGATCGGCAATCCCGCCTTGAGCCACGCCGAGTACCCCCCGGCCAGGTTCACCACCCCGTCCACCCCGTGCGCCTGCAGCAGGCTCGCCGCGATCATCGAGCGCCCCCCCGCGGCGCACTGCACCACCAGCGGCCGGTCGGCCGGGAGCTCCCCCAGCCGCCCCGCGAGCTCGGGCAGCGGGATGTGCACCGCCCCCGGCAGGTGTCCCGCGTCCCACTCGCTCCGCCCCCGCACATCCACCACCGCATACCCCGCCTCGGCCAGCAGGTGCGCCTCGGTCTGCGCCACCTGCGCCAGCTCGTTCCCCTGGTCACGCCACCACTCGACCACCTCCGCCGGCCACCACCCCGCCAGCCGGTCGAGACCGATCAGCGCCAGGTCTCGCACCACCTCGGCCAGCCCCCGCCCCTCACGATCGGGAAGGATGAGCGCGATCTCCCGGTCGTACGGCAGCAACGACCCCGCCCAGGTGGTGAAGCTCTTGTTGAGCGGGATGCTGAGCGTGCCCGGGATATGCCCCGCCGCGAACTCGGCCGAGCTGCGGAGATCCACGACGACGGGCTGTTGGCCATTGGCTATTGGCTGTTGGCTGATGGCCGATAGCTGATGGCTGATGGCCGATGGCCGATGGCCGATGGCCGAGTAGTCCAGCAACGGCGCCGGACGAAGCCCGCCCAGCACCCGGGGCCCTTCCTTATTGAGCCGCTTCATCGTGGCGAAGTACGCCGGCGGCTCGGGCTGGCCCGCCAGCACCCCCGCCACGAACGCCGCCTCGTCCTTGGCCAGGAAGGCCCAGTTGACCCGCTTCTCGTACCCCACCGTGCTGCTCGGCACCGCCGACATCCCCTTGCCGCACGCCGAGCCGGCCCCGTGACCGGGCCAGACCTGCAGGTGGTCGGGGAGGGCGCGGAAGCGCTCGAGGCTCTTCCAGAGCACCTTGGCCGCCTTCTCCGCGCTCCCGGTGACGTGCACCGCCTTCTCGAGGAGGTCGGGACGCCCGACGTCGCCGCAGAAGACGAAGTCGCCGGTGAGGATCATCATCGGCTCGGTGGTGGCCGCGCCGTCGGTGACGAGAAAGCTCAGGTGCTCCGGGGTGTGGCCGGGGGTGTGCAGCGCGCGGACGCGGATGTTGCCGACGACGATCTCGTCGCCGTCGGCGAGGAGCCGCGCCCCGTCCTTGGCGGCATAGGTGTACTTCCAGTCGGCGTCACCGCAGTCGCTCAGGTGGAGCGTGGCCTGCGTGCGCGCGGCCAGCTCCCGGCTCCCCGAGAGGTAGTCGGCGTGGATGTGGGTCTCGGTGACCGCGGTGATCCGGAGCCCCTCCCGCTCCGCGGCGCGGAGGTAGGGTTCCACGTCGCGGTTGGCGTCCACCACGAGCGCCTCGCCGGTGGCGGCGCACCCGATGAGGTAGCTCGCCTGGGCGAGTTTGTCGTCGTAGAAGCGCTGGAAGAACATGGGCAGAAATCTGGGGGGATGCGGGGCGCCGGGGTAGGGCGGAGGCTCTTCAGGAGACACGGAGGGCACCGAGGGGCACGGGGAACACACGGAGGAAATGCCTTGTGGTCTCGGATGGAGGGCTCCTCCCGCGCCCACCAATAGTTGCAGTTCTCCGTGGATCTCCGTGCCCCTCGGTGACCTCCGTGTCTCCTGAGTCCACCGGCCCCAAGGGATGGCGGGGGCGCGGAAAATGCGTATATTCCTAGATAGTTGAATAGCGGGAGACCCCGATGATCGAACTGACCGACGCCAGCGCCGACCTGATCTCCGACCGGTTCCGGGCCCTGGCCGAGCCGATGCGGCTCCGGCTGTTGCACAACCTGCGCAAGGGGGAGCTGAGCGTGGGGGAGCTGGCCGAGCGGGTGGGAGCGGGCCAGGCCAACGTGTCCAAGCACCTGCAGGTGCTCTTCCAGCAGGGGTTCGTGGAGCGGCGCAAGGCGGGGACCACCACCTGGTACCGGGTGGCGGACCCCGCCGTGTTCGAGCTCTGTTCGCTCGTCTGCGGCGGGATCGAGGACGAGCTCGACCGCCGCCGCCAGCTGCTCCGGCCTCGGCGCGGCTAGGCCGTCGTCCCCTTGGGCCGGCACTGGAACCACCCCAGCCGGCCCAGGATCCGCTCCAGCGGACAGAAGTTGGTGAGGCTCGACTGGAAGAGGTTGAACCCCACGAAAAGGGTGAACCAGAGCCAGAGCGGGCTCACGGTCATGGCAAGGATCACGCTCAGCATCACGAAGATGCCGGCGATGCGGCGGATGATCATCTGGTCGCACATGGTTGGCTCTTGGCTCTTGGCTGTTGGCTGATGGCTGATGGCCGATGGCTGATGGCCGATGGCCACCATCAGAAGAACTCCTCCACCGGCAACGCCGCCACGTGGAGTCGCTCCCCTTCGGGAAGTTGGGCGGCCTCGCGCCGGAGCGCCTCGAGCGCCTGCGGGGCGAGGGTGTCGGGTACCACGGCAGTAAAGACGGTGATCTCGCCCGGCCAGGCGCGGGTCCCCTCGCGGGGGCCGGTGAGGCCGTGCCCGTGCGCGTGCGCGAAGCGCGTATGCCCCGGCACGCCCACTGCATCGAGCCGCGCGGCCACCCGGTCGGGCGTGGCGCCGGCATAGCTGAGGAAGAGCAGTTTCATGGTGGCCTCGATGTGGGCTATTGGCTATTGGCCGATGGCTATTGGCCGATGCCCGATGGCTGATGGCTGACGGCCGATGGCTGATGGCCGATGGCCTGCTTCCCACGCATCAACTCCCAATACAGCAACGGCACCACCACCATCGTGAGCAGCGTCGCCGCCACCGCGCCGCTGATGAGCGCCACGGCGAGGCCCTGGAAGATCGGGTCGAGCACCATCACGAGCCCGCCGACGACCACCGCCGCGGCGGTGAGGGCGATGGGCCGGAAGCGCACCGCGCCCGCCTCGATCACCGCCTCGCGGAGCGACTTCCCCCGCTCCTCGGCCAGCTGGATGAAGTCCACCAGCAGGATCGAGTTGCGCACGATGATCCCGGCCAGCGCGATCATCCCGATCATCGAG
>DASTRQ010000074.1:0-10268 GCA_035761145.1 Gemmatimonadales bacterium
GAGATCGCACGGAGGAAGCACATTGTGGTCTCGGATGGAGGGCTCAGTCCGAGACCACAAGCATTCGCAGTTCTCCGTGAATTCTCCGTGCCCCTCCGTGCCCTCCGTGTCTCCCTCGAGCCGCTCTACCCGCTTCCCGGCCACGCCACTAGTTTGGAGGTGCCGCCAGGGGTACCGCCTCGGTCGACGGTCGATGCCGCGCCGAGGTGGTTGAGATACACCCTTGGAACCTGACCCGGCTGATACCGGCGGAGGGAGCGCGGCGTGCGGCGGGGCGGTGACGCCCGCTCGGTGCGCGCCTCTCCGGATCCGGTCCGTGAGAGGCGTTCGTCCTTCAGGAGGTCCCGATGGCCACCACCGCGCGTCCCGCGACGCCCACGAAGGTCCCCGCGGTCTCGTCGTTCGCCGAGGCGTTCCCCAACTCGACCAAGGTGTACGTGCCGGGGCCGCGAGGCATCCAGGTGCCGTTCCGCGAGATCCGGCTCTCGGGGGGCGAGCCGCCGCTCCGGGTGTACGACACCAGCGGCCCGCAGGGGATCGACGTGCGGCAGGGGCTCCCGCCGCTCCGGGCGGCGTGGATCCAGGGGCGCGACGTGGCCGAGACGGGGGGGATGAGCGGCGGCAAGGAGGAGCTGATGCCGCCGACGCTGCGGCGGAAGGTGCTCCGCGGGCGGTCGTGCGTCACCCAGATGCACTACGCGCGGAAGGGGGAGCTCACCCCCGAGATGGAGTACATCGCGCTGCGCGAGGGGATGAAGCCGGAGTTCGTCATGAAGGAGGTGGCGCGCGGCCGCGCCATCATCCCGGCCAACATCAACCACCCCGAGCTCGAGCCGATGATCATCGGGCGCGGGTTCAAGGTGAAGATCAACGCCAACATCGGGAACTCCGCCGTCACCAGCTCCATCGAGGAGGAGGTCGAGAAGCTCCGCTGGAGCACCCTCTGGGGCGCGGACACGGTGATGGACCTCTCGACGGGCAGGCACATCCACGAGACCCGCGGGTGGATCCTCCGGAACAGCGCGGTGCCCATCGGCACGGTGCCGATCTACCAGGCGCTCGAGAAGGTGGGGGGCGTGGCGGAGGACCTCACCTGGGAGGTGTACCGCGACACGCTCATCGAGCAGGCGGAGCAGGGCGTGGACTACTTCACGGTGCACGCCGGCGTGCTGCTCCCGTTCATCCCGCTCACCGCGGCGCGGATGACGGGGATCGTGAGCCGCGGGGGGAGCATCATCGCCAAGTGGTGCCTGGCGCACCACCAGGAGAACTTCCTCTACACCCACTTCCGCGAGATCTGCGAGATCATGGCGGCGTACGACGTCTCCTTCTCGCTGGGCGACGGGCTCCGCCCCGGGAGCATCGCCGACGCCAACGACGAGGCGCAGTTCGCCGAGCTCAAGGTGCAGGGGGAGCTCAACCGCATCGCGTGGGAGCACGACGTCCAGACGATGAACGAGGGGCCCGGGCACATCCCGATGCACCTCATCCAGGAGAACATGGACAAGCAGCTCGAGTGGTGCCAGGAGGCGCCGTTCTATACCCTCGGGCCGCTCACCACCGACATCGCGCCGGGGTACGACCACATCACGAGCGCCATCGGCGCCGCGATGATCGGCTGGTACGGCACCGCGATGCTCTGCTACGTGACCCCCAAGGAGCACCTGGGCCTCCCCGACCGCGACGACGTGAAGCAGGGGGTCATCGCCTACCGCATCGCCGCGCACGCCGCCGACCTCGCCAAGGGGCACCCGCAGGCCAAGCAGTGGGACGACGCGCTCAGCAAGGCGCGCTTCGAGTTCCGCTGGGAGGACCAGTTCAACCTGGCGCTCGATCCCGTCACCGCGCGCGCGTACCACGACGAGACCCTTCCGGCCGACGGCGCCAAGGTGGCCCACTTCTGCTCGATGTGCGGCCCCAAGTTCTGCTCGATGCGCATCACCCAGGACATCCGCGAGGCCGCCAAGGGGATGCAGGAGAAGAGCGCGGAGTTCAAGGCGAGGGGGGGAGAGATCTACCTGCCGGTGAAGGGGTAGGAAGGGAGGAAGGGAGGAAGGGAGGAAGGTAGGAAGGGAGGAAGGGAGGAAGGTAGGAAGGGAAGAAGGGAGGAAGGGAGGAAGAGCTGGGTGGGGCTGGGCGCCTGTCGCGCATTGCGGCGGGCGCCTCGCCTTTTGCGGCTGGTGACCTTGGTCACAGCGATGGATGAACGAGCCTTTAGGATGGGCAGGTCCGCCGTCCGCGGACTTTCCGACCCCCATCAAGGAGCTTTGCGCATGCGCATCACGGCCATCCTCGCCGCGACGACCCTTGCCGTCGCCGCCCAGCCTCTTGCCGCCCAGGGCGTGTCCATCACCCCCTTCATCGGGGAGATGGTGCCGCTCAAGAACGCGATCATGGACACCACCGGCGGGAGCGCCACCTACTTCCACTTCAACGCCCACACCATCTACGGCCTCCGGGTCGCCAAGGACGTGACCGATCAGGTCACGGTGCAGGTGCAGGGCGGGGTCGGGAAGGGGGACGTGGAGATCGTCGGCGGCGGCACGCCGATGACGCTCCGCTCCAACGTCTGGTTCGTGGACGCGCGCGCCCGGCTCCGCCTCATCGGCACCGACCGCGCCAACCTGGGCCTCCTGGCCGGCGCCGGCTGGACCCAGTACACGATGGGGCTCCTCGACGCCGGTCACATCCTCAGTGAGAACAACGACCTGAAGGGGAAGGTCACCGGGATCGTGGGGCTCGGCCTCCGCGCCCGCCTCACCGGCAGCGCCTCCTTCACCGCCGACCTCACCGACCGCATCCACTCCCAGCCGCTCGAGCTCGACGGCCTGAGCAACCCGATCGAACCGACCCAGCACGACCTGACGATGGCGTTCGGTCTCAACTTCCCGCTGGGGGAGTGAACGAGGAGGCGCTCGAGGCGCTCGAGGCGCTCAAGACGCTCAAGACGCTCAAGACGCTCGACACCCCCTCCTGCGGCCCCCTTCCCTCATCCGAGGGAAGGGGGCCGCGCTCCGTCCTCCCCGCCCGCCGCGCCGCCCTGACGCGACGGCGCACCGTTCCGTACATTCCCCCCGATGACCCGCCACGACCGGATCCAGGCCTTCAAGGCCGAGCTTATCGCCCTCGCCGAGGAAGGCATCGTCCTCGACGAGGGCACGCTCGCGCGGATCCGCGCGCATCACGAACGGCTCCTCGCCGGCGCGCCGGACGAGCGGCTCTCGCTCGGGATGCGGCTTGCCTCGTTCGTGGGCGCGGTGGCGCTCTCGGCCGCGGTCTTCTTCCTCTTCTACCGCTTCTGGGGCGCGCTCAGCGTCCCCCGGCAGGTGCTGGTCCTCGTCGCCGCGCCGCTCCTCCTCGTGGGCGCCACGCACCTGCTGCACCGGTGGGAGCGGAGCGGCTACTTCGCCGCGCTCGCCGCGCTGGCGGCCTTCGCCGCCTTCGTGCTCGCCCTCGGCACCCTCGGCGTGATCTTCAACCTCCGCCCCACCCCGCACGCCTTCCTGGCGTACGGGCTCTTCGGCCTCCTGCTCGGATGGACGTACGACCTGCGGCTCCCCCACTTCGCCGGGCTCGTGGCGTTCGGCGCGTGGCTCACCGCCCTCCCCGGCACGCTGGCCGGAGAGGAGCTGCCCGACCTGTTCGGGCGAGGTGAGGCGCTGGTGCTGGCCGGCGCGCTCCTGCTCCTCGCGCCCCGGCTCCGCCTCCCGGCGTCCCGCTGGCCCAGGGACCACCGGATCGTCGGGATGACGGGGCTCTTCCTCGGGCTCTTCATCCTGAGCGTGGCGGGGCGGCAGAGCTGGCTCCCGTGGAGCGCGCGCACGGTGGAGCACCTCTACCAGGTGGCCGGCTTCCTCGTTGCGGGGGGCGTCATCGCCTGGGGGGTGCGGGCGCGGCTGGCGGAGCTGGCCAACGGCGGGATGATCTTCCTCACCATCCTCTGCCTGGTGAAGGCGGTGGACTGGTGGTGGGAATGGCTGCCACGCTGGCTCTTCTTCCTCCTGCTGGCGGCGTTCGCCATCGGGGTGATGGTGGCGCTCAAGCGGGTGCGCGGCGCGCTCGCGCGGAGGGGCGCATGAAGCGCGGGCCGCTCCTCCTCGTGGCGCTCGTGGCGGTGGCCACCGCCGTGCCGCTGGGCCAGGCGGTGTACGACCGGTCCGCCCCGCCGCGGATGACGCTCACCCTCTCCCAGGGGGAGCTGATGGCCGACTGGCGGCGCGACGAGAACACCGGGGTGCGGCTGGGCTGGGCCTGGGGGCGCGCACCCGAGCTCGACAGCCTCTCCCGCGCCGACCTGGAGCGGATGGGACTCCGTTGCGAACGTGAGGGGTATCGCTGTGCGCGCGAGGCGACCCGCCGCGGCTGGATCGTGGTGGGGCTCGACAGCGTGGGATGGCGGCGCCGGGTGGACTCGATCCGCGCCGTCATCGATTCCATCCGCGCCGTGATCCCGGAGGATTCCGCCGAGGGACGGGGGCTCCGCGACCAGGTCCAGCAGATGAAGCGCGCGGTGCTGCAGGAGAGCCGGCTCCGGGTGCTCGACATCGGCACCGACCCGGCGGCGCTCGCGGAGCGGTGGGGGGACGGGCACCTGGTGCTCGCGGCGCGGATCTACGCCTTCCGCGAGACCTGGCCCGCCGACACCCTGCGCGGCGGGGTGGAGCGCTTCCGGGTGCACGCCGACCCCCTCCCGGCGGACCTCTACCTTCCCAACAAGTGGGCGCCGCTGGTCGAGGACAGCACGGGGTATCGGGATCGCGTGTACCGCGTCACGGTGGCCGTGGGGCGGGGATGGCTCCCCCGGGTGACCGAGGTGGCCGCCGCGCCCCGCCCCTGGGAATAGCTCCAGGCAGGTAAGAAAGACACCCTTCGCTGCGCTCAGGGCAGGCTCCGATGCACTGAGGGACACGGAGAACCCACAAAGCAAGAGCGTGGTGCCCCTGGTCGGAGGTCTCCTTCCGAGACCACGGACACTTGCAGTTCTCCGTGCGATCTCCGTGTACCTCCGTGTCCTCCGTGTCTCCCACAGATCTGCTCTTGGAGCAGGGTGCCCGAGCGCTCGCGGATCCCGGAGCGCATCCTCACCCGTAGCTCATAGGCGGTTCATCCCCACTGGCCGTCTATAGGAGGACGGCCGGAGCGGGGGACACTTGACTACAATGCTCTATAACTATATAGTTGATAATATGAGACGCTTCATCGTCCCCCTGCTGGCGGTCCTGACGTTCGCGGCCCCCCCGGCGGAGTCCCAGCAGCTCACCCTGCGCGCCGCGCTCGAGCGCGCCGACGCCTCCGCCTACGGCAATCGCGCCGCCCGGTCGGGTGCCGCGGCGGAGCGGGCCCGCGCCCTGGGCGCCTTGCAGGGCTTGCTCCCCACCCTCCGCGCGGAGGGGGGGTACCTGCGCACCACCGACCCGCTCAACGCCTTCGGCTTCCTCCTCCGCCAGCGCGCGGTGACCCCCGAGGCGTTCGATCCCGCCGGGCTCAACGACCCCGCCGCCCGGAGCAACTGGAACACCGGGGTGGTGGCGGAGGTGCCGCTCTTCAACGCCGATGCCTGGGCGGGGCGCGCCGCGGCCCGCGCGGGCGCCCGCGCGGCGGACGCCCAGGCCGACTGGACCCTGAACGACACCCGGGTGCAGGTGATCCAGGCGTACTTCGGGGCCCTTGTGGCCACCGAGGCGGTGACCACGCTCGAGGCGGCGCGCGCGGCCGCCGCGGCGCACGTCCGCCAGGCGCAGGCGATGCTCGACCAGGGGCTCGTGACCCGCTCCGACCTCCTCCTGGCGCAGGTGCGCGCCGGCGAGGTCGAGGCCCAGCTCGCGGGGGCCCGCGCCCAGGCGACGCTCGCGCGGCGCCAGCTCGCGCTCGCGATCGGCGCGCCGGACGACACCGCCGGCACGCTTCCCGGCGAGCTCCCGTCCGCCGACCGCATCCGTGTCGTGGCCGCCGCGCTCGATACCACGCACGCCGGCGAACGCGCCGACGTGCTGGCCGCCGAGGCCGCCGCCCAGGCGGCGCGGCGCGACGCCACCCGCGGCGCCGGCCGGATGGTGCCCCGCGTCAACGCCTTCGGCCGCTACGACTGGAACGACTCTTCCGCCCCCCTCGCCGGGAAGCCGTCGTGGACGGTGGGTGTGATGGCCTCTTGGACCCCGTTCAGCGGGTTGAGTGAGCTCGGCGATGCGCGGAGCGCGCGGGCGCGGGCCCAGGCGGCGCAGGCGATGGCCGAGGCGGCCACGGCGCGCGCGGCGCTGGATCGCACCGCCCGCGAGAGCGACGTGATGGTGGCACTCGAGCGCCTCGGCATCGCCGAGCAGGCGGTGCAGCAGGGGGCCGAGGCGCACCGGCTGGTGGAACGCCGGTACGCCGGCGGCCTCGCCTCGATCACCGAACTCCTCGGCGCCCAGGCCGCGGAGACCCAGACGCGACTCGGCCTCGCCGATGCGCGCTTCAACGCGATCACCGCCCTCGCCGCGCGCCAGCTCGCGCGGGGGGCCGACCCGGCGGCCGTCGCGGCCGTGGAGGACCAGTGATGCAGATCCATCGTGCGGGCGTTCTTGCCCTGGCGGCGTTCGCCGCCGCGTGCGGCCGTCCCGAGCCCGAGGCGCTCCATCAGGCGTCGCAGGGCGCCGGCGCCCCGCCGCTGGCCAATGTCATCGACACCACCGTCACGGCGCTGACCGAGGCGGCGGGCGTGGCGGCGCCGGTGCAGCAGGCCACCCTCAGCACCCGCCTGATGGGGGCGGTGACGGCGGTGCTGGTGCACGAGGGGGACAACGTGCGCGCCGGCCAGGTGCTGGTGCGGCTCGACACCCGGGACGTGGACGCCAAGGCGGCGCAGGCGCGGGCAGGATACGAGGCGGCCCAGGCGCAGGCCGCGGAGGCGGAGCTCTACGCCACCCGGATCCGCGCGCTCTACGCCGACAGCGCCGCCCCCAAGGCGATGCTCGATGCGGCGGAGACCGGTCTCGCGCGCGCGCGGGCGGGGCTGGCGGCGGCCGAGGCGCAGCAGCGGGAGGTGGGGGCGGTGGCGGGGTATGGGGAGCTGAAGGCGCCCTTTGCGGGGACGGTGACGCGGCGGTGGGTGGACCCCGGCGCCTTTGCCGCGCCCGGCGCGCCGCTCATCACGGTGCAGGATGCGCGCCAGCTTCGCGTCACGGTGACCACCACGCCGGCGCTCGCGCGCGGCCTGCGGCGCGGGATGACGGTGGACGCGCGCATCGAGGATGTCCCCGCCGCGGCCACGATCGAAGGGGTGGCCCCGATGCCGGGGGGCGGACTGTACACGGTGAACGCGCTGGTGGCCGATCCCGCCGGTCGCTACGCGGCGGGGGGCGCCGCGGCGCTCCTCCTGCCGGGTGGCGCGCGCCGGACGGTGCTCGTGCCCATCGCGGCGGTGGTGCACCAGGGCGACCTGACCGGGGTGCGGCTCTGGACCGGCCAGGGGACCGAGCTCCGCTGGGTGCGCCTGGGCGCCACGCGCGGGGAGCTGGTCGAGGTGCTGTCGGGGCTCGGCGGCGGTGAGCAGGTGGCCATCACACCGGTCGGGGAGAACTGAGGATGGGGATCGCCGGACGGGTGGCGCAGGGGTTCCTGCGCTCCAAGCTGACGCCGCTGGTGACCTTCGCGTCGCTGGCGGTGGGGGGGATCGCCCTCATCGCCACGCCGCGCGAGGAGGAGCCGCAGATCTCGGTCCCGATGATCGACGTGACCGCGGCCCTGCCGGGCGCCGGCCCCACCGAGGTGGAGCAGCTCGTCACCCGTCCCCTCGAGAAGCTGATGTGGGAGGTGCCGGGGGTCGAGTACGTGTACAGCACCGCCGGCGACGGGTGGACCCTCGTCACCGTGCGCTTCAAGGTGGGCGAGGACCAGGGGCGGAGCGTGAGCGCGGTGCACGCCAAGCTCGCCGCCGCGGCCGACCGGATGCCGCCGGGGGCGCTTCCGCCGATGGTGAAGCCGCATTCCATCGACGACGTGCCCTTCCTCACCCTCACGCTGCACAGCCCGAGCGCGGGACCCGAGGTGCTGCGCCAGGTGGCGGCGCACCTGGACGACGAGATCCGCACCATCCCCGACGTGGCGCAGACCACGATCATCGGCGGCCGTCCCCGGCAGGTGCGGGTCACGCTCGACCCGGTGCGCCTCGCGGCGCTGGGTCTCTCGCCCGCGGAGGTGATGGGGGCGCTGCAGGGCGCCAACACCCGGCTGCCGGCGGGGGAGTTCGCCACCGGCGACCGGAGCTTCCTCGTGGACGTGGGGGCGGAGCTCCGCGACGCGCGGGACGTGGGCACCGTGGCGGTCGGCGCGCGGCAGGGCCGCCCCGTGTACCTGGCCGACGTGGCCACGATCACCGACGGCGCGGCCGAGGTGACCGACTACGTGAGCTACGCGGCGAAGGGCGGGGTGCCCGAGCATGCGGTGACGCTCGCGGTGGCCAAGCGCCCCGGCGCCAACGCCAGCACCCTGGCCGACCAGGTGCTCGAGCGGGTGCAGGCGGCCGAGGCGCGGCTCCTCCCCCCCTCGGTGGAGATGGCCGTGACGCGCAACTACGGCGAGACGGCGCGCGAGAAGGCCAACGAGCTGATCCTCCACCTCCTTCTCGCCACCGCGAGCGTGACGCTGCTCATCGGGATCTTCCTGGGGTGGCGCGAGGCGCTGGTGGTGCTGGTGGCGGTGCCGGTGACGCTCGCGCTCACGATGTTCGCGTACTACGCCTTCGGCTACACGCTCAACCGGATCACGCTCTTCGCGCTGATCTTCTCGATCGGCATCCTGGTGGACGACGCCATCGTGGTGGTGGAGAACATCTACCGCCACCTGCAGCTGGGGGGCCGCCCGGCCGAGACCGCCGCCATCGAGGGGGTGGACGAGGTGGGGAACCCCACCATCCTGGCCACCTTCACCGTCATCGCGGCAATCCTCCCGATGGCGTTCGTGTCGGGGCTGATGGGCCCCTATATGCGGCCGATCCCCGTGGGCGCCTCGGCGGCGATGCTCGCCTCGCTCGCGGTGGCGTTCGTGGTGACGCCGTGGCTCGCCTTCAAGCTCCTGGCGCGGCACGTGCATCCCGAGGGGGCGCACGGCCACGGCGCGGCGGAGGAGAGCGGCTTCGGCCGCCGCTACGGCCGGCTGATGTCGGCGCTGATGGACCGGCCGGCGGTGCGCACCCGCTTCTACGTGGGCGTGGGCCTCCTGCTGCTCGGCTCGATGGCGCTGGTGGGGCTCAAGGTGGTGCAGGTGAAGATGCTCCCCTTCGACAACAAGTCGGAGTTCCAGGTGGTGCTGGACCTCCCCGAAGGGGCCACCCTCGAGACCTCCAACGCCGCCGCGCAGGAGATCGCCGCCTGGCTCCGCACGGTGCCCGAGGTGCGGAGCACCGAGACGTACGCCGGCACCGCCGCGCCGTTCAACTTCAACGGCCTGGTACGGCACTACTTCCTGCGCCGCGGCGCCAACGTGGCCGATGTGCAGGTGGACCTCCTCCCCAAGGGGGACCGCAAGCGGCAGAGCCACGCCATCGCGCTGGCGGTGCGGCCGGCGGTGGACTCGATCGCCCGCCGCTACGGCGCGAGCGCCAAGATCGCCGAGATCCCGCCGGGGCCGCCGGTGCTCTCCACCCTCGTGGCCGAGGTGTACGCGGCCGACGACTCGACGCGGCTGGCCGCGGCGGAGCGGGTGCGCGCGGTGCTCGAGGGGACGCCCGGCGTGGTGGACGTGGACTGGACGGTGGAGGCGCCCGAGGGACGGCTCGAGCTCCGGGTGGACCGCGCACGCGTGGCGGCGGCCGGTGCCAACGCGGCGCAAGTGAGCCAGACCCTCGCGCTCGCCCTCTCGGGGGCCACCGCGGGGCGGCTGGTGGACCCGGAGGCGCGCGAGCCGGTGGCCATCGTGCCGCGGCTCGGCCTGGCCGACCGCTCGTCGCTCGAGGCGCTCCTCGCCGTGCCGGTGAGCACGCCGCTGGGGCCGGTGCCGCTGGGGCGGTTCGTGCGGGTGGACAGCACCACGCGCGCGCCGGCGCGCTTCCGCAAGAACCTGCGCCCGGTGATCTACGTGACCGCCGACGTGGGGGGCGTGGTCGAGTCGCCGGTCTACGCCATCCTGGCGATGGACCGCGCGCTCGACACCGTGCAGGTGCGTGGCGCCGAGATCCGCCGCTACAACGCCACCCTCCCCGACCGGCTCGACGAGACCGCGCTCAAGTGGGACGGCGAGTGGCAGGTGACGATCGAGGTCTTCCGCGACCTGGGGCTCGCCTTCGCGGTGGT
>DASTRQ010000075.1:0-2422 GCA_035761145.1 Gemmatimonadales bacterium
GTAGCCGAGCGCCGGGGGGATCACGAGCTTCCGCCGACCCCCGACCTTCATCCCCGCCACTCCCTCGTCCCACCCGGCGATCACCTGCCCCTGCCCCAGCGCGAAGTCGAACAGCTCCCCCCGGTCGCGGCTGGAGTCGAACTTGAAGCCGTTGGTGAGCCAACCGGTGTAGTGCACGAAGACGTGGCTCCCCGGGACCGCCTCGGCGCCCTGCCCCACCAGCAGGTCCTGGTAACCCAGCCCGCTCGCCGTGCGGATGAGGGCGTTGGAATCGACCGCGGGGGTCACGGGGATGTTGGCGGTGGAGCTCATGGACTGGCACCCTTGGAGAGCGGCGTTCTGCCCCGGCTTGCACGCCGCGGGAAGGACGAGGAGGGAGACACCGAGGAGGAGGCGACGCATCGGGGTCGGGGGTCGAGAGTCGAGGGTCGAGGGTCGCGTGTCGAGGGGGGAAGGATAACAGGGATCCCCCCGGGAGAAGACGAAGGGGGGCCCACCGGACGGCGGCCCCCCATCGGGACGGCGGGATTTGAACCCGCGACCCCTGCAACCCCATTGCAGTGCGCTACCGGACTGCGCTACGTCCCGTACTGGCGGGCAGAATAGTAGCCGATCCGGGTGCGAGGGTCTAGGGCTCTCCTCGGCCGCCCCGCCGGCCGGGTTGTCCCCCGGCGGGCCGCGACCCAGATTCCCCACCTCCCCCGCCACCCCAGCCCGGGCACCCCATGGACCGTCGCCACTTCCTCCACACCACCGGCCAGGCCGGCCTCGCCGTCGGCATCCTGGGCACCGTCACCACCGCCTGCCGCCCGGTCCCGGGCTCGGGCGATGCGGCGCTCGAGACCCTCCGCCGCCAGTACTTTCTCGATACGCTGCGGCGCTACCCGGTGGTCTGCACCTACCTGGGCGGCGACGGCTACGACCCCTCCCTCGCCGAGGTAGGGGGCACGCTCCGCGACTGGTCGGGTGCGGCGGTGGACGCCGAGGTGAGCGACCTGCGCAAGCTGATCGGGGCCCTCCAGGCGGTGGCGCCCGCCTCGCTCTCGACGGCGGATGCGATCGACCGCGACGTGATGATCGCCCAGGCGGGGTACCTGGTCCGCCAACTCTCGGAGCGGCGCTACCAGCAGCGCGCGGTGGACACCTACGTGGCCGAGCCCTTCCGCGGCGTGGACTGGCAGATCCAGGGGCTCTCCGACGCGGGGAACGGCCTGCTCGGCACCGAGGCGGAGTGGGACCTGATCGCCCGGCGGGTCGAGGCGATCCCCGGCTACGTGGAGGTGGCCCGCGGCAACCTGGCCACCGGGATCACCGCGGACAACCGTCCTGACCACCGGATGGTGGAGCGTGACGGGATCGGCGGGTGCGCGGCCAACGCGACCTACTTCGCCACGACGCTCCTCGAGAGCGCGCGCCCCCTGCTCGGCGACCGTCCTTTCGCGGCCGCGATGCTGACGCGGCTCCGCGACGCCGGCGCCCGGGCCGCCGAGGCGTGGCGGGGCCTCGGCGCCTGGATGACGGCGCAGTACGGCGGGGCCGACACGACCGACCGCTTCGCCGCGGGAGAGGACGAGTACGCCTGGCGGGTGGCCAACTGCCTCCGCGACCCGCGCTCGCCCGACGAGCTGTTCCGCTACGGCGCCGAGCAGGTGGCGGCCTACGAGGCCAAGATCTTCACCGTGGCGCGCCAGGTGGCGGAGGGGGCGGGGCTCGCGCTCCCCTGGGACGACGCCGCCCGCGGCGCCTCGGTGCGCGCGGTGATGGACCACCTCTCGCGCGAATCCCCCCGGAGCGACGACGAGCTCTTCCGCTGGTACCGGGAGACGGGGGAGCGCGCGGTGGCGTACGGCCGCGCGGAGCAGCTGTTCGACATCCCGGAGACCTACAAGCTCGACGTGGTCCCGACGCCGCCGGTGCTCCGGAGCACCATCGACGCGGCGTACTACCCCGCCCCGCCCTTCAAGACCAGCGGCGTGGGGCGCTTCTACCTGAGCCCCACCGGCAACGACCCCGGCGCGCTCAAGCTCAACAACCGCTCCTCCGTGGCCACCACCGCCATCCACGAGGGGTTCCCCGGGCACGACTGGCACTACAAGTACATGACGGCCCACGCCGCGCAGATCAGCCCCATCCGCTGGCTCACCCCCGGCGCGGTGGAGGACTCCTTCTCGATGTGGGAGGATTCGATGGCGGCCGAGGGGTGGGGCCTGTACGCGGAGGAGCTGATGGGGGAGCCGACGGAGGGGCATCCGTACGGCTTCTACACCCCGGGCGAGTACCTGTACATGCTGCAGGGCCAGCTGATGCGCGCCGTGCGGGTGCGGGTGGATGTGGGGATCCACACCGGCCGGATGAGCTACGACGAGGCGGTGGACTTCTTCGCCGAGCACGTGGAGTTCTATCCCGGCGCCCGGGCGGCGGC
>DASTRQ010000076.1:0-2011 GCA_035761145.1 Gemmatimonadales bacterium
CGGCGCCCGCTCAGCGCACCCAGCGAGCGTTCCGACAGTCAGAAGAGCGGCAAGGGCGCGATTCATGTGGCTACCTAACTAATATTTGATGGCGCGCGAACCTCGCGCCGTTGGACAATCTCCCCGCCACCTAACTCCCGCCAGCGCAACGCTGCGAATCGGATAACCACGCCCACCTCCTGGAGTTAGGTCCGGGCGGTCCGGCAGTCTATGGCGTTGGGCTGCGGGGATGGCAGTGATAATCGAATATGGGAATGGATCCGACCGAGCGCCATACGGTCTTCACCGGGTGACCGATTTTCGGTCAGCCCGGCGAATCAACCCGCTCGTCCTCCATCCCGGGGCCCATCACCCCCACTGTCCGCCTGCCCGCCCGCCCGCCTGCCCGCCCGTCCGCCCGTCCGCCCGCCCGCCCCCCTCACCCGTCCAACGGACTCCGCACCCCGCCAGCCCCCCGCCCCAGCACGTGCGTGTACACCATTGTCGTTGCCACGTCCCGGTGCCCCAGCAGCTCCTGCACGGTCCGGATGTCGCTCCCCCGCTCGAGCAGGTGGGTCGCAAAGCTGTGCCGGAACGTGTGACAGCTCGCCCGCTTCCCGATCCTGGCCGCCCGCACCGCCGCGGCCACGGCCCGCTGCACGGCCGACGGATGGAGATGCAGCCGCCGCACCTCCCCGGTCTCCCGGTCCACCGACGTCCGCGCCGCCGGGAACACCCACTGCCACGCCCACTCCCGCGACGCGGCCGGCGACTTCCGCGCGAACGCCCCCGGCAACTCCACGGTCCCACGCCCCGCCGCCAGGTCGCGCTCGTGCAACGCCTGCACCTTCACCAGATGCCGCTGCAGCACGGCCTGGACCCCCACCGGCAACACGGTCACCCGATCCTTCGCCCCCTTCCCGCGCCGCACCACGACCTCCCCTCGACCGAAGTCCACGTCCTTCACCCGCAACGCCAGCGCCTCCATCAACCGGAGCCCCGACCCGTACAACAGCATCGCCACGATCCTCGGCACGCCATCGAGCTTGCCCAGCACCCGCCGCACCTCCTCCCGCGTGAGCACCACCGGCACCCGCTCCGGGCTCCGCGCCCGCGCGGTGACGCCGATGTCGCTCACGCCGACGCCGAGCACGTCGCGGTAGAGGAAGAGCAGCGCGGCCAGCGCCTGGTTCTGCGTCGCCGCACTCACTCGGCGCTCGCGCGCCAGCCAGGAGAGGAACTCGCCGATCTCCCGCGCGCCCAGCTCACGCGGATGCCGCCCGCCACAATAGCGGATGTACCGCCGCACCCAGCCGACATACACCCCCTCCGTCCGATAGCTGTAGTGCCGCAGCCGCAGCACCTCCCGGAACCGCGCGAGCAAGGTCGTGGCCATTCCGGACGGTAGGTCGGGGACGGTGCAGGGTGGTAACCGAATTCGCGCGGGGAGGGGAGGAGGCGACGCGACACGGGAGAGAGAGGAGACGGGAGACGGGAGGGCGGTGGTCCCGAGCAAAGCGAAGGATCCATCAGCGGACCACCGAGAGATCCTTCGGTCGCTGCGATCCCTCAGGATAACCCCGGTGGCGCTCGGCGCCCCCCTTGGCGGCCGCATCTAAGCCCTTCAGGGCGACGTCCAGAGAGGCGCCTTCAGGCGCCGGGGTGGTGAGCGCGATTCAAGGGCGCCCGGGAATGGAGCGCACGACGCCAACCGATTATCGGAGCATCGCCACCCGACCAAGCCCTTCAGGGCGCCATGCCGAGAGGCGCCTTCAGGCGCCGGGGACGGAGGGCGAGGCCACGACCGCCGGGAGCGGTGCGCCGTGCACGCGCCTTCAACTACGCCGGGGGCAGGCGCGACGGGACTCGGCTCCTGGGGTGGCCGCAGGCCACCCCCTGCAGGTCTCCTCCCCCCTCACGCCCTCTCCCGTTCCCGCCGGTGCGAGGCCACGTCCACCGTGATCTTGAGCGCGATGAGCAGGATGAGCGCCGCCACCGGGGCGTGGAGCACGCCGACCAGGAGGCCGCCGAG
>DASTRQ010000077.1:0-10413 GCA_035761145.1 Gemmatimonadales bacterium
ACCATCCCGCGCCGAGCGCGGCGAGCGCGGCGAGGGCGAGCCACCGGCGCCTGCGGGATGGAACGGCCGGGGCGGGGTCGGTGAGCTCCACCAGCGCGAGCAGCAGTGGGAGGACGAGGGCGGTCTCCTTGAAACCCAGGCCGACCAGCAGCGCCGCGGCCACGCCGCCGAGCGCCGGCGCGGTGCGGAGCCGGCCGAACCGCCAGCGTCGCCACGCGATGGCGGCCACGCACGCCGCGATCCCCACCACGCACTCACCCTGGTTCACCGCGACCGCGACCGCCTCGACGTGCACCGGGTGCACGGCGAAAAGCGCTGCGGCCACCCACGCGGGGGTCGCGGGGAGGAACTCGCGCGCGAGCCCCCAGACGGCGAGGACCAGTCCCGCGTAGAGCAGGAGGTCGGCCACGCGGAAGGGCCACAGCGCGCCGTCCCCGAGCGCCCAGAGGGCGCTGTGGGCGCTCCGCGCGAGCGGGCGATAGAGGCCGCCCGGGCTCGGGGGCGGCCAATAGGGCTCGGTGAACCCCGACCAGAGCCCGGAGACCGACTGGACGCTGGGGTTGCCGGCGATGAGCGGCGCGTCGTCCTGCACCCAGCCATCCCGGAGCGTGCCCCCCATCGCCGCGACCGCCAGCAGCAGGAGCGCCACCGGCGGGGGCCACCGCCGCCGCGGCAGGGCGGGAAGGTGCGGCGTCACGGCCGGGTGTCCCCGGGCGGGGCGCCGATATCGGTGTACCCGCCGGGGAAGGGGGCCAGGCGGACGCGGCCCGCCCCGGCGCGCGCGCGCGCCGCGCTGTCGGCCGTGAGGGTCGCCGCGCGGAAGGCGGCCTGCAGGGCCCGGCCCGGGCCGGCCGCCCCCTCGACGGCGCGGGCCCGCGCCTCGTCGTAGCGCGCCTGGTCGAGCAGGCACGCCACCAGCGACAGGCGCGAGTACTGGTCGATCGGCTCGAGGCGGAGCGTGGTCTCGAGCAGCGGGATCGCGGCCGCGCAGAGCCCGTCGCTCCGGTACGCGCGGGCGAGGGTGCGGTACGCGCGCGAGTGCCACGGCGCGATCGCCATCGCCGCGCGGAGCCGCGCCTCGCCCTCGGCGCGATGCCCCGCCTCGAGCTCCAGCGTCCCCACCGCGTCGAGCGTGTGCCAGCTCCGCGGCGCGTCGCGGGACAGGGCGATCACGTAGCGCACCGGGTCGTGCCAGTCGGGCATCCGCGCCGCGGAACGGAACGCGCCGACGAGGACCAACGCGCCCGCGAGCGCGGCGAGGGGCGTGCGGGTCCGCGGCGTGTGCCACCACGCGTCGGGCACGGCGGCGATCACGGCGAGGATCGCGCCCACGCTCGCGAGCATGAGCGTGCGCTCGGCGAGCACGATGCCGGTCACCGCGGCCAGGTTGCTCACCGGGAAGAGGGCCACCGCGGTCCAGAGGATGCCGGCCGCGACCACCCGCCGGCGCGGCCACGACCACGCGAGCAGGCCCGCGGCGAGCGCCAGGAGGCCCGTGCCCAGGGAGTGCATCACGGTCCATCCCCCCCACGGGAGGATCTCGAGCGGGGCGTAGTCGGCCTGAAGGTGCGCCGGCCAGAGCAGCAGCCGCACCCAATGCGGCACGACCCCGAGCATCGTGAGCGCGCGGGGGAGCGGTTCCACCGGGAGTCCGTGCGCGGGCGGGGCGCTCACCGCCCCGCCCAGGATCGCGGTGCGCGCCGCCCAGACCGCGGCGCCGATCGCGACGAGGCCGAGGAGGACGCCCCACTCCCGGCGGCGGGACGTCTGCCCGGTCCCCGCGACACGAGGGACCGCGGCTCCCGCCACGAACAGCAGGACGGGGAGCAGGAGCGCGTGCTCCTTGAGGCCGAGCCCCGCGAGATAGAGCAGGGCGATGGTCACCGCGGTGGGGCCGAGCGCCCGCCGGCCGGCGCGCTGGTCGAGCCAGAGGGCGGCGGCGGCGCAGAGCACGGCGGTGACGAGGGCCTCCCCCTGGTTCACCGCCACCGCCACCGCCTCGGTATGGACCGGGTGCGCGGCGAAGAGCGCCGCGACGATCCAGGCCGGCAGGCCCGGCAGCAGGCGGCGGGCCAGCGTCCACACCGCGGCGACGGCCGCCAGGTAGCAGAGCAGGCTCCCCAGCTTGAACGCCCAGGGCGCGCCGCCCCCCGCCATCCACTGCAGGGTGAGCAGCGTGCGCGCGAGGGGCCGGTAGAGCCCGCCCCCGGTGGCCTCGGGCCACCACGGCGAGACGAAGCCCGACCAGAGCCCCGACCAGGCGTGGACGCGGGGGTCCTGCAGGATGAGCGGCCCTTCGTCCTGGACCCAGCCGTTGCCCAGCACCAGCCCCATCGCGCAGACCGCGATGAGCGCCAGCGCCGCCCCCTGCCACCGGCGCGCGAGCGGCGCGAGTTCGGCGTCCACGGTCGTCATCGTCCCCCGGGCGTCGCGTGGGGGTCGCCGATCACGGTCGTCCGGGCCCCGACCGGCCGGAGGCGCACGGTGCCCGCGGGGGCGGCCGCCCGCTCCGCGCTGTCCGCCACGCCGACGACGTAGCGGTAATAGTCGGCGTCGAGCCCGCTGGCGACCCCGCGTTCCGCCTCGGCGCGGGCTTCCGCATAGCGCCCCAGCCAGAGTTCGCACGCCACCAGCGACCCGCGCAGATCGCTCCGTCCGGGGACCACGCGCAGCAGCTCCTGGTAGAGGAGCGCCGGGCCCGCGCAGCGGCCCTGCGAGAGCCGCATCCGGTCGGCGAGGTGCTTGGAGATGAGCGGGTCGTCGGCGCGGAGCCGGATGGCGCGCCGTAGCGCGAGGCGGGCGCCGGCGGTGTCGCCGGCATCGGACAGGAGGAACCCGTACGCGAGCTGGGCGTGCCAGCTGGTGGGGGCGTCGCGCAGCTGGGTGATGAGGAAGGTGGGACGGTCGCGCCAATCTCCCATCCGTGCCGCCGAGCGCAGCACGCCGAGCGTCAGGGCGCTGCCGAGCAGCACGACGGCCGCGAGCCGGGCGGGGCGTGGCAGCGTCCCCCACCCCCGCGCCAGCGGGGCGACCAGGTCGGCCACGACGATCACGAAGCCGACGCTCGGGAGGAAGAGCGTCCGCTCGGCCAGGATGATCCCGGTCGGCATCACGAGGTTGGCCACGGGGGCGAGGCTCACCACCATCCACGACAGCCCGAAGGCCAGCACCGGACGCCGCCGCCAGGCCAGGACGAAGGCGAGGAGCAGGCTCACCGTCGCCGACAGCCCCGCCCACTCACGCACCGTCCACGCCCGGCTCGGCACCCATTCGACCGGATTCCAGTCCGTCTGCAGGTGGGCCGGCCAGAGGAGGAGCCGGAGCCACTCGGCCGGGACGCCGAGCATCGTGAACGCGCGTTGCAGCAGGCCGGCACCCTCCAGGGCCTCCGCGGCCTGGGTGCCGGTGCCGGGGCCGAGGACGCCGGTGCGCACCAGCCAGAAGGCCGCCCCGGTCACGAGGAGCCCCGCGTAGAGCCAGCGCCAGCGCCAGAGCGCCCCGCGCCACCCGCGGGCGTCGTCCGCAAGGAGCAGGTCGGCGGCCAGGAGGAGCCCGGGGAGCACCAGCGCGTGCTCCTTGATCAGGATGGCCACCACGAACAGCGCCCAGATGGACCACGCGGTGGCGCGGGTGGAACGGCCGTCGCCGGCGGCGCGGAGTCGCAGGGTCAGGGCCACCGTGAGGAGCGCCGCCACGGCGAGCTCCGACTGGTTCACGCCCACCGCCACCGCCTCGGTGTGCACCGGGTGCACGGCGAAGAGCGCCGCGCCCACCCAGGCGGCGGCCGCCGGGACCAGTTGCCGCAGGAGGCGCCACGCGGCGAGGACGCAGGCCACGTAGAACCCGAGGCTCACCACCCGGAAAAGGATCGGCGCACCGTGGCCCAGCTGCCACTGGATGGTGAACCAGGCGATGGAGAGGGGGCGGTAGAGCTCCCGACCGTTGTCCAGCGGCCAGTAGGGCTGGCCGAACGCGCGCCAGAGGCCGTCCCAGTGGCGGATGAGCGGATGCCCGATGAGCACCCCCGAGTCGTCCTGCACGAAGGCGTTGGGCAGGATCCTCCCCATCGCGAGGAGGGCCAGGAGCGTCAGGAGCGCTCCGGGGAGGAGCAAGGAGGGTGTGCGCGAAGATGTCGTTGGCAAGACGGGGCCTGGGCGGGTCGGCGCGAAAGGTAGCACCCCCGGACCAGCGGCGGGGGGAGCCCCGAATGGGGGCGGCGAATTGCAGAATGAAGGAGTGCCGGCTCGGCCGGTCGTGACCGTTGAATTTCTTGACACCGACCAATTTATTGTCAATATTCGACTTACGCCGATCCGATGTCGATTCTTCAGGTGGCACGGCGATTGCTTCTCTCCCTCGAGCCTGACTCCGGGGAATCGGTGAGCCACCTCCGGCGCATCCGGGCGACCCCACTCTCCACACCTGCGTTTTGGAGGCATCCCATGAACCGCAAGGGCTTCACCCTCATCGAGCTGCTGATCGTCGTCGTGATCATCGGCATCCTGGCGGCCATCGCCATCCCGAAGTTCAGCAACACGAAGGAGAAGGCGGTGATCTCGGCGATGAAGTCGGATCTCCGGAACTACGCCTCCGCCCAGGAGTCGTACTACGCCGACTACACCACCTACGCCGACATCACTGGCGACACCGGCTACTTCCGCGCCTCGGCCGGCAACACCATGACCAGCACCGCCGCGGACGGCACGCACTGGGAGGCGACCGTGGCCAACGCCGGCACGTCGCAGACCTGCGTGATGGGGAGCAACACCGGCTCGACCGGCGACGGCGCCCCGACCTGCTCGTGAGCCTGACCCGCCGGTAGCCTTACCGGCGATCCCGGGGGTGGCAGGTGCTCTGCCTGCCACCCTCGTGCTTTTCCCGCAGTGCCGGCGACCCCGCAATCCCGTTCCATCGACACCCGAGGACGACATGGATCGCAAGGGGTTCACGCTCATCGAGCTGCTGATCGTGGTGGTGATCATCGGCGTGCTGGCCGCCATCGCGCTGCCGAAGTTCTCCAACACGAAGGCCAAGGCCGCCCTGGCCACGATGAAGGCCGACCTGCGGAACCTGGCCTCCGTCCAGGAGGCGTACTACATGGACTACACGACGTACGCCAGCACCCTGGCGTCGCTCCAGGCCAACCCGTACGCCTACAAGTTCTCCGGCCAGAACTCCATCTCGATCACGTCCGGCACCGGCGGCCAGTGGAGCGCCTCGGCCTCCTCGCCCGCCGCCGGCAGCATCACCTGCACCGTCTCGTACCACACGGGCAACACCGACGATGGGCTCCCGGTCTGCAGCTGAGACCCCGCGCGACTCCGCTGGCGGGATGAACGGGGTGACCGGCGCGGTCACCCCGTCCCGTTCGTGCCCCGGCGCCCCGACCCACCGCCTTCCGGCCGCGCCATGACCCCGCGCTCCCTCCGGATCATCTTCCTCGTCAACCTCGGCCTGGTCGCCGCGGCGGCGCTGCTGCTCGTGAGCGTCAGCGCGGTGGTGCTGGCCGGCGGGGACGGCCGGGCGGGATTGGCGGTGGCGCTCGCGTACGGGGTCCCGGCGCTGACGGTCTTTGCGGTGTTCGTCGGCTGGCTCCTGCGCCGCACGGTGCTGCGCCCGCTCGATGCCCTGGCCCGCACCGCCGACGCCCTGGCCGAGGCGAGCGGTCCGATCCCGGTGCATCGCTACGAGGTGCGCGAGTTCCAGGCGCTCGACGAACGCTTCCGCGCGATGGCCGAGCGCCTGCTCGACGCCCAGGGCCAGGTGGTGCGCGCCGAGAAGCTCGCCGCCATCGGCCGGCTGGGCGCGGGGCTCGCGCACGAGATCCGCAATCCCCTCGGCGCCCTCAACACCTACGTCGAGGTGCTCAAGCAGCGCGGCGCGGACGGCGAGGTGGTGGGCGCCATGCAGGACGAGGTGGCGCGGATGGACCGCATCGTGACGGGGCTGCTCGACTACGGCCGCCCCCGCGCGAGCTCCACCGCCCCCGCCGACCTCGCCGCCGCCGCGCGGCGCACCGTGGAGTTCCTGAGCCGCCAGGGGGCGCTCAAGGGGCACCCGGTGGAGATCGTGGCCGACCCCGAGGCGTACCCGGTCCTCGCCGACGCGCACGACGTGGACCAGATCCTCGTGAACCTGATCCTCAACGCCCGCGACGCCCGCCCCGGCGGGCGGATCGTCGTCGGCGTGCATCGCCATCGCCCCGACGCGCGCCACCGGCACGAGGATGTCACCGGGGCCCCGGCGACGGCGCGCAAGCGCACCGCCGCCGCGCCGCGGCGCGCGTCGGGGTCGGTGGTGGGCACCGGCACGCTCCTCATCGTGGCCGATGAGGGGCCCGGCGTCCCCGAACGCGACCGGGAGCGGATCTTCGACCCGTTCTACACCACCAAGGCCACCGGCGAGGGGACCGGGCTCGGGCTCGCCATCGTGGCGCGCGCAGTGTACGACGCGGGCGGGGTGGTCTGGGTGGACCGCGCGCGCGAAGGGGGCGCGGTGTTCCGCGCCCTCTTCCCCGCGGCGCCGGGGAGCGTCGCGTGACGCGCCTCCTCATCGTGGACGACGACGCCGGCCTCCGGCGCTCGCTCGGGCTCCTCCTGGGCGAGGCGGGCTACGAGGTCGCGGCCGAGGGGGATCCGCTGGCCGCGCTGCAGCGCGCCGCGGCCGAGCCCTTCGACCTCATCCTCTGCGACGTCAAGATGGCGGCGCTCGACGGGCGCGAGTTCCTGCGCCGCTACCTGGCCGCGGGGGGCGCGGCGCTCGTCATCATGATGAGCGCCTTCGGGGGCGAGGAGCTGGCGCTCGAGGCGATGCGGGAGGGTGCCTACGACTACCTCCACAAGCCGTTCCGCCCCGCCGAGGTGCTCCTCACCGTGCGCAAGGCGGAGGAGCGTGAGGGGCTGCGCCGGGAGGTGGCGGCGCTCCGGGCCACGCTCGAGACGGGGGGCGGGGGCCTCGTGGCCGAGGGCCCGGCGATGCGGCAGGTGCTGGAGCTCGCGGCGCGGGCGGCCGCGCACGCGACCACCGTCCTCCTCACCGGCGAGAGCGGCACCGGCAAGGAGGTCATCGCCCGGTACCTCCACCGGAAGGGACCGCGGGCGGCCGAGCGCTTCGTGGCGGTCAACTGCGCGGCGATCCCCGAGGCGCTGATCGAGTCGGAGCTCTTCGGTCACCGGCGCGGCGCCTTCACCGGGGCCACCGAGGACCGGCGGGGGCTCTTCGAGGAGGCGCACCGCGGCACGCTCCTGCTCGACGAGGTCGCCGACCTGCCGCTCGCCCTCCAGCCCAAGCTCCTCCGTGCCATCGAGGAGGGGGCGGTGCGGCGGGTGGGCGAGGCCGAGGAGCGGCCCGTGGACGTGCGGCTCATCGCCGCGACCGCCCAGCCGATCGAGGAGCGGCTCCGCGAGGGGCGCTTCCGAGAAGATCTCTTCTATCGGCTCAACGTGGTGCGGATCCACCTCCCCGCGCTCCGCGAGCGCCCCGAGGACGTCTCCGCGCTCGCCGCGCACTTCGTGGCGCAGGCGGGGGCACGGCAGGGGCGTCCGCTCCGGCTCACCCCGGCCGCGCTCGCCAAGCTTGCCGACTGGCGCTGGCCCGGCAACGTCCGCGAACTCCGGAACGCGATCGAGCGGGCGGCGGTGCTCTCGACCACCGGCGTGCTGGAGGAGGGGGACTTCGCCCTGGGCGATCCCCGCCAGCCCGGGGCCGGCGCCCCCGCGGCGCGGCTCAAGCCCCAGGTCGAGGCGCTCGAACGGGTCGTCATCGAGCAGGCCCTGAGCCGCTCGGGCGGCAATCGCCGGCTCACGGCCCAGGTGCTCGGCCTGAGCCTGCGGACCCTTTTCTATAAGATGCGCCGGTACGGCTTGAGCGACTGAGCAACTGCAATATCTTGCATCCGGAGTGCAATCCGCTGCGCCTGACGCCGGGGCTCGAGGCGCCGATGTGTTGTCCTGCAATGACTTACGTTGCGGTACCGGAGTTGCTTGGTTCGGTCCCTCGTTGGAGGCTCACCCTGATGGAGCGAGCGATGATCGTACGCCAGCGGGCCGGCTTCACCCTGTTCGAACTGCTCACGGTCATCGTGCTGATGGGCCTGGTGCTCGCGATCGCGTACCCGCGCATCAACAACATCGCGACCAACTCGAGCCTCAGGGGGGCGCGCGGCGCGATGATCACGGCGGTGAACGTCACGAAGAGCTCGGCGATCAGCTCGGGCAAGTGCGCCTTCCTGAAGCTCTCGAGCAGTTCGGTGACGGTGTACACCACGCCCTGCCAGGGCGGCACGCAGAAGGAGATCGTGAGCAACCGGAACTTCGCCACCGACTACGGCGTGAGCGTGACGCTCACCAAGGGGTCCGGCTCGGCGCTCACCACCGACTCGCTGGGCTTCGATCCCCGCGGCATCCCGGTCGTCAACGCCGACACCGCGGCGTTCACGATCACCAAGAACGGCCAGACGCGCACCGTCACGGTGGGCTACTACGGGAGGGTCCAGTGACCGAGGCGAGCGGCGGGGCCGTGCTCCGGGACCGGCGGGGGTTCACCATCCCCGAGGTGCTGGTGGCGGTGGCCATCCTGACGGTGGGGATCCTGGCGCTGATGGGGACCTCGGTGGCGGTGAACAAGCTCATCGTGCGCGGCCGGCGGGTCACGCAGGCCACCCAGCTGGCCGAGCAGGTGCTCGACTCGCTGCGGCTGGTGGCCAACTCCAACCTGCAGGCGTGCACCGGGCTCACCTCCAACTCGACCGGCTACAGCCGGCAGGGGGTCAACGTGGTGTGGAGCATCGGGGCGCTGACCGCCAACGGGAACCTGTACGAGCGCGAGGTCACGGCCGTCGTGACCTACACGAGCTCCACCCGGAACCTGGCCGACACCGTGACCACCGTCTTCAAGTGCGACGTCTGACCATGCGCCCATCCCGCCGCGGTTTCACGCTGATCGAGATCCTGGTCGCGCTGGTCCTCTTCGGGATCGTCGAGGCGACGCTGACCCGCCTCCTGATCACGAGCCAGCGGGTCACCACGGCGCAGACCGTGCGGGCCACCCTGCAGAGCAACCTCCGGGTGGGGAGCATGGTGGTGCCGAACGAGCTCCGGATGCTCAACCAGTCGGACACCACGGACATCCTCTCCGTGAGCGACACGAGCATCGTGTACCTGGCGATGCGGGGGTACTACGTGCTCTGCAGTTCGATCGGGAGCGCCACCTCCTTCAAGGTGGTCCGGGTGCCGGGGACGGGGTTCTCGTTCGTCTATCGCGAGCCGGCCGCCGGCGACAGCCTGTTCATCTTCTACGAGAACGACACCCTGAAGATGAGCGACGACAAGTGGGTGCGGCTGGGGCTCAGCGGGACCGCGAGCACCACCTGCGATTACCCGGCGGCGAGCACCGCGGCGCTCACCTTCACCCTGGGCGGCTCCGGCATCCCGGCGGGATTCACACTCGACAACTTCCTGGTCGGCGCGCCGGTGCGCACCTACGAGGTGACCCGCCTGGCCAAGTTCACCTCGGGGGGACAGAGCTGGCTCGGGATGTGCACCGGCTCGGCCACCTGCACGCTGCAGCCGGTGCTCGGGCCGCTCGCCCCCACGGGGGGCTTCGTGATCACGCGCTACAACGACGCGGGGTCGGTCGTCGCCGGGAACTCCTTCAGCGACCGCAACAGCCTGCGCAGCCTCAAGATCCAGTTCGTCGGGGTATCGGAGTCCAACGTGTCGCGGGGGGTCGCCTTCGCCGGAGGCGCGTCCGCCATCTACGACACCCTCATCACGTTCGTCACCCTGCGGAACGTCAAGCAGAACTGACCGGGAGCCTTCCCATGTCCTTCCAGGCCCTCCGCCGCGACCGCCGCGGCATCGCCCTGCCGGTGGCCATCTTCGCCCTGGTCGTCATCGGCGCGCTCGTGGCCGGCGTCTTCTTCACCGCCCGCATCGAGGTGCGCAGCGGCGAGAACGTGATGTCCGGCGCGCGCGCCACCGAGGCCGCCCAGGCGGGGCTGATGATGGGCGTGCCCAACGTGCTCACCCTCGGCGCCGGCCTCGCCGACGGCCAGACCGCCGTCGGGACCAAGACGCAGCTCGGGAGCACCGGCGGGTACTACCAGGACTCGGTGACGCGGCTCAACCGCTACATGTACATCCTGCGGAGCGTGGGCACCTACGAGGTCGGGAGCACGGTGGTCTCGCAGCGCGTGCTCGCGATGCTCGTCAAGCGCTACATGCCCGACCTCAACATCAACGCCGGGGCCACCGTCGTCGGCACCCCGTCGGTGAAGGGCTCCGCTGTGATCGACGGCAACGACCACACGCCGCCCGGGTGGACCAACTGCGACCCTCCCGGCGACGCCCAGCCCGGCATCCGGACCAACTCCTCGACGGCGAGCATCCAGAAGGAGAGCAATATCGTCACCAG
>DASTRQ010000078.1:0-28456 GCA_035761145.1 Gemmatimonadales bacterium
CCGTTGGTGGCCACCATCCGCATCCGGTCGCTCTTGAGCTCCCAGTGCACGCCGTTGAGGATCGGCCGGCTCTCCTCGGTGCTCGCGGCGAAGGCGACGTGGGCGATGAGCTTCTGGAGGTCGCCGGCGGAGCACTTCCAGCCGCCGTCGAACTTCACCGCCGGGAAGGCGGGGTATTCCTCGCGCGGGAGGCCCAGGAGCTTGAACTTGGCGCGGTTGGCCTCGATCGAGACCCGCTGCTCCCCGGAGCTCGTCACCCGGATGGAGCCGCTCGGGAGCTCCCGGACGATCTCGACCAGCTTCTTGGCCGGGAGGGTGATGGCCCCTTCCTGGTCCACCGAGGCCGGCACCGTGGTGCTCACGCTGATGTCGAGGTCGGTGCCCGAGAGCCGGAGCCCGTCCTTGACCGCCTCGACGAGGATGTTGGAGAGGACCGGCAGGGTGGTCTTGGCCGGCACACTTGCCGCCACGGCCACGAGTCCCTGCTGGAGCTGTTCCCGCGTGATGGTGAACTTCATGCCGGCTCCCGTGGGAGGCTGAAAAGAACTACTGCGGTTCTACTTAAAACTAGATAGTAGTCGTAGTAGTAGGTGTGGAGCTGTGGACGACCGGGCCAAGTGCCTGTGGTGCGCCGGGTTGTCCCCCCTGGGCCACGTGGACGCCGCGTGGACGGTCTGGATGATCCGGGCGTCCCGGGCGGGTCTTCCACGCCGCGTCCCCACACCCACACCTCCCACGTTCCACATGTGGGAGGGTGTGCGGATTACTGGACGGCGGTGAGTTCCTGGCGCGCCAGCTCGATCCGGTCGCGGAAGGAGCGGTCGCGCTGCATCTGGCGCTGGACCTTGTCCACCGAGTGGATCACGGTGGAATGGTCGCGCCCGCCGAAGGCCTGGCCGATCTCGACCAGCTGCATCTGGAGGAGGTCGCGGGCCAGGTACATCGCGATCTGGCGGGGGACCGTGAGGGTCTTGATGCGGGCCTTGGAGCGGAGCCCCTCGGGGGTGACCCCCCAGCGCCGCGCCACCACCTCCTGCACCCGGTCGATGCTCGGCAGCGCCCGCGCCGGCATCCCGGCGCCGTCCTCGGGGCGGATCTTGTCGGCCAGAGCCTCGCGGGCCAGGTCGATCGTGATCTCGCGGTGCTTGAGCGAGGCGAAGAGCAGGAGCTTGATGATGCAGCCCTCGAGCTCGCGCACGTTCGAGCGCACGTGCTCGCCGATGAAGCGCAGCACGTCGTCGGGGATGGTGGTCTCGAGGTGGTCCTGCTGCTGCTTCTTCCGCAGGATCGCGATCCGGTGCTCGAGGTCGGGCTGGCCGATGTCGGCCACCATCCCCCACTCGAACCGGCTCACCAGCCGCGCCTCGAGCCCCGGGATCTCCTTGGGGGGGCGGTCGCTCGTGAGGACGATCTGCTTCTTCGCCTCGTAGAAGGCGTTGAAGGTATGGAAGAACTCCTCCTGGGTGGTCTCCTTGCCCGCCAGGAAGTGGGCGTCGTCCACCAGGAAGAGGTCGGCGGCCATCCGGTAGCGGCGGCGGAGCTCGGCCATCGCCTTGCCCTGGATGGCCTCGATCACCTCGTTGATGAACTGCTCCGCCTGCAGGTACAGCACCCGCGTGCCGGGGTTGCGGGCCGTCACCCGGTGGGCGATGGCCTGCATCAGGTGCGTCTTGCCGAGTCCCGTGGGACCGTAGATGAAGAGCGGGTTGTAGCTCTTGCCGGGGGACTCCGCCACCGCGTAGGCGGCGGCGGCGGCGAGCTCGTTCGACTTGCCGATGACGAACGTCTCGAAGGTGTAGCGCTCGTTGAGCGGCTGGTTGCTCGGGTGGGGCTCGGCCGCCGCCGGCTTGGCCTGCGGCACGAAGAGGTCCATCTGGGGGCGCTCGCGGCGCGCCTCCTGGACCGTGAAGGCCACGTTCACCGGCCGGCCAAGGACCCCCTCCGCCAGGCGGGAGAGGGTGTCGGCATACTTGGCGGAGGCCCAATCGGCCGCGAACTGGTCCACCGCGCCGACGACCAGCGCCTCATCCTCGAGGGCGATCGGCTCGGCGGGCTGGAGCCACGTCCGGATGGTCTCTTGGGGCAGCTCGCGGTGCGCCTCGTCCAGGATCCTCTTCCAGGCGTCCTTCGCGGAAAGCTGCGGCATCGGTCGGGGGAACGTCCTGCGGTCAGGGGTGAGCAAGGGCGGGACAGTATGCGCCCCCCGTGTGGAAAAGTCAACACGGGCGGAGCGACGCAGCGGCGCGTGGGCGCAGGGGCAACGAAGCGCGGCAGCGGACCGATCGGATGGGTGACATCACATTTGTGATGTGAATCCCGGCCGACCCCCGCGCCGACCGGTCCCGGCGGCCCCTCCGCTTGACCGGAACCCCCTGTCTCGCTTAGGTTTCCGGGCTCGACTCACACGCTTTTTTCGGGGAGTACCGGGGTATGATGCCGACCTATCGTCCGCGCAACCGCAAGCGGATCAACAAGCACGGGTTCCGGGCGCGGATGGCCACGCGGTGGGGCCGCGAGACGCTCTCGCGCCGCCGCAAGAAGGGCCGCAAGCAGCTCACCGTGCGGATCGCCTCGAAGCACGGGGGTCGCTGACGCCGGAACGGTTCGGTCGGTCGGCGCGGCTCACGCGCGCGGCGGACCTCCGGGCCGTCCAGGCAGGCGGGCGTCGGCGTCGGTCGGCGCACCTGGAGATGCGGTGGCGGGACAACGACGCGGGCCATCCGCGGCTGGGACTGATCGTACCACGGTTCCGGGCCACTGCGGTGGCCCGCAATCGCTTGCGGCGGCGCCTCAAGGAGATCTGGCGCCGCGAACTGCAGGGGGGGCTCCCGGCGGTGGATCTCGTGATCCGCGCCCGGAGCGAGGCCTACGCGGCGGGCTTCGCCGAATTGCGGGCCGAGCTGCTGGCCTGGCGGGAGGGGCTGTGACGGCCGAGGGTCACGGGGATGCAGCGCCGGCGCGTCCGAGCGCCCGGCCGGCCAACCTTCCCCGGCTGGTGGGATGGTACCTGATCCGCGGGTATCAGGTCACGATCGGCCCCGCGCTCCCCCCCTCGTGCCGCTTCTACCCGTCGTGCTCGATGTACGCGCTGGAGGCCGTGGCGAAGCACGGCCTGCTCAAGGGATCCTACCTTGCGGCGCGACGCCTTTCCCGGTGCCACCCGTTCCATCCCGGTGGCCACGACCCTGTGCCCTGACCTGACTGGACCATGGATCGCCGTTTCCTCGCGGCCATCGGCCTGATGATGCTCGTGGTGCTGGCGCCGACGTTCCTGTTCAAGCGCCGCCCCACCCCGTCCCTGCCCGCCGCCGGGGCCGTCCCCACGATCGGCGCGCCCGACACGGCGACGGTCACCAGCGGGACGGCCACCGCGGTCCCCTCGCCCGCGCCGACGGCGGCGGCCCCCGCGCCGCGCCAGACATCGCTCCCGGAGGACACCGTCTCGGTGCGCTCCGGGCTCTACGAGTACGTCTTCAGCACGCGGGGGGCCCGCCTCATCGGCGCGCGGCTGCTGCGCTACCGCTCCATGGCGGTGGCGCCGGCGGGCCAGGGCTTCACCGAGCCCGAGGCGGAGCTGGTGCAGCCGGAGGACGGGCTCTTCGCCCTGACGCTGGTGGCGGGGGGGGATTCGCTCCCGCTCGGGAATGTCAGCTTCACGCCGAGCGCCACGGACCTGCGGGTGGAGGGGCGGACGACGCTCACCTTCACCGCCACCGTGGAGGGGGCCGCGGCGGAGGTCACGTACGCCTTCCGTCCGGACGACTACCGCATCGACGTCGCGGGGCGGGTGACCGGGCTCGGGCCCACGGGGGGGCTCCTCCTCGTGGGGATGGGCTCCGGGATCCGGAACACCGAGGCCGACAGCACGCTCAACTACCGGGACTACGCCCTGGTGGTGCGCCGGCCGGGGCGGGACCCGCAGGCCATCCCCTTCCGGAAGTTCGACGTCGACTCCACGCGCACCGAGGCGGGCCCGTTCGACTGGGCGGCGCTCAAGTCCAAGTACTTCGTGATCGGCGCCTTCGCGGCCGACAGCGCGGCGTCCTGGGCCGCGGCGGAGGTCCGCCGCACCGACCCCGCCAAGCTCCCCCACCGGGCGAGGCTCCGCCTCAGCCTCCCGGTGGCGAGCAGCGGCGCCTTCGGCTGGAGCGTGTACGCCGGGCCGATGGAGTACCCGCGCCTGGGCGCGATGGGGCGCGAGTTCAACGACGTGAACCCCTACGGCTGGCCGGGGTTCCGCACCGTCATGCGCCCGTTCGCGCTGGGCTTCCGCTGGCTCTTCGTGCAGATGCACGAGCGGCTGGGACTGGCGTACGGGGTGGTGCTGCTCCTGACGGGCGTGCTGCTGCGCCTCATCCTCTGGCCCCTCAACCAGAAGGCGATGCGCTCCGCGATGGAGATGCAGGCGCTGCAGCCCAAGCTGCAGGCGCTCCAGGCGCGGTACAAGGAGGAGCCGCAGAAGCTCCAGCAGGAGATGTTCGCGCTCTACAAGGAGCACAACGTCAACCCGATGAGCGGCTGCTGGCCGATGCTGCTCCCGATGCCGATCCTGCTGGCCATCTTTTTCGTGCTCAACAGCACGATCGAGGTGCGCGGGGTGTCGTTCCTCTGGTTCCCCGACCTCGCGCGTCCCGACCCCCTCTACATCATCCCGGTCGTGAGCGGCCTCGCGATGTTCGCGCTCTCCAAGCTCGGCCAGCGCGGCCTCCCGCCCAACCCGCAGGCGAAGCTGATGGTCTTCATGATGCCGGCGATGATGACCCTCTTCGGCTTCAACTTCGCCAGCGGCCTCAACCTGTACTGGGCGGCCAGCAACATCGCGAGCCTCCCGCAGCAGTACCTCATCGGCCGCGAGCGGATGCGGCGCCAGGGGGCGCCGGTGGTGGGGACGAAGCGGTAGGGGAGCCCCTGTGACCCCGGTCACCCCCCGGCCGCGCCCCACCGCATAGCCACCCCTTCCGCCGGGCGGTAACTTCCCCGGCTTATGGGGAAGCCCCTCCGCGCCCTCGGGCGCACCGCCCTCCCGGTCCTCCTCGGCCTCGTGGCCGCGACCTGCACCGACCAGCCCTCCACCGCCCCCGGTGGAGGGTTCGCCGCGCGCGTGCAGGTGGCGCCCACCTTCGGCGCCGGGGCGTTCCTGGCGGGGCTGCCCCTCGACCAGGTGCAGGTGACGGTGGTGCGGCCGGCGGCGGAGACGCTGCTGGTGCGCACGGCCCCCTTCCCCGCCGACAGCGCGGCGCTCGCGCTCGAGCTCCCGGTCGAGCTGCTGGCGCCGAGCGAGTCGCTGGACGTCACGGTGGACCTCCTGAGCGGCGCCACCGCGCTCTTCCACGGCACCCGGCGGGTGGAGGTGCAGAGCGGCGCCGCGGGCACGGCCCCGGCGATCCCGATGACCTTCGTGGGGCCGGGGAGCCAGATCGGCTCGCTGGTGGTGGCCCCGCGCGACAGCGTGCTCGGCTACGGGGACACGCTCACTTTCGCGGTGGCGGCGTACGACTCGGGCGCCGCGGCCGTCGGCACCTTCTACGTGCGGTGGAGCTCGAGCCTCGCGGCGGCGCCGATCCGTGCCGACGGGCGGCTCATCGCCCCGGCGGGGCGTGGGGTCACCTGGGTGGCCGCGGCGACGCCGACCGGGATCCGCGACTCGACCCGGATCACCTTCGTGCCGGTGCCGACGAGCGTCGCGGCGTTCGGCGGCAACGCCCAGAGCGACACGGTGGGCGACACGCTGGCCGCCCCTCTCGTGGTGCTGGTGAAGGCGGCGGACGGCCTCCCCGTGCAGGGGGTGCCGGTGACCTTCGCGGCGGTGACCGCGGGGGCCTCGGTGGTGACGCCGGCGGCGGTGACCGACTCCCTCGGCCACGCCTCGACCGTGGCGGTGCTGGGCGCCAGCGCGGGGACGCAGAGCTTCACGGCCACGGTGGCGGGGCTCCCGGCGGTGACGTTCACGGCCACCGCCGGCGTCGCCACGGCCACCGCCATCGCCAAGGCGGGCGGCGACGCCCAGAGCGACACCGCCACCCATACGCTCGCCACGCCGCTCACGGTGCTGGTGACCGACGCCTTCGCCAACCCCGTCGCGGGCGCGCAGGTGGCGTGGACGCGCACCTACGGCTCGGGCACCCTCTCCGCCGACACGGTGGTGACCGACGCCGCGGGCCACGCCCAGGTGAGCTATACCCTGGGCGCCCCCGGCACCGACTCGGTCGAGGCGCAGCTGGTGGGCACGAGCGCGTTCGTGACCTTCACCGCCACGGCGGTCGCGGGGAGCTACACGATCGTGGAGGTCTCGGGGAACGGCCAGGCCGACACCGTGGCGCGGACGCTGCCGCTGCCGATGGTGGCGGAGGTGCGTTTCGCGGGGACCTCGACGCCGGCGCCCGGGGTGATGGTCCACTGGAGCATCCTCTACGGAGGCGGGAGCCTCTCGGTCGACAGCTCGCTGACCGACTCGCTCGGGCGGGCGCAGGCCACCTACACCCTCGACACCCTCTCGGGGTCCGCCGAGGTGATGGCCGAGCCCCCGACCGCCGGGGAGTACGTGACCTTCCAGGTGGAGAAGCTGCCGGGCGCCCCGGTGGCGCTCGGGTTCGCCGTGGCGCCGCCGGACACCGTCCGGGCCGGGGTGCCGATCGTGCCGGCGCCGGCGGTGCGGCTGCACGACGGGTATGGCAACGTGGTCCCGGCGGCGGGCCTGATGATGCGGGCGGCGACGCCCGCGGTCGCCGCGGCGCCGCCGCAGCTCGCGGCGGGAGGGATCCGCTTCAGCGCCTCGGTGAGCGCCGGCGACTCGGCGGTCACCGACTCGACCGGGACGGCGACCTTCACGGGGCTCGCCCTGGCGGGTTCGGTGGGACCGGAGGAGCTCGACTTCACGGTGGATTCGCTCGCCGTGCCGGCGCTCGTGGATTCGGTGATCGTGGCCCCGGGCGACCCGTGGAGCGTCATCCCGTTCGGCGGCGACGGACAGACGGCCTACGTCGACAGCCTCGTCGCGGTGGCCCCGCAGGCGCTGGTGGTGGACAGCAGCGGCAACGGGGTGCCGGGGGTGAGCGTGGCGTTCGTGGTGACCGGCGGGGGCGGGAGCGTCACGGGGGACACCGTGGTGACCGACTCGCTGGGCTACGCCACGGTGGGGAGCTGGCGGATGGGCCCCGCGCCGGGGACCAACACGCTCGAGGCGCGGGTGGCGGGGGCGAGCTCGGGCACCTTCACCGCCACCGCGCAGCCGCTCACGCCCACCATCCAGCTGGCGCTCCTCGGCACCAGCGTCGTGGGGGTGGGTCGCACGGCCTCGCTCGAGGTGCGACTCAGCACCCCGGCCCCGGCCGGGGGCGTGGTCGTCTCGCTCGCCAGCGACGCGCCGGGGGTCGTGGACGTGGACTCGGCGTCGCTCACGGTGGCGCAGGGGGACAGCGTGCGCACCGCGGTGCTGAGCGGGTACGCCGAAGGGACGGCGGCGATCGTGGCGAGCGCGAGCGGCTACGATCCCGACACGCTCGTGGTGACAGGGTCGCTCAACCTGATCACGCTCCCGACCACGGCCAACGTGGCGCTGGGGCAGACCGCCTCGCTCCCGGTGCAGCTGGCGCAGCCGGCGCCGGCGGGAGGCGTGGTGGTGACGCTCACGAGCCTCGACCCCACCCGGGTGGCGCTGGTGACGCCGACGGTGACCTTCAACGCCGGCGAGCAGCTCAAGAACGCCACGGTGAGCGGCGTGGCGGTGGGCACCGCCGCCGTGGTGGCGGAGAACGCCAACTTCGCCCCCGACACCGCGCTGGTGAGCACCACGGCGGCGCTCAACATCACGGCCACGTCCCTCAGCGCGTACAGCACCTTCGGCGCGCAGTTCACCACCGAGTTCCGGAGCGCCGGCAACCTCACCCCCGCCCCCGCGGGGGGGATCACGGTGACGCTCACGCCGCGCGACCCGACCTGCGTGGCGGCGCCGGCCACCACGCTGATCCCGCAGGGCCAGACGTCGGTGAGCGACTCGCTCGACTACGGCGGGAGCGCGACGCTGCCGTGCGTCACCTACCTGGTGGCCTCGGCGCCGGGGATCGACAGCGACAGCGTGCAGGTGACCATCAACCCGCCCCCCGCGGCGAGCTTCGCCTTCACCACCACCGAGGTGGGCGCGGGGCTCCAGGCGGGGGCGTACGGGGTCAACCTGGCGGTGAGCGCGCACGGCGGCCGGCTGGTCTCGGTCGTCAGCCTCGACACCACCAAGGTGCTGGTGCAGCGCGACAACGTCACTGCCGGCAGCGACTCCGTCGGCGTCTTCCTTCCCAACGGCACCGGGAGCACCAACTTCTGGGTGGCGGGTCACGAGGGGGTCGTCAACGACTCCGCGCTGGTCGTGGTGCGGGTGCCGGGCTTCCTCGAGGACACCGCCAAGGTGTACGTGCGGCAGGCGGCGTACGACCTGCAGGGGGTGCCGGGGAGCGTCAACGTCCTCGGCGGCAACGCGAACGTCTACGTGGAGATGGGGATCGGGAACCCCGCCAACACCGGGATGAACGCGTACCAGGGGCCCCGGGCGGGGGGGACGCTGGGGCGCCTGGCCACCGTGACGCTCTCCTCGAGCACGGTGGCGCAGCTGCGCGACTCGACGGCGACGCCCGACTCGGTCAAGACCGCCACCTTCCCGGTGGGCCAGTACTACACGCCGACCTCGCTCCCCAACGGCCTGCAGATCGACCCGATCGGCGTCGGCACGGTGACGGTGACGGCGTCGGTGCCGGGCCTGGTGGCGCTCCCCGCGGCCACGCGCACGATGACCGTCCAGCCGGCGACGATCACCTTCGGGGGCGGCTATGCCGAGGTGGGGAGCGGACTGCAGTCGGGCACGTACTCCGTGGGCCTGAGCGGCGGCAACCACGGCGGCATCACGGTGCAGCTCAGGCTCCTCTCGAGCGGGGTGGCGCTCCTGCAGCCGGACAACGCCACCGCGGGCACCGATTCGCTCGCCCTCACCTACGCCGACGGCGTCACCTCGCAGGGCTTCTGGCTGGCCGGGGTGGAAGGGGTCACGAACGACTCGGCGTTGGTCGAGGCGAGCGCGCCGGGGTTCGTGCCGGACACGTTCAAGATCTACGTCCGCCAGCCCGCCTTCGACCTCCAGGGGGTGCCGGGGACGACCGGGTCGCTCTCGGGGAACTCGAACATCTACGTGGAGATGGGGATCGGGAACCCGTCCAACACGGGGATGAACGCGTACCAGGGCCCGCGCGTCGGGGGGAGCATCGGCCGGGTGGCGAGCGTCTCGGTGACGCCGGGGACGGTGGCGCTCCTGCGTGACTCCACCGCCACGCCCGACTCGACCAAGACGGTCACGGTGCCGGTGGGCCAGTACTACTCGCCCACCTCCCTGCCCCAGGGGTTGCAGCTCGATCCGCTGGCGCCCGGGACCGTGACGGTGACCGCGACGCTCCCCGGCTTCGTGCCCCTCCCCAACGCCACGCGCACGATGACCGTGACGGGCCCCGCCCTCTCGCTCGCCTCCAGCGCCGAAGTGGGCTCGGGGCTCCAGTCGGGCGCCTACTCCGCGAGCCTCGGGGCGAGCAACCACGGCGGGGTGACGCTGACCCTGCGCACGGCGACGCCCGGGGTGGCGGTGCTCCAGCCGGACAACGCCACTCCGGGGAGCGACACCCTGCAGTTCGCGATCCCCGACGGGACCTCGAGCGCCAACTTCTGGCTGGCCGGGCTCGAGGGGATCACCTCCGACTCGGTGCTGGTGATCGCGGAGATCCCCGGTTTCACCCCGGACACGATGAAGGTGTATGTGCGCCGGCCGGCGTTCGAGCTCGCGAACGTGCCGGCCAGCACCACGACGCTCAGCGCCAATACCAACATCTGGGTGCAGATGGGGGTGCCGAACGCGGCCTTCACCTCCATCAACGCCTGGCAGGGTTCGCGCGCGGGAGGCACGGCGCCGACCTTCGTCGTCCGGTCCGACGTGCCGACCGTGGTGCGGATGGCCGATTCCGCCACGGTGGCCGACAGCTTCGTGATCACCCTCCCCGCGGGGCAGTATTACAGCCCCACCAGCGTGGCCTCGGGAGGGCTCGCGGTGGATCCGCTCACCACCGGCACGGCGCAGATCGTCGCCACACACCCCGTCTTCCTCGCGCTCGCCGGCGCGACGCGGACGGTCACGGTGGCCACCCCGGGGATCACCGTGAACGGCGGCACCGTGGGCGCCGGCCTGCAGCGGAGCCAGAGCTTCACCCTGGGCGCCCCGCAGCACGGCGGCGTGAACGTCGTGGTGAAGAGCACCGCGCCCGGGGTGGTGAAGGTGGCGCCCGACGCCCTGACGCCGGGCACCGACTCGATCGTCATCCCGCTCGCCAACGGCTTCACCTCCGGCTCCTTCTACATCCAGGGGATGGAAGGGCAGACGGGGTCGCCGACCATCCAGGTGAGCGCCGCGGGCTTCAGCGACGGGAGCGCCGGGGTCACGGTGGTGCTGCCCGCCATCGAACTGGGGAACGCCCCGGCCAACATCGCCGCCGGCGCCGCCGACCAGGCGTTCTGGGCGCAGGTCGGCGTCCCGAACGGCACCACCACCGCGATGAACGAGTACCAGAACCTCCGCGCCGGCGGCGTGGGGCCGGTCACGGTCACGTTCACCAACGCCACGGGCGGCGTCGCGCAGCTGGTCACGACCGCGCTCACGGGGGACACCGTCACCGCGCAGATCCCCGTGGGCTCCTACTACACGCCGACCTCCGTCGCGACGGGTGGCGTGGCGTTCGATCCGCTGGCCACGGGGACCACCACCCTGACCGCGGCCGCCGCCGGCTTCCTGGCCCTCCCCGCGGCGACGAAGGTGGTCAACGTCACGCCGTAGCGGGAAGGGTCTGGCGAAATGGTCAAAGGGGATCCCAGGCACCTGGGATCCCCTTTGCTACCTACCCGCCTACCCGCCCGCCCCCTTCACACCCCGGTCAGCGCCGCCAGCCGGTCGAGGTAGGCCCGCTCGTCGGGGGTCAGGGCGCGGATGCCCGAGGTGGCGAGCTTGGCGCGCAGGCGCTCGAGCTCTTCGCGGTTGTTGGGGTGGAGCATCTCGCCGGGGATGCGGGCCCAGCGGGCGAGGGTGGTGAGTTCGGCCGCCGCCTGCTCGCGCAGTCCCTGTTCCCAGCCGTGCTCGGCGCGGGCGCGGAAGCTCCGCGCCCCGGTGAAGCGCTCGAGGTAGCGGCAGTAGAGATACCCGCCCACGAAGCCGCCCAGGTGGCCCAGGTGGGCCACGCCGCTCTCGACGAACCCGAAGGCGCCGAGCATGGACCAGACGGCGTAGAGCACGACCATCGTGCGCGTCGTCATCGGCAGGATGCCGTAGATGAGCACCTTGTCGTGGGGCCAGTAGCGCGCGTACGCCAGGGAGACGCCGAAGATGGCGCCCGAGGCGCCGATCACCGCCTGCTGGGGCTGGAAGAAGCAGGCGGCGGCCCCCGCCAGCCCGCTCACGAAGTAGAGGCCGAGGAAGCGCCGCCCGCCGATCCGGGCCTCCACCCGGGGGCCGAACATCCAGAGCGCCACCATGTTGAACAGGATGTGGAGCAGGCCGTTCGGGTCGTGCAGGAACATCGCGGTGACCGGCGTCCACGGGCGCGCCAGCACCCACGCGGGGACGAACATCCCCGCGCCGGTGACCCACGGCAGCGCCAGCTGCAGCAGGTAGACGCCGATGTTCGCCGCGATGAGGCGGCCGACCCAACGCGTCATCTCAGCGGAGGTCGCGCGCGGCGATCTCGCGGATGCGACGGAGGCCGCCGTCGAGGGCCTCGGCCTCCCCCGCCAGCGCCTCGGCGTGGGGACGGCCGTTGCTGGCGTAGCGCAGGCTCCCCGTGACGCGGTCGAGCTCCTGCGCGGCGTCGGGATGCACCACGAAGGCGTGCTGGGCCGCGGCGCGCACCAGCTCCTCCCGCCCGTGCCGCCACTGCACCTTGAGGTGCTCCTCGGCCACGGGGACCGTCTGGCCGCCGTGGAGGTCCTGCAGCGTCTGGACGTAGCCGCGCATCGCGTGGAGGGCGTGCACGATGCCGCTGTAGGCGTCGGCCTTCCGCTCCCACCACCGCTCGGAAGTGAACTGCTGCGCGGCGGAACGGAGGGTGAGCCGGGCGGTCAGCACGCCGACGCCGGCGGCGAGGGCGAAGACCCCGAGGACGAGGAGGACGAGGACGAGCGGGTCGAGCGTCATGTCAGCGCTTGTGGGTGCCGTCGCAGAAGGGCTTCGTGGCGGAGCGGCCGCAGCCGCAGAGCTTCACCTGGCCGGGGACCTTGGCGGGCGGGGGCTCGAGGACCGTGCCCTCGTTGTCCCGCACGACGACCGGACCCTCCACGATCAGGGGGCCGGCGGGCTTCCAGGTGACGGTGGTGACGGGAACGGGATCGGACACGGGCGGAAAGATAACCGGAGGCCCCGGGCCGGGCCCGGCGCCTCCGGGGCGGCGCCGCGCGCCGGGTCAGGCGGAGGCGGCGGCCGAGAGATCGCGCTCCTCGAGGTCCGGGGCGGCCAGCCGGAGCGCCTGGTCGAGGCCCAGGGTGCGCACGGCGGCCTCGGTCATCCGATGGCCCAGGTAGTAGCCGCTCCGCTCCGGGAGGACCTTGCCGTTGATCGTGCGGCTCGCGGCGCTCATCCCGCCGGAGAGGTACCGGAGGCGGAGCCCCAGCGCGGCGCGGTCGAGGTCGGGCTCGACGGCGCGGCGCAGGAAGGCCTCCAGCTCGCGCAGGCGCTGGTGCTGGCGGCGCACGTAGCCGAAGTAGTCGGCCGCCTGGAGCCCCGGGGCCACCGCCTGCGCCGCGTGCACCGCGAGCCCCTCGTTGACCAGGTGCTCACGCAGGGTGCCGCGGCTCCCGGTCATCCCAGAGTCGTAGTTCCCCCCGAACTCGGCGATGAGCCGCCGGAGCTCGCTCTGCCCGTCGCCGGCCGTGTAGCGCACCACGTGCGCCACCTCGTGCCCCACCCAGAGCGGCAGCAGCTCCGCCGGCAGCCCCATCCCGTAGGTGGACGGGTTGGGCCGGCCGGTGAAGTGCTCCAGGCAGACGAAGATCGCCCCGCGGCCGTTCACCACCAGCTCCCCGGCGTTGGCCGCCCCGACGCCCACCATCAGGTAGCAGTCGGTGGGGCGCTCGGCGCCGGTGAGCTCGTCGGCGCGCGCCAGCGCCTCCGTCACCAGGGCGGGGATGTCCCGTGAGGCGAGCAGCACCTTGAGGTCGGTGTGGTCGGCCGCGAGGGCGTGACGGATCACCTCGCGCGCGGGGGGCGTGTCGAGGTCGAGGACGTAGTTGTGCCAGTACGCGGAGAGGACGGCGCGATGCCGCTGGAGATAGTCTCCGTAGGCGGCTTCGGGATCGGGGGCGGCGAGGGCGGCGAAGAACTCGGCGGTGAGGTCGATCAGCACGGGGCACTAAATAGGAAATTCCCGCGCGCCGTGCAAGAGCGCTTGACATGTGGAATTCAGCGCCTCGTGTCATGCTCGCCGTGGAAAAACCGCGTGAGCGGTGAGCGGTGAGGGGTGAGCGGGCCGCACCGCGAGCTGTGGATAAGGGGGCTCGGGTGACTCTCCACATCCCGGTCGCGATCGACCCGCTCACCGCTCACCGCGCACGTCGTTCCCAAAAGTCCTTACTTTGCAGCCGTCTCCACCCCTTTCCCACATGCCCGCGCCCTCAACATCGGACCACGACCCCGCGCGCTGGCGGGCGCTGGTCCTGTTATCCACAGCGCTCGCGCTCGGGATGTCGCTCTGGTTCGCGGCGAGCGCGGTGGCCGGGGAGCTGGGGGCCCGGTGGGGGCTCACCCCGTCCGAAGTGGGGGGGCTCACCTCCGTCGTGCAGCTCGGCTTCGTGCTCGGCACCGCGGCGCTCGCGCTGCTCAACCTTGGTGACCTGCTGCCGGCGCGGCGGCTCTTCGCCCTCTCGGCGCTGGTGGGCGCGGCGGCCAACGCGCTCCTGCTCGTGGCGCCGAGCTACGGGGCGGCGCTCGTGACGCGGGGGATCACCGGCTTCGCGCTCGCGGGGGTGTACCCGCCGGCGATGAAGATGGCCGCCACCTGGTTCCGGAGCTCACGCGGGTTCGCCATCGGGACCCTCATCGGCGCGTTGACGCTCGGCAAGTCGATGCCGTACCTGGTGCACGCGCTCGACCTGGGGGAGCTCCCGGTGGTCTGGAGCGCCACGGTGAGCGCGGCGCTCGCGGCGGCGCTGCTGACGCTGCTGTATCACGACGGTCCGTACCCCTTCCCGGCGCGGAAGTTCCACTGGGGGCTCGTGGGCGAGGTCGTGCGCGAGCGCCGCTGGCGGCTCGCCACCGGCGGGTACCTGGGGCACATGTGGGAGCTCTACGCGATGTGGGCGTGGCTGGCGGTGTTCCTGGGCGCGCGGTCCGACGGACGCACGGGCGCACCGGGGCCGAACCTCGTCGCCTTCGCGGCGATCGCGATCGGGGCGGCGGGGTGCGTGTGGGGCGGGTGGTGGGCCGACCGGCACGGGCGCGAACGGCTGGTGATCCTCGCGATGGCCGCGAGCGGGAGCTGCGCCATCCTCATCGGCCCGGTGTCGGCCGTCGGCTGGTGGCCAGCGGCGCTGGTCGCGCTCGTGTGGGGGTTCTTCGTGATCGCGGACAGCGCGCAGTTCAGCACGATGGTGACCGAGAGCGTCCCGCCGCACGCGGTGGGGACGGCGCTGATGCTGCAGACCTCGCTGGGGTTCCTGCTCACCGCGGCGTCGATCCAGCTGATCCCGGTGGCAGTGGACCTGGTCGGGTGGCGCTGGGCCTTCGCGGTGCTCGCGGCGGGGCCGGCGCTCGGGATCGGATCGATCCGGCGGCTGCGGTCGCGCTAGGAGACACGGAGGACACCGAGGGACACGGAGACGGCACGGAGAACTGCAACGGTTCGTGGTCTCGGACGGAACCATTCATCCGAGACCACATAACGCTTCCTCCGTGTGATCTCCGTGCCCCTCGGTGTCCTCCGTGTCTCCTGTAGAACGGGTTCAACCACCGATCCGAAGCCTCGCGAGGCGACCCTTCCCCGCGAGCCAGCAGGTGCCGCCGGCGCAGCTGGCGGTGTTGGCGGGCTTGGGATCGAGGAGTGTCCACGTGACGCCGCCGTCGCGGGTGATCCCGGTGCCGGTGGGGGCGGTGGCCAGGTAGGTCCCGGGCCCGGCGTTGGTGAGCCCCCATTTGACGCCGATGGGGGTGGTGCGGCCGATGAGGGTCCACGTCTCGCCGCCGTCGGTGGTGCGGAGCACGTTCGGCGCGCTGTCGGCGGGCTGCTGGTAGTCACCCCCGACCGCGAGACCGAGGGTGTCGTCCTCGAAGGCGAGGCCGAAGATCCCCGCCGACGCGCTCGCGGGAAGGTCGGTGTCGGCGCGGGACCACGACCGGCCCTGGTCCCAGGTGCGGAACACCGCCGCGCGGGCGCCGCCCCCGGTGCCGAACCACGCCCAGGAGTCGCCGCGCGAGGTGAGCGCGGTGCCGCTCGCGGCGAAGGCGGCCATCCCGCTGTCGGCCTCGGGGAGGATGGCGTGGTCGGGGCCGCACGGCATCTGCGGGGCGTCGGGGACCCGCCACGCGCTGTCGTCCGGGGCGCGCGTGAGGATGGTGTAATGCCCCTCCATCGGGTCGCCGAGGGCGAGGCCGCGGCCGCCGGGCCAGAAGGTCACCGCGTCGAGGAAGACGTTGGGGTCCGCCAGCTCCCATTCCCTGCGCCAGTGACGCCCGCCGTCGGCGGTGGAGTAGATCGCGGCACGGCCCCCGTTGAAATCGGTGCCGACCACGGTCGCGCGCCGGGCGTCGAAGGCCCAGACGTCGGTCAGGAAGAGATGCTCCGCCCCGGCGATCGTGTCGACCGCCCAGTGCCGGCCGCCGTCCTGGGTGTGCATCACGACCCCGCCGCTGCCGCTGGCCCAGACCACCCGGTCGGAGAGGGCGTGGAGGCCGCGGAACTCGACGTGGGCGGGAACGGCATACTCGCGCGCACTCTGGGCGCGGAGTGCGGGGGCGCCGAGGGCCGCCAGGGCGGAGAGAAGGAGCGGGACGCGCATGGTCGATGAGGAGGGTGGGGGACCGATCGGGCAGGACGCCTTCATATATACACCCGGCACCACGACCGTGGCGCGGATAGATTTGCGTATCGCCGCCGGAATGGACCCCACTTCGTCCCGCATGCCACTCGAGACCCGTCTCTTCGGCAACCTGGCGTTCGCCGGCGCTTCCGGCGCCGAGCGCCTGGCCGCCCAGCCCAAGGTGGCCCAGCTGCTGGTGTACCTGCTGCTGGCGCGGCCGCGCGGGTACCACCGGCGCGACCGGCTGGCGGGGCTCTTCTGGCCCGACCAGCCCGACACACGCGCGCGCGGATCGCTGCGCAACGCGCTCTACGTGCTGCGCGAGCTCCTCGGCGAAGGGGTGATCCTCACGCGCGGGGACGACGAGGTGGCGGTGGCGGCGGAACAGCTCCGGTGCGATGCCCACGCCTTCGACGCGGCGATCGCCGCCGGCGAGCTGGCGCGCGCGCTGGAGCTGTACCAGGGGGAACTGCTGGAGGGGACCTTCCCCGAACTGCCAGGGGTGGAGCAGTGGCTCGAGGGGGAGCGGGTGGCGTATCGCGAGGCCGCGGCCGAGGCGGCCTGGCAGCTCGCGCTGCGCTATGAGACCGCCACCGACCTCACCAGCGCCACCCGCTGGGCGCGGAAGGCGGCGCGCCTGGCGCGCACCGACGAGCGGCGCATCCGGCGGATCCTGCAGCTCCTCGACCGGGCGGGGGACCGCGCCGGCGCGATCCAGATCTACGAGGATTTCGCGCGTTTCCTGCAGCGCGAGTACGACCTCACCCCCTCGGCCGAGACCCGGGGGCTGGTCCAGGCCATCCGCGAGGGGCGCCGCTAGCGGCCCCGGAGCGTGCGCAGGCGCTCGACCGTCGGGGCGAGCGCGGGGTCGGCGTGCGCCCAGAGGGAGAGGACGGCGTCCGCGGCCGCCGCCGCGGTGGTGCTGTCGCCCGCCGCGGCCGCCAGCTCCGCCTGCAGGGCAAGGGCGCGCGGGAGTGCCGCCGCGTTCACCTCGCTGCTGAAGAACACGCGCGCCGCAGCAGGAAGGCCGTCCACCAGGAGGGCGAGCGCGCGCCGCGCCCCGGCGGTGTCTCCCAGCACCAGGCGGAGCTCCGCCTCGGGCACGATCGCCTCCGCGAAGCTCGGCGGCGCTCCCTCGGCCCGCGCCCGGTCCACCGCGGCGAGCATCCCCCGCGGCAGCGCGCTGTCGCCGCCGGCGAGCGCGCGCGCCATCCGCACGAAGGGGCTCATCGGGGCGCGGATGGGCGCGAACCCATCGGCACCGAGACAGCCGATGGCGAGCGCCGCCGGGCGTTCCACGAGGGCGCTCTCCGCCCCGCGCGGGCGCCCGTCGGCGGGGTAGGAGGCGTCGAGCTGCGCCTCGAGCCGTGCCGGGAGCGTGCGGATCCCCTCGTCGCAGATGCCCGCCGCCGCGCGGATGAGGGAGACGGAGCGATCCCGCAGGGCGGCGGGGGGGAGGTCGATCGGGGTCCCGTCCATCGCGCGCAGGAGGCGCGCGGGCGTGGACGCGAGGTCGGCGGCATACTCCCCCGCGCGCTCCAGCCGGCCGGTGAGCGCCGCCAGGCTCACGAAGAGCTCCGCATCGAGCCCCTGCACCACGGGGCGCGCGTCGAGGAGCGAGTCCGCGAGCGCGGCGGCGGCGGCGAACTCCCGGGCGCGGAGCAGGACGCGGACCTGGGCGAGCGCCAAGACGAGGGCGTCCGCGGGGGTCGAGCCGCTCTCCGCCGAGGCCAGGCGGCGCGCCGCGACCACCTCGCCGAGCGCCGTCTCGCCGGAGGGGATCGGCTCGCGGATGTTGCCGCTCGCCTCGAGCGCCTCGGCCAGCATCTCGTGGGCCGCGGCGTTCCGTGGCTCCGCGCGCGCCCAGTTGACGAGCAGGGGGAGGAGCCGGGCGCGCGCCAGCGCCTGGGCGCGCTGGTTGGCGGCGGCGAAGTCCGGCCCCATCCGTCGCGGCCCGGGGGGCTGGAGGTCCCACGCGATGCTGTCGCCCCGCGCCACGGCCAGGCCGAAATAGGAGCGCCCCGCGCTGTCCACGCCGCGCCGCGCGCGCCCCGGCTCGAGCACCAGGAGATTGGCCAGGAGCCGGTAGACCACCGACGGATGGGGGTGGTCCATCAGCCGCAGCGCGCGGGTGTAGGCGTCGGCCGCGGCGGTCCAGTCACCCCGGAAGCGCAGGGCGCCATCGGCCCCGGTCACCACCAGGTCGTCGCGCCGGCGGCAGTCCGCGAGGCCCAGCCAGGCGGTGAAGTCCTCGCGCATCCGTCGCGCCGCCTCGAACCGCCCGCACGCCTCGGCCGGACGCCCGGCCTGCAGGGCGGCGAGGCCGTCCGCCAGCGCCCGCTCGCGGGGAGTGAGCGCCGCGGCATCGGCGCGCGCACGGGTCAGGTCGCGCAGGGCCTCTTCGGCCGGCGCATCGACCGCAGACCAGGTGAGGAGGAGCGCACGCCAGAGCCGCAGGGAGGGATCGGCGGGGTGCGCGGCGAGCAGGGAATCGAGCCGCGGCCCCGCCTCCGCCACGCGCCCACGCCCGAGATCCGCGATCAGCCTCGCCCGCGCATCGGGCAGGGCGGCTGGGGCCGCGGGAGGGGTCGCAGGGATCGACTCGGCCGGGGCGGGCTGCGACGGCGGGGTGGGCGCGCGGTCGGCGGGGACCGCCGCTGGTGCCTCCGGGTGCCGGAGGGTGGCCATCCCGACCAGGCCGGCGAGGCCGAGCCCGAGCACGAACGCGGCGGCGACGAGGGGACGGCGACGTCCTCCGGAGGCGCGGGCCAGGGCGTCGAGGAATTCTTCCGCGGTGCGGAACCGCCGCGCGGGGTCGGTGTGCCGCGCCTGCGCCAGCACCGCGGCCACCTCGGGGCGCGCTCCCGGGAGCAGCTCGTGCCCGAGCGTGGCGAGCGCGTAGAGGTCCGCCGTGTGATCTCGTGGCCGCTCGGGGGCCAGATAGGCCTCGCCCCCGACCGCGCTGCTTCCGGACGGGGGCGCGCCATCGTCCGGCTCGGCGAGCGCGCGCGCGATCCCGAAGTCGGCGAGGAGCGCGTGACCTTCGGAGAGGAGGACGTTCCCCGGCTTGATGTCGCGGTGCGCCACCCCCCGTCGGTGCGCGAACGCCACCGCGCCGAGCAGCTCGCGCAGGATGCCGAGCGCCTGCTCGGGCGGGAGCGGCCCCTCGGCGAGGCGCGCGCGAAGGCTCTCGCCGCGCACATACGGGGTGATGAAGTACCGGAGCGACCCTTCTCCCCCCGCGCGCAGCACCGGCACGATGTGCGGGTGCTGCAGGCGGGCGGTGACCTCGATCTCGTGCTCGAACCGCGCCAGGCTGCGGGCCGTGAGGAGGTCGGGGGGGAGGACCTTCACCACCACGTCCCGCTTGAGCGCCATCTCGTGCGCCACGAAGACGCGGCTCATCCCGCCGCCGGAGAGCTCCCGGTCCAGGCGGTAGCCGTGGCCGAGCAGCTCGGCCAGGCGCGCCGGGAGGTCGTCCGGTCGTGGCGGCAGGGTCACGCTATTCGAAGCGCCGGGCCAGCTTGACGCCGTAATACATCCCGACGCCCGTGCCGATCATGCTGACCACGAAGGCGGTCATCGTGCCGACCGTGGCGCCGGCGTACCAGCCGGCGTAGCCCAGCACCGTCGCGCCGAGGAAGGAGAACAGCTTGCGCATGGTCGTGCCTCCAGACCGTGAGGGACCGCTACCCTTCCACCACCCCGCGACACTCGCCGAACCCGATGCGGGCGGCGCCGGGGCGCTCGCACCAGCCGCGGAGGATCACCTCGTCGCCGTCCTCCAGGAACGCGCGCTCCTCGCCGGTGGGGAGCTTGAGCTTCTCCTTCCCACCCCAGGTGCGCTCGAGGAGGCATCCGCGGCTGTCGGGGGTCGTGCCGCTCACCGTGCCGCTGCCGAGGAGGTCGCCCGGCCGCAGGTTGCAGCCGTTCGAGGCGTGGTGCGTGAGCATCTGCGCGAAGGTCCAGTACATCTCGCGGAAATTGCCCCGGCTCACCCGGATCGGGGCGTGGCCCTGCTCGGCCATGGTGCGCGAGCAGAGCAGCACCTCGAGCTGCAGGTCCACGCCCCCCGCCTTGGCGTCGTCGGCGTCGTCGAGGTAGTCGAGGGGGGCAGGGTCGTCCGCGGGGCGCGCGGCGCGCGGCACCCGGAAGGGGGCCAGCGCCTCCATCGTCACGATCCAGGGGCTCACCGTGGTGAGGAAGTTCTTGGCCAGGAAGGGCCCCAGCGGCTGGTACTCCCACCCCTGGATGTCGCGCGCGCTCCAGTCGTTGAGCAACACAAGACCGAAGAGATGGTCGGGGGCGTGCTCGATCGGGATGGGGCGGCCCAGCTCGTTCCCCACCCCCACGATGGCGCCCACCTCGAGCTCGTAGTCGAGCCGCTTGCTGGGGCCGAAGGCGGGGGGCTTGGCCTGGTCGGGGCGGGTCTGGCCCATCGGCCGCCGCACCGGTACCCCGCTCGGCACGATGCTCGAGGCGCGGCCGTGGTAGCCGATCGGCACCCACTTGTAGTTGGGGAGGAGCGGGTTGTCGGGGCGGAACATCGACCCGACGTTGGTGGCGTGGTGCACCGAGGCGTAGAAGTCGGTGTAGTCGCCGATGTCCACCGGGAGCAGCAGCTCGGCGTCGCGCATCGGCACGAGGAGCTCGGCCCCCATCCCGCGCGCTTCCTCGCCCTCCTCGGTCCCCTCGCGGAGCGCGAGGCTCACCCCCTGGCGCAGGGCGCTCCACGCCTCGGGACCCGTCGCCAGGAAGGCGCCGGTCCCCTCCGCGTCCCAGAGATCCACCGCCTCGGCGGCGAGGCCGGGAAGGATCCCCGCGTCGGCGAGCTCGGTGAGCGAGAGCACCTGGTCGCCGATGGCGATGCCGAGGTCCGGGGGCGCATCCTCCTCGTGGCGGCGCCGGAAGCGGCCGACGGGAAGGTTCTGGATGGGGAACTCGGGGTGCCCCTGGGCCCCGGGCACCCAGGTGCGGAGCTTGGGGTCGTGCGTCTCGTCGATCGGTCGGGTCATCGGAGGACTCCGGCGGCCTGGAGGTCGCCGACGGGTTCGTCGAAGGAGCAGGACCCGAAGGCGGTGGCGTAGGTGCGGGCGGCACCGAGCTGTTCGGCCGCCAGGCGGTGTCCGCGCCAGGACACGCCCCGGTCGGCGAAGTCGAAGGCGCCCAGGTCGGTCTCGTCGAGGAGGGCGACCGCCTCTCCCTCCGGCATCCCATGGAGCAGGAAGGCGCCGGCGAGGAAGACGTTCAGGTAGCCGTGCATCACCGCGGTCGGGGCGTCGGGCTTGTAGGTGAGCGGGTAGCGCGCACGGATCGGGTGGTGGAGTCCCGCCGTGCACTTGTAGACGATCCCCCGCTCGGCACACCCCGCCAGGAAGCGTGCCACCTGCGCGCTGGGCGGGATGGCGTCGGGGGTCACCCCGCCGGTCCGCGCCTTGGCGCGGAGGTTGTGCTCGGCGATGGCATCGAGGAGGGGAGCGGGGTCGGGGTCGAGGGGGACCTCGACGTAGAGCGCCGCCCCCCGGGGGAGGAGCGTGGCGGCCTCGGCGATGGTCGCCGCGTCGGCGGCCCTGAGCTCGAAGGAGTCCACCACGGCGCCGAGGTCGTGGCGTTCGTTGAAGTCGGCGGCGGCGGCGATGTCGGCGCGAAGGGAGGCGGTGTTGACGAGCCCGGCGAGCCACCACGGCTCGCCACCAGCCGGCAGCTGCCCCGCGGCGGCGGCGGCGAACTCTCCCAGCCGGGCCACGGGGAGGACGAACCGTCCCAGCATCCAGGCGTGGGCACCGCTCCTATAGGAAGCGTAGTTCTCCACCGCCGGCGCCATCGGGAGCTCGGCGGGGGGGAAGAGCCCGGCATAGTCCACGAGGCCGGCGAGGAGGGTGCGGAGGGCGGTCATCCAGAGAATGTAGGGGGGGAGGCGGGGAGGGGGCGAGAGGCTCAGCTTCCCAACGTGCGCAGAAGCGCCAGTGCCGAGTCCCGCCGCGCCACCCACTCCGGCTCCGCATCCTTCCACCGTTCGGCGGCGATCCGCAGGTGCACCCGCGCGCTGTCGCGCTGCCCCGCCTGGTACCACGCCTCGCCCAGCAGGGCGTGGAGCTCGGTGTTGGTGATGTACTGCACCGAGGCGGTGAGCTCGCTGTGGAGCGCGGCGGCGAGCACGGTGGCGGCGTCGCGCGGCTGGCCGAGCTCCATCAGCGTGCGCGCCAGGAAGTAGTTGGTGCGCGTGTAGCCCCCGGTGTACGACCAGACCGCCTCACGGAACTCGGGGAGCGCGCGCCGCGGCTCGCCGCGCGCGCGCCAGACGAGCCCTTCGAGATGATGGTGCAGGCGCCGGTCGCGGGCGAAGCCGCTCTGCGCGCCGCGCCGCCGCACGCTGTCGGCCAGGGCGAGGATCCGGGCGGTGTCCCCCAGGGCGATGAGGGCGTTGGCGCTGAGCCCCTTGGCCCACGTCCACCCGCGCGCGCCGGTGCCGCCGCGCAGGTCGGGGAGGCGGGCCACCGAGTCCCAGAGCGCCAGCGCCTCGCGATGCCGGCCGGCGTCGCAGAGCACCTGCGCCTGGTACACCGCCTCGTACGGCAGCGCCGAGCCCAGCTGGCGGCTCACCGCACGCCACGCCGCGATGGCGGTGACGGCGGCGGCGGGACGTCCGCGCTCCCGCTCCAGCTGGGCCAGCGCCCAGTACGCCTCGCCGCGCATCGCGGGAGTGCCGGTGCGGATGGCGGCACGGAGCGCCTGGTCCGCCTCGGCGAACCGGCCGCTCCGGATGTCGCGGGCCACGATGCGGATCCACGGGTCGTGCGCGGTGTTGTACTTCACCACCATGCTCTCGGCCTGCGCCGCCTCGGCATACCGCTCCCGCTCGTCGAGGAGCGTGGAGAGGATGTACCACGCCGCCGGGTCCTCGGGGGCGCGGCGCACATACTCGCGCGCCACCCGCTCGGCGGCGTCCATCGAGTCCGCGCTCACGTAGGCCAGCTCGAGGATCGCCGCGGCGGCGCAGGTGTGGCACTTGATGGTCCACCCCGTCCACCCGTCGGGATCGAGCGCCAGCGCGCGCCGGGCCGAGGTCACCGCGCCGAGGAAATCCCCCTCGCCGTAGATCTGGTTGTACGCGCGGGCGTACTGGGCGTCGAACTCCTGCGGGAAGAGCGTCGTCAGCGATTCGGCCAGCGGGATGGAGACGGGGTCGTTCCGGTCCTGGGCGGTCCACAGGTTGATGAGGAGCCGCTCGCGGAGCGAGGCGTCGTGGGCCAGCGCGCGGGCGCTGTCGCTCCAGGGCCGGCCGGTCTCGACGCTCGGAGAGCTGAGGAAGGCGTAGTACGCCGCCATCGCGAAACGGGGATCCTCGCGCACGGCGGCGGTGAAGAGGGCGTAGCTGCCGGGGCCGTCCCCCTTGTAGTAGCGCGCCAGGCCATCCTGGTAGAGATGGAGCGCGGAGAGGGAGGAGGTGGTGACGCTGCCCCCGTCGTTGCCGTTGGGGACGCCGTACAGCGCCAGGAGTCGGCGCGAGGCCTCGTCCACCAGCGCGAAGACCTCCTTTCCCAGCACGGTGAAGGAGGAGTCGGCGCGCCCGTCCTCCATCCGCACGCGCCGGAGGTCCAGACGGTACGAGCCGTCGGGCTGGCGGTACAGCGCCCCCTCGAGCGCCTCGGTGGCCCCCGCAAGCCGCAGAAGCGCGGTGCCGGTGGGGGCCTCGGGGCGCGAGCGGAGCTCGGCCATCCGCTCGCTGCTCACCACGCCGAGTCCGGGGATCCGCGCCAGGCTCGTGGTAAGCAGGTCGGTGAGCGGTCGCGCGAGCGAATCGGGGGTGTAGTCGTCGAGTCGCCCCACGGCCAGCACCCGCTGCGCCGGGTGCGCGAACGGCGACGGGAAGCTCCGCACGATGGGGAGCACGAAACGCCCCACGATGAGCGTTGCGACGAGGCCCGCCACCGCGAACCAGGGCCAGCGCGGACGGGATGGAGCGGCGGGTAAGGCGGGTACGGCGGGGGAGGCGGTGGTGCCGGAAGCCGCCTTACCCGCCGCATCCGCCTTCTCCGTCCTTCCCGCCCTCGTCTTCAATTCCTCGGCAAGCCGATACACCGCCGTGTCGGGGTCGATCTCCAGGTCCTGCCGCACGAGCTCGGCGTAGATCTCGGCGTGGCGGATGGCGGCGGGGCGATCACCGGCCGCCGCGAGGGCCCGCATCAGCTCCTGCGCCACCCGGGCGTCGGTGGGGTCGATGAGCGCGCGCGCGCGCCAGAGCCGGACCGCCTCGGCCGCCTCGCCGCGCCCGGCGGCGTCGTGGGCCAGCCGCTCCAGCGCCGCCCCCGCCATCACCGCGAAACGGGCGCGGTCCTCCTCCACCGCCCGCTCGAAATCGGGCGCGTCCTTGACGTGGAATCCGTCGAGATAGGGGCCGTGGTAGAGGAGCGCCGCCTCGGCGTCCCGCCCCGTGGCGAGGTAGCGCTGGAAGTCGGTGCGATCGGCGCGGATGCGTTCCGCATCCAGGCGGAGGTCGGCGGTGCCGCCGATCGCCGCGTCGTCCCCCAAGTCGCGACGGAGGGCGTAGAGCGCCTGGCTCAACGCGGCGCGACCACGTTCTTCATCCTGCTCGGGCCAGAGGAGCGCCAGGAGGCGGTCGCGGGAGACCCCCCGGTCGTCCCCGGCCGCAATGGCGGCGAGGAGGGCGAGCCTCCGGCGCGGCACCGCCACTTCGGAGCCGTCTTCCCGCCGCACGAAGCAGCCGCCGAAGGTGATGAGCCGCAACACGTTAGCCGCGATGAGATTCTGCTGAGAGGGGGGTGAGCCGCCGGGAGTAGTCTAGCGGCGTTGACAGGGGGTCACCAGACCCGACCCCCGGTACCACGACCCCTATGAAGGAGTTCAGCACCATGCCGAGCCGTCGCTTTCCCACCATCCTCCTGCTCCTCGCCGTGGCGGCGATGGGGACCGCCGCCTGGGCGGTTCGGAACGACCGCCCCCGCGACCCGGCCCCCGTCCCGACCGCCGGCCCGGTGCCGCGGGTGGTGACGGTCGCCGCGAGCAACTACGCTTTCGAGGCGCCCGACACCCTGCCGGCCGGCCCCACCACCTTCCGGCTCAACAACCACGGTCCCGAGCTGCACCACATCGTGATCGTGCCGCTCACCGGGGGGCACAGCACCGCCGAACTGATGCAGCAGGCCGAGGGGGATCACCTCCCCGCGTGGGCGCTGCCGCTGGGCGGGCCGAACGCGGTGGATCCCGGCGGCCACGGCGACGCCACGGTGGACCTCGCGCCGGGGCGGTACGTGATGATCTGCGTCATCCCCGCGCCCGACGGGATGATGCACCTCAAGAAGGGGATGGCGCACGAGTTCACGGTGGTGCCCGCCGGCGCGCGCGCCAGCGCCCCTGCCGCGGACCTCACCGTGCGGCTCAACGACTACAGCTTCACCCTCTCGGCGCCGCTGACGGCGGGGCACCACGAGATCGCGGTGCAGAACGACGCCGCGCAGCCGCACGAGCTGGTGATCTTCAAGCTGGCGCCGGGGAAGCACCTTCCCGACTTCCTGGCGTGGTTCCAGAAGCCCGAAGGACCGCCGCCCGCCAGCGCGCTGGGCGGGGCGAGCCCCCTCGCGACCGGGCGGGGCATGACCTTCGCGCTCGACGTGACGCCGGGCACATACGGCCTCATCTGCGTCCTCCCCGATGCCAAGGACGGCGCGCCGCACCTGGCGCACGGGATGATGCAGGAGTTCGAGGTGCGGTAGGCGCAGGGACGCAGGGGCGCAGGGACGCAGGGACGCAGGGTCGCAGGGTCGCAGGGTGAAGGATGGGATGGGCCGTGGCGAGTTGCCACGGCCCGTTCCGTTCATCCGGTCATCCGGGTCACCAGTCGGCGCACCAGCGGCGCGACGATGGCGACCGTGGGAAAGGCGACGGGCCAGGTGGTGAGCACGCTCCTGAGCCATTGTGCCGGGAGCTCGGCGTGGAGGCCGCGCGTGGTGACGAGGACGAAGGCCGAGACGATGGCCACCATGATGGTGGAGAGCAGGGCGCTGAAGAGGATCGGCGCATAGCGGGCGGGGAGCAGCATCGGGAGATCCTGGAACGAACGGTGAGGAAGGCCGGGCGGGCGCCCGGCTCAGTGGAACAGCGTGTGAAGCGCGTGGGTGACCCACCCGGCGCCATAGAGCCCGAGACCGAAGACCGCGTGCGTGACGAGGCTCTGCAGGCGGGCCTGCCAGGGACGGCGGGTGCGGGCGCCGGCGATCCCGGCGCCCATCGCCGGCTGCATCAGGAGGAGCGGGGCGGCGACCGTGCCGATCCCCACCAGCAACGGGGGACCGAGCGTGGGCCGCGCCAGCCAGGCGTCGCCCCAGCCGCCGACCAAAAGCCCGGCGAAGGAGGTGCCGATGAGGTAGTGGGCGGCCCACCCGATGGCGAGCTCCCCCGGCCGTGGCGGCGCCGCGGCGATGGCGTGGTGCCGGAAACGCCCCCGCCCCATGTGCGCGAACCAGCGGCCGACCAGGCGGTAGTCGGGGCGAGGCCAGCCGAGCAGGCGGGGCCGCGCGAGGCCCCAGAGATCCATCAGGGCCGTCGCCAGGATGCCAAGGACGACCGTCGTGGCGAATGTCCCCATCGTTCCCTCCCGTGTGCGGGTGTTGCCGGACCGGAGGGAACGGTACAACTTGAAGTTGACTTCAAGTCAAGGGGAACGGCGGATGGACATCGGGGAGGTGGCCCGGCGCTCGGGGTTCCGCGCCTCGGCGCTGCGGTACTACGAACGCGAGGGACTCATCCGCTCGCTGGGGCGGAAGGGGCTGCGGCGCCAGTACGCCCCGGAGGTGGTCGAGCGGCTGGCGCTCATCGCCCTTGGGCGGACGGCGGGGCTGACGCTCGAGGAGATCCGGGGGATGCTGACGGGCGGTTGGCGGCCGCGGGTGGATCGTGGCCTGCTGGCCGCCCGTGCCGAGGCGCTCGACGCGCAGATCCGCCGGATGACGGCGCTGCGTGACGGTCTCCGGCACGCCGCGGCGTGCCGGGCGCCCGATCATCTCGAGTGCCCGACCTTCCGGCGGCTGCTGGGGATCGCCGTGGCGCGACGGGGAGGAGCGGGGTAGGGTGCGGGAGCGGGATGCCGGCCCCCGGTGCGGCTCAGGCAGCGAGGCTGGCGGCGGGCGCGGGCGCAGCGGCACCCCGGAGTCGCCTGGCCGTCCGGTCCACGACCGCCATCGCCGCGATCCCGAGGAGAAGGTGGAGCACCTGGATCGTCCAGTGCCACGGGCCCACGAGGAGCCGGGTGTGGAGCATCCCGAACACCGGGAGCACCACCCCGAGCAGCACCGCGAGGGTGAGGCCGCGCGGGCCGAGCCTGGCGGTGGACACCATATACAGGTAGGTGATGACGAAGAGGAGACCGACACCCATATGCACGTGGGTGAGGTCCAGCGCGCGCCCGGTCCAGAAGAGGAGACCGAGGACGACCTGGGTCACGCCGGAGAGGCGGAAGAGCGGGTGTGCGATCCTGCGGAGCCGGTTCATCGCGCGAATTCCTCGAGGTAGTTGAGCATGTCGTGGGTGGGATCGGCGTCAGGGGCGGGGCGGACCGCGAACAGATAGAGCCCGAGCCCCCAGATGGCGGCCTGGATCACGCGGGCCTGGCGCTCGGCGTCGACACCGCCGCCGAGGGCCACCGCGATGGCGGCGCGGACGCGGGCGGACCCGCGGACGATGATGGCGCGGATCGTGGGGTCCCGGTCGGCCTCGACGATCATGCCCACGAACATCCGCGCGTGCGCTTCGGAGGTCATGTAGTCCGCCAGCGCCCCCACCAGTTGGCCAGGCCCCCAGGCGGCAAGGGAGGGGGCGGCGGCGGCGATGTTGGCCGTGATGCCGTCGAGCGCACGTGCCGCCAGCGCCTCGATCAGGTCGGCCCGGGTGGGGAAGTAGTAGGTCAGGTGCGACTGCCGGATCTTCGCCCTGGCGGCCACTCGCGTCTGGGTGAAGCTCCGGAGCCCTTCCGTGCTGAGCACCGCGAAAGCCGCGTCGAGGATCTTGTCGCGCCGGTCGGGGGAGACGGTGGTGGCGTGCATGGTGCTCCGCGCTTGGTAAAACTACCAAATTGATTTGGTAAATGTACCAACCCCGTCGGCACACGCAACCCCCCGAGCGCCGCGGGCGGGGACCGCGGGCCCCGCTAGGTCCGGTACTTCGTCAGCAACCGGTCGATCGTGTTCCGGTTGCGCCAGCTGCAGAGGGCGCCGATCTGCTTCTCGAACGGCACCCGGAAGAACCTCGACTCGCTCTGGCGCACCTGACAGAGCCAGTAGACCTCCCGGCCCTCGACGTGGAAGTCGCTCTCGCCGTCGTTGAACGCGGCGATCGTCGCGCGCTGCGCGGCCGTGGGCGCGGA
>DASTRQ010000079.1:0-8425 GCA_035761145.1 Gemmatimonadales bacterium
CGACGTTCCGGATGGCCTCCGATCCATAGACCTGCACGGCCGCACCTCCTGTCGAGGGACAGTTGGGATATGCAGCGCGGGACGGGAGGCGTCAATGGAGGGCGGGGTTCATCGGGGAATCACGGAGGCTTCATAGCGGCGCGGGGCCTCCAAGATCTCTCGCGTTGCTCGGGATGACGTTCCCCACCGCGGGCGTCCCGCTCACCGCTCACCGCTTACCCCTTACCGCTCACCCTTCACCCCTCACCCCTCACCCCCCAGATCCCTCCAGAACCGATCCAGGTCCCGCCGGTCCTTCTTGGTCGGTCGCCCTTTCTCGGGTGGGTGGATGGCGTGCGCGGCCTTGAGCTGGGCGGCGTGGCGTTCGCGCGCGGCGCGCCCCTCGGCCTCCTCCTCATAGAGCCGCTGCGCCTCGCTGGCAGGGCCGCGGCGCTCGGAGAGCCCGCGCACCACGAGGCGCCACTCGTAGGGGCCGAGTCGGAGGCGCAGCCGGTCGCCGACGCGCACCCCCTTGGCGCGCTTCGCCTTGTCGCCGTTGAGCTCCACCTTGCCGCCGTCGATCGCCTCGACGGCGAGCCCGCGAGTCTTGTAGAACCGCGCGGCCCAGAGCCACTTGTCCAGGCGGACGCTGTCGATCGGTGCGTCGGTCATCGATCCATCAGGTCAGGGGATGGGAGACACGGAGGGCACGGAGGTGCACGGAGATCGCACGGAGAATCGCTATGTGGTCTCGGAAGGAGGCCGCCGTGCGCGACCACAAGCAATTGCGGTCCTCCGTGTCTCTCCGTGCGCCTCCGTGCCCTCCGTGTCTCCTACGAGATCAACCGAACAGCGATCGGAGATCTGCTGCGCCAAGCGGGCCGGGGCCAAGCCCCCCGAGACGGGCCGCTTCGCCCAGCACGCGCTCGGGGCTCCACCCTTCCCGCCGCAGGTCGCCGAGGGACTTCGCGAAGTCCTTCTTGCTGAGCTTCCGCCCGCTCGCGTCCCGCACCAGCGGGTGATGCAGGAAGGCCGCCGGGGTGGCGCGGCCGAGCAGGCGGCCCAGGTGGATCTGGCGCCCGGTGCTCTCGAGGAGGTCCTCCCCCCGGATCACGTGCGTGATGCCGTCGGTGAGGTCGTCCACGGTGACGCACATCTGGTAGAGCCACTGCCCCCGCCCATCACGCAGCGCGAAGTCCCCCGCCTGCGCCTGGGGATCCTGCTCCTGCATCCCGAGCCGGAGGTCCTCGAAGCGTTCGACCCCCGCCGTGAGCCGGAGCCGCAGCGCACGCCCGGGGCCCTCCCCCAGGCCCTTGTCCCGGCACGTCCCGGGATAGCGCAGCGTCTCTCCCTCGCCCGCCTCGACGGCCTCGGCCACCTGCCGGCGCGTGCAGTCGCAGTAGTACGTCAGCCCCCGCGCGGCGAGTGACGCGGCGGCCGCTTCGTACCGCTCCCAGTGATCGCTCTGCCGCTCCACGCCGATGGCGCGGTCGCGGAGGCCGAGCCATTCCAGGTCGTCCAGGATCGCCCGCTCGTACTCGGGACGATAGCGCCCCTGGTCGTGATCCTCGAGCCGGATGAGCACCTCGCCGCCATGGCGGTCGGCCCACCCCCACACCCAGAGCGCATTCACCACGTGCCCCAGATGCAGGTACCCCGTGACGCTCGGCGCGAACCGCGTGCGGAAAGGAGTGGGTGTCACGATGGGGGAAGGTTAATCGACTATGAGGGTGGGGACGGAGGAGGGACCACGGCCAATGGCCAATAGCCAACAGCCTTCTTCGGTTTTTGTTCGCCATGAAACCACACTGTATTTCTTCCGTACTTAGTGACCTGTAAGTACCTGCTTGACATCTCTGACTGACTAGTTAGATATCGCGCCCTTATGGACATCCGGACCTGCATCCTCGAAGCGGCCACCAAGGTCTATGGCGCCCTCGGTTATCGGGGCGCCACGACCCGCCGTATCGCCCAGGAGGCGGGGGTGAACGAGCTGACGCTCTTCCGGCATTTCGGGTCCAAGGAGGCGCTGATCCACGAGGCGGTGCGCTGCTGCGGGCCCGAGGCGAAGCTCATCCCCCTGCCCGACGAGCCGGTGGACCCCTACGCCGAGCTCCTGGCCTGGGCCTCGACGCACCACGCCACCATCCGCAAGCACGGGGCGTTGATCCGCACCACGCTCGCCGAGATCGACGAGCACCCCGAGCTGATCAGCCCCAACGATCCCTACGCCCTGGCCTACGAGCAGCTGGCCGGGTACGTGCGCGCGCTGCAGCGCCAGGGGCGCGCCGACGCCGCCGTGGAGCCGCTCTGCGTGGCGGCGATGCTGCTCAATGCGCTCCTGCTCAACGGCATCATGCGCGACGTGATGCCGCAGATGATGGGTCCCGATCCCGACAGCCACGTCGACCAGTTCGTCCGGAACTTCCTGCGCGCGGTAGGCGCGCCGGTGCCGGCGCACACATAGACCGAACTCCGATGCCACGTGCTCTGCGGCGGCTCGCCGCGCTCCTCCTCCCCCTGCTGGGCGCCTCGACGCTGCTGGCCCAGCAGCCGGCCCCGGCGGCCATCCGCCGTCTCACCCTCGACTCGGCCGTGGCGCTCGCCGAGCCCGCCAGCGAGGCGGTGGGCATCGCCCGCGCCGGGGTGCTGCGCGCGCGCGGCGCCGAGGCGCAGGCGCGGAGCGTGTTCTTCCCCCAGCTCACCGGCACCGCGAGCTACACCCGCACCCTCAAGAGCCAGTTCGAGGGGGCGTTCGACAGCGGGTCGGACACGAGCTCCAGCGGCCCCGACTTCTCCAACCTCCCCTTCGGCCAGGCCAACGCCTACGCCGTGGGCGTGGTGGGGCAGTGGGTGCTCTTCAACGGGCTGCGCAACTTCGCCGGCGCCGGCGCCGCCGCGGCCGACCGTCGCGGGGCGGAGTCGGGGCTGTTGAGCCAGCGCGCCAACCTGCTCCTCACCACGGCCTCGAACTACTACGACGCGCTCCTGGCCGACCGCTTCGTGGCGATCGCGGAGAGCACGCTGGCCCAGGCGGAAGCGACGCTCCGCGAGACGCAGCTTGGCTACGACGTGGGGAATCGCGCCGAGTTCGACCTGCTGCGCGCGCGGGTGGACCGCGACAACGCGCGTCCCGCGGTGATCCGCGCGCACGCGCAGCGCGACATCGCCTTCCTCCGGCTCAAGCAGCTGCTCGGGGTGCCGCTGGCCGACTCGCTCGAGCTGGCCACCGCGCTCGAGGACTCGGCCTTGGCGCTGCCGGGCGCGGCGCGCGAGTTCAGCGCAGACACCGCGCTCGACGAGCGCGCGCCGGTGCGGCAGGCGGCGGCCCAGGTGGACGCCGGCGTCCAGCGCCTGCGGGCGGCCCGGGGGGAGATGTTCCCGCAGCTCACCCTCAGCAGCACCTACAACCGCTACGGGTACCCGAAGACGGGCCTGCCGCAGTGGGACCTGATGCGTCCCGACTGGAACGTGGTGCTGGGGCTGCAGCTCCCCCTCTTCACCGGCGGGCGCATCTCCGGGGGCAAGGACGCCGCGCGCGCCGCCCTGATGGACGCGGAGCTCCGCCTGCGGCAGACGCGGGAGCTGGCCGAGATCGAGCTCCGCAACGCGCGCACCAGCTATGCCGCGGCGCTGGCCACCTTCCAGGCCAGCGCCGGCACCGCGGAGCAGGCCCAGCGGGCCTATGACATCGCCACGGTCCGCTACCGCGAAGGGATCAGCACCCAGACCGAGCTGGCCGACAGCCGGCTCCAGCTCCAACAGGCGCAGGCGCAGCGCGCGCAGGCGGCCCGTGACCTCCAGGTGGCCCGGCTCCGGCTGGCCCTCCTGCGCGACCTTCCGCTCGGCGCCTGACCGGCGCCGACGACCAGGACCAGACCGATGCTCCAGAAGAACACGCTCCTCGCCCTTGGCCTCACCGCCCTCGTGGCCGGCGGGGTGTACGCCTGCGATCGTGACGGCAACGCCGAGGGGACGCCCGCCGAGGCGCCCCCGGTGGTGGTGGGCCCCGAGAACATCGTGACCGCCCTGGCGGACACGATCCGCATCGGGCCGTCGGTGTCGGGCACGCTCGACGCGGAGCGGAGCGCCACGCTCCGCGCCGAGGTGGGCGCGCAGGTCACCGAGGTGCTGGTGGAGCCGGGGACCCCGGTGACCGCCGGCCAGGTGCTCGTGCGGCTCGACCAGACCGGCATCCGCGACCAGTTCCAGAGCGCGCAGAGCTCGCTGCGCGCGGCGGAGACCGCGGCCACGCTGGCCCAGGAGGACCTGGCGCGCGACCAGCGGCTCTACGAGGCGGGGGCGCTGGCCCAGCGCCAGCTCGAGGCCACCCGCCGCGCCAGCCTGCAGGCCGAGGCGGGGCTTGCCGACGCGCGGGCGCGCTACGCCACCGCGGAGCTCGGGATGCGGCGCACGGAGCTCCGCGCCCCCTTCCGCGGCGTCGTCTCGGCGCGGCCGGTGAAGGTGGGGGACATCGTGCAGGTGGGCGCCGCGATCGCCACCGTGGTGGACCCGGCGTCGCTCCGGCTCGAGGCGCAGGTGCCGGTGGGCCAGCTCGCGGCGGTCAAGGTGGGGACGGAGGTCATCTTTACTATCACCGGCGGCGACGGCCGGGAGGTGACCGGCCGGGTGACGCGGGTCAACCCCGCGGTGGATCCGGTGACGCGCCAGGTGCCCATCGTCGTCTCGCTCCCCAACCGTGAGGGGCACCTCGTGGCGGGGCTCTTCGCCGACGGGCGGGTGGCCACCGAGAGTCGGGCCGGCGTCACCGTGCCCAGGGCGGCGGTGGACCAGCGCGGCCTGCGTCCGGTGGTGTACCGCCTCCGGGGCGGCGTGCTCGAGCGGGTGGAGGTGGAGCTCGGCTTCGAGGACCCGGTGACCGAGCGGATCGAGATCCGCCGCGGGATCGCCGGGGGCGACACCCTCCTGGTGGGCGCCGCGCAGGGCCTCGCGGCGGGCACCGCGGTGCGCATCACCGCGCCGGCCGAGCGGCCCGCCGCGCCGCCCGCGGGACGCTGAGGAGCCGGCCATGGTCATCTCCGATTTCGCCATCAAGCGGCCGGTCATCACCGTCGTCTCGATGCTGGCGCTGGTGGTCGGGGGCCTGATCGCCCTCGCCAAGCTCAAGCTCGACGAGTTCCCCGACGTGGCGCCGCCGTACGTCTCGGTGGCCATCCCGTACCCCGGGGCCTCCCCCGACATCGTGGAGAAGGAGGTGCTCGACCCGATCGAGGAGCAGATCGCGGGCATCTCCGGGGTCAAGACGGTCAACGGCGCCGCGCAGGACGGTTTCGCGCTGATCACGATCGAGTTCCAGTTCGACAAGCCCCTCGCGGAGGCCACGCAGGACATCCGCGACGCCATCTCGGAGGTGCGGAGCGACCTTCCCGCCGAGATGGAGGAGCCGATCATCAAGAAGCTCAACGACACCGACCGCCCCATCGTGTCGCTGGCGCTCCACTCCGACCGCCTCACGGCGGCGGAGCTCACCCGCGTGGCCGACCCGACCGTGACGCGCGAGCTCCGCTCGCTCCCCGGCGTGGCCGAGGTGACGGTGAGCGGCAAGCAGGAGCGCGAGCTCACCGTGGAGCTCCGCCCCGCCGACCTGCAGGCGTACGGCGTGAGCGTGGCGCAGGTGGTGGGGGCGCTGCAGTCGCAGAGCCTGGCGGCGCCGGTGGGGCGGGTCGAGGGGCGCTACGACGAGCGCTCCATCCGCCTCCGCGGGCGGCTCGAGACGCCGCAGGAGTTCGCCAACCTCGTGGTGGGCCAGCGCGGGGGCACGCTCATCCGGCTGGGCCAGGTGGCCGACGTGCGCGACGGCGTGGAGGAGCAGCGCACGCTGGCGCTCTACAACGGGCGCGAGGCGGTGGGCATCGACGTCAAGAAGAGCCAGGGGTACAGCACCACCGACGTGGCCGAGCGGGTCCTCGCGCGCGTCCGGGAGCTGCAGCCCACCCTCCCCGAGGGCGTCACGGTGGAGGTGGTGAAGAACAGCGGCACCCGCGTCGAGGCCGCGGTGCGGAACGTCAAGGAGTCGCTGGTCGAGGGGGCCGTGCTCACGGTGCTCGTGGTGTTCCTCTTCCTCAACAGCTGGCGCAGCACCGTCATCACCGGCCTGGCGCTCCCGGTCTCCGCGATGGCGGCGTTCATCGCCATCTGGGCGTTCGGCTTCAAGCTCGAGACGATGTCGCTGCTGGGCCTCTCGCTCGCCATCGGCATCCTGATCGACGACGCCATCGTGGTGCGCGAGAACATCGTGCGCCACGTCGAGATGGGGAAGGACCACATGACCGCCGCCCACGAGGGGACCGACGAGATCGGCCTCGCGGTGGCGGCCACGACCTTCTCGATCCTCGCGGTGTTCGTCCCCATCGGCTTCATGGGGGGGATCGGCGGGCAGTGGTTCAAGCCGTTCGCGCTCACCATCGCGTGCGCGGTGCTCATCTCGCTCTTCGTGAGCTTCTCGCTCGACCCGATGCTCTCGGCCTACTGGAGCGACCCCCACGTGCCCGAGGAGCGGAAGTGGTGGATCACCCGGCAGCTCGACCGCTTCAACGCCTGGTTCAACCGCCTGGCGGAAGGGTACAAGCGGGTCATCGCCTGGGCGCTCGACCACCGGGTGGCGATGGTGATGATCGCCACCGGGATGTTCTTCGCCTCGTTCACGCTCCCGGCCACCGGCTTCATCGGGCTCGCGGTGGCGCTCCTGGGCACCGCCCTGGCCGTCTGGGTCACCGGGACGCCGCTCCCGGCGTGGGTCCGCATCCCGCTGGCCGCGGTGGTGCTGCTCGGCGGGGTCAGCGTCGGGATGCGGATGCCGGAGCTCCGCAAGGTGGGCGTCGGCTTCGTGCCCGAGGATGACCGCTCGGAGATGAACATCCAGGTCGAATCCCCGCCGGGGGCCAACCTCGAGTATCTGCGCTCGAAGATGGTGGAGCTCGACCAGGTGGTGCGCCGGCACCCCGAGGCGCTCTACACCTACGCCACCCTGGGCGACCCCACCGCCGGGTCGGTGGACAAGGGCCTCCTCTACGTCAAGATGACGCCCAAGAACGAGCGCGACCGGAGCGCCGAGCAGCTGGCCGCGCTGATCCGCGACGAGGTGGAGCACATGGCGGGCGTGCAGGTGGCGGTCTTCACCAGCGACATCGGCGGCGGGCGCAAGCAGCTGATGCTCCAGGTGAAGGGCCCCGACCTGGCCTCCATCAACACCGCCGCGGAGCAGATCCGCGAGCAGGTGGCAGGGGTGCCGGGCGCGGTGGACCTGAGCCTGAGCAGCAAGGGGCAGCGCCCCGAGCTCAACGTGGACGTGGACCGCGGCCTGGCCGGCTCGCTCGGCATCAGCATCGGCGCGGTGGCGCAGGCGCTCCGCCCCGCCTTCGCCGGGATCGACGTGGGCGACTGGGTGGACCCGAGCGGCGAGACCCGCGACGTCCGCATCCGGCTGAATCCCGAGGCGCGGCGCCGGGCCGAGGACCTCCGCGTCCTCCCGCTCGTCATCACCGCCCCCGACGGGCGTCCCGCCACCATCCCGCTGGGCCAGGTGGCGCGGGTGAGCTCGGGCCTCGGGCCGGCGGTGATCAACCACCTGGACCGCGACCGCGTGGTCAACGTGGAGTACAACGCCCAGGGCCGCGCCACCGGCGACGTGCAGGCCGACGTGCTGGCCCGCGTGCGGACGCTCCAGCTCCCCGCGGGAGTCACCTTCAGCGAGGGGGGCGACGCCAAGAACCAGAACGAGGTGTTCGGCAACATCTTCCTCGCGCTGGGCGTGGCGGTGCTCCTGATGTACCTGATCCTCGTGATGCAGTTCGGGTCGTTCCTCGACCCGCTGGCGATCCTGATGTCGCTCCCGCTCTCGCTCATCGGCGTGATGCTGGCGCTCGCCATCCGCGGGATGACGATCAACATCATGAGCCTGATCGGCGTGATCCTGCTGATGGGCATCGTGGCGAAGAACGCCATCCTGCTGATCGACTTCGCCAAGTGGGAGCACGAGAAGGGGATGCCGCTGCGCGAGGCGCTGATCCACGCCGGCGCCACCCGGCTCCGGCCCATCCTGATGACGACCTTCGCGCTCATCGCGGGGATGGTGCCCGTGGCGCTGGGCCGCGGCGAGGGGGCGCAGTTCCGCGCCCCCCTCGGCGTCGCGGTGATCGGCGGCGTGATCACCTCCACCCTCCTCACCCTGCTCGTGATCCCGACGATCTACGAGATCTTCATCGACTGGCGGGGCGGCCTGATGCGCCTCGCGCGCCGGCTGTTCGGCAAGGGCGAGGTCGCGGGCGCGGTGCCGGCGGCGGCGCACAGCCCGGACGCGCGCTAGGACCGTCACGCACCCCCAGGCCTCGCCCCCTGTCCCCCTCTCCGCAGCCGCGGAGAGGGGGAAGCTGTTTTCGGGATTTCGACAGGTGGAATCCGAAGGGCACTCAGGGGCATTATTCGG
>DASTRQ010000080.1:0-5399 GCA_035761145.1 Gemmatimonadales bacterium
GCCCGGCTGGCGCGCGCAGCGGCGGGGCAGGGCGCCCAGGTCCGCGTCATCGCCCCTCACACGCCGGGGGCCGCGCCGGAGGACACGGACGACGGCGTGCAGGTGACGCGCTTCCGCTATGCCCCCGACGCGCTCGAGCGCATCGGCTTCCAGGGGGACGTGCGCCGCTCCGCATTGAGCCCCGCCGCGCTCCTCGCCGCCCCCGGCTATCTCTGGGCCTTTCGCGGCGCGCTCCGGCGCGCCCTCGGCGCCTTCCGCCCCGACGTCATCCACGCGCACTGGTGGCTCCCCTCCGGCTGGGTGGCCACGGGCCAGCGCCGGGTCCCGGTGGTGGTGACCTGCCACGGGAGCGATGTGCGCCTGCTCGCCCAGTATCGGCCGCTCCGCCCCTGGGCGCGGCGGGTGCTGGGTCGCGCCGCGGCGGTGAGCGCCGTCTCGCGCGTGATGGTCAACGACCTGCGCCAGCTCCTCCCGGGGCTCGCCACCCGGCTGGAGGTGCTTCCCCTCCCGGTGGAGGTGGATCGCTTCGCCGCCGCGGCGGCGCGGCCGCGACCGACCCCCCCGCGGATCCTGTTCGCGGGGAACCTGATCGCCGGCAAGGGCGTGGACCTGCTGGTGGACGCCTTCGCCGATCTCGTCGCCCGCGGCGTGCCGTGCGAGCTCAAGCTCCTCGGCGAGGGGGCGGCCGAGCCCCAATTGCGCGCGCAGGCGGCGCGGCTCGGCGTGGCCGACCGGATCGTCTGGTCGCGCTTCGTGCCGATGGACCGGATGCCCGAGGAGTACGCGGCCGCCACCGTGGTGGCGCTCCCCAGCCGGGGCCCGCGGGGGGAGGGGCTGCCGCTCAGCCTCGTCGAGGCGCTGATGAGCGGCTGCGCCGTCGTGGCGACCCCGGCCGGGGGGGTGCCCGAGATCGTCGAGGATGGCGCCACCGGATGGCTCGTGCCCGACGGCGATGCCGGGGCGCTGGCCCGCGCACTGCGCGAGGCCCTCACCGACCCGACCGTCCGCGAGGCGCGCACCAGCGAGGGGCGGCGGCGGGTGGAGCGCCGCTTCGCCCCCGAGCCCGCCGCCGCCGCCTTCCTGGAGCTCTACCGCGACGTGATGACCACCGGAGCGTCCCGTGTCGGTTGAGGTCACCGTGAGCGCCGCGCCCCCCGAGGGATGGGACGCCCTGGCCAGGCGCCTCGGCCATTTCTATCACGACCCCGCCTGGATCCTCGGGCTCACCCGCACCCTGCGCTACCAGGTGCACTGGCTCGCGGCGCGGGAGGGGGGAGCGCTCCGCGGCGCCCTCGCCCTCGCCGAGGTGCCCGGATTGCTGGGCCCCCGTCGGCTGGTGAGCTTCCCGTTCAGCTTCATCGCGGGACCGCTCGCCGAGGAGGAGGCCGTCGCCCAGGCGCTGGCCGACGGCGCCCGGGACCTGGCCGGCCGGCTCGGCTGCCGTCGCGTGGAGCTCCGCCGCCTGGGGACGGAGACGCCGCCGCCGGCGGGGTTCGAGCGCTCGCTGCGCTACTCCACCTACCGCATCCGCACCGACGACGGGGAAGCGGCGCTCTGGAAGCGGCTCCACCGCACCAGCACGCAGCAGCGGATCAAGAAGGCGGAGAAGGCGGGCGTGGAGGTGGTCGAGGGCCGCACCGAGGCGGACTGGCTCGCGATGGCCCGGCTGGAGGAGGAGGTACAGCGCGGCCACGGCGCGCCGCCGCCGCCGCGGGCCATCTTCCTCTCCCTGTGCCGCGAGCTCCAGGGGGCCGGGCTGGCGGACCTCTACCTGGCCCGCGTGCCGGGGGGCGAGGTGGCGGCGGGGTTCGTGATGTTCAAGGGAGCGCGCGAGTGGATCTACGCGTACAGCGCCGCCGCCGATCGCTACGTCAACACCTACCGCCCCACCCACCTGCTCCTGTGGCGCGGCCTCCAGCGCGCCGCGGCGCTCGGCGTCACCGTGGACCTGGGCCGGACCGCCGAGGAGCAGGTGAGCCTCGCGGAGTTCAAGGAGCGGTGGGGTTCGGAACGGGTCCCGCTCGCCTATGATTATTGGCCCGGCGTGGCGGGGCTCACCGCCGCGCGGCGCGACGCGGGATCGCTCGCGCTCGCCGGCCGGGTCTGGCGCCGCCTGCCGCGCCCCCTCGCCCGGATGGGCTCGGTCCTTTACCGCTACCTGGGGTGATGCCGTGACGCGCTTCCTCTGGCGGCTTCGCAAGAAGGTCCTGAAGCGGTGGGCCCGGAACTGCTTCTTCCCCGGGCTCCGGGTGCGGATGCTCCGCGCCTGTGGCTACCACATCGGCCGTGACGTCTACATCGCCGACGAACTGATCATCGCCGAGGAACTCGAGGATCGGGGCAACCTGACCCTGGGCGACCGCGTGAGCATCGCGCCGCGGGTCACCTTCGTGCTCTCCTCGCATCCCAACGAGAGCCGCATCCGGCCGGTGGCCCCCGTGGCCCGCGCGCCGATCGTGGTCGAGGCCGACGCCTGGCTCGGGGCCGGGGTCGTGGTCCTTCCCGGCGTCACCATCGGCCGTGGCGCCGTCGTGGGGTCCAACAGCGTGGTGACGAAGGACGTGCCGCCGCTCACCGTCGTCGGCGGGATCCCCGCCCGGCCGATCCGCACCCTCACGCCGCCCCCCGGCTGGGCATGATCCGCGCGGAGCTTCCCCCGGACGCCTCCGCCGCCGAGCGGTGGGCGCTCGAGACGCTGGTCGACCTGGCGCGGCTCGTGCCCTGTGACGATCCGGCGGCCGATGTCGTGCGCCTCGACGCCGGCGAGGGCGACGGGCTCCGCGTCCACGACGGGCGGGTATCGGTGGGGCGCCGGACCCTGGCGCGCGTGGTGGAGGTCGCCGGTGCCGGGGCGGAGCAGCGCTCCACCGCCGCCGACCGGCACGGCCGGGTGCCGGCGTCCGCGCATCCGCTGGTGCGGGAAGGGAAGGAGCGGACCCCCGAGGTCCAGCGCCACGCGCGCGACCTGCGCGAAGCGGTGGCCCGCGCCGCCGGCCGGCGGCTCGTGCGGGTGGTGGCCCCCTGGCCGGAGGGACGGCGCTGGGCGGCGGCCTTCACCCACGACCTCGACGTGGTGACGGGGTGGCCGGTCTTCACCGCCGCCCGGGTGCTCGAGCTGGCGCGCCGGGGGCACATCGCGGATGCGGCCCGGGTGCTCGGGGCGGCGGCTGGCGCCCTCCTGGGCGACCCGGTGCGCGCCGCGCTCGAGGAAGTGCTGCGGACCGAGCGGGAGCACGGCATCCGCTCCACCTGGTTCGTCCTGGTGGGCGACCCGAGCCTGCGCCGTTGGCGCCGGGGCGACGTGACCTATCGCATCGAGGGGGCCGCGGGGCGCGCCTGTCTCGCGCAGATCCGCGCCGAGGGGCACGAAGTGGGCCTCCACGGTTCGATGGAGACCTGGACCGACGCCGAGGCGTTCCGCCGCGAGCGTGATCGGCTCGGGGCCCTCACCGAAGTGCCGCCGCGCGGCGTGCGCCAGCACTTCCTCAAGATGCGCCCGGGGGCCACCCAACGGGCGATGCACCAGGCCGGCTTCGACTACGACGCCACCGTCGGTTTCTCGGACCGCAACGGGTTCCGCCTCGGCGTGGCCGACGTGGTCGGGGCGTGGGATGACGCGGCCGCGCGCCCCCTGCCGCTCGCGCTGGTGCCGCTCCACTGGATGGATCGCGCGCTCAGCAAGTACCAGGGGATCGAGGACCCCGACCGCCTCGTGGAGGATGGCCTGGCGCTGGCCGCGGTGGCGCGGGAGGAGCAGGGGCTCTGGGTGGGGCTCTGGCACCCGAACCTGGCCCCCGCGCTCGGGTATCCCGGGGCGCCGCAGGCGTTCGCCCGGCTCGCGCGCGAGGTGTCCCGCCACACGCCCTGGGTGGCGCCGCTCGGTGAGGTGGTGGCGTGGCGCCGCGCGCGCCGGGAGCTCCGGGCGGCCAAGGTCGCCCCCGACGGCCGCTTCGAGCCCGCGCCCGGTGCAGCGCGGCCCGCCACGCCGTTCCAGTACCTGGATGGCGCGGGGCAGGTGGTCGCGTGACGAGGACGCGCTGGTGGCGCCCGGTGCAGTACCTGCTCGGCGTCCTGGTCGTCGCGCTCGCCGTGCGGGCGCTGGCGCGCAACTGGCACGAGCTCACCCAGCAGCCCATCGCGTGGCAGGTGCGCCCTCTCTGGGTCGTGGCCGCGCTCGGCGTGATGCTCGCGAGTTACGTCCTGCAGGTCGAGGCGTGGCGCCAGGTGGTCCGCTCGCTCGGGTACCCGCTCCGGTGGGTCGCGGCGGCGAGGGTCTGTACCGTCTCCAACCTGGGGAAGTACGTTCCGGGGAAGGTCTGGGCCATCGCCGGCGCGGCGATGCTGGCCCAGCGGGCGGGGGTGGCCCCGGGCGCGGCGGTGGCGGCGGCGGTGCTCCTGCAGGGGCTCGCCCTGGCGAGCGGGGTCGCGGTGGCGGCCTTCCTGGCCCCCGACCTCCTCCACGGGCTGGCCCCGGGGCTCCAGGTGGCGGTGATGGCGGTCGGGGCGGGGGCGGTGCTGGGGTGCTTCACCCTGGGGCTGGCACCTGTGCGGCGCGGGGTGCAGCGGCTCCTGCCGGCCACGGTGCCGGAGCTCCCGCCGCTGGACCTCCGGATCCTGGCCGCGGCGCTCGTGGTCAACGCCCTCGTCTGGGGCGCCACGGGGCTCGCCTTCGTCTGGCTGGGGCGCGGCCTGGTGGACGCGCCGGGACTTACCTGGCCCCTCGCCACCGGGGTGTTCACGCTGGCGTACATCACCGGCCTCGTGGCCATCTTCGCCCCCGGCGGGGTGGGCGTCCGCGAGTCGCTCGTCGTCCTGTTGCTGCAAGGGGCCATCGGCCTCAAGCTGGCGGCCGCGCTCGCCGTGGCGAGCCGCGTCCTCCTCACGATCACCGAACTCGGCGCGGCGCTCCCGTTCCTCCCCGGACTGCGCCGGCCCGCGCCTCCCACCACCGCTCCGGAGACCCGGTGACCACCACCGATCCCCTCGCGACCGATCCGCTCGACCGCCTCCCGCGTTGGGCGCCCGCCGCCCTCTACGCGGTGCTGACCCTCCTCGCCTTCCGGGCGTACCTGCTGAGCCCGGCGGGGAGCATGCTCTATGGGTCGGACACCATCGCCGCGGGGGTGATGCTCCGCACCTTCTTCACCGAGTCGGTGCGCGCGCTGGGGCGGGTGCCGCAGTGGAACCCCTACTTCATGGGTGGCGTGCCGTACATCGAGGGGGGCGGCGGCGACGTGTTCTACCCGGCCGTGGTGCTCCATTTCCTCCTCCCGATGACCACGGCGCTGGCGTGGAAGCTCATCCTCCACGTCTTCCTGGCCGGCGTGTTCATGTATCTCTGCGCGCGCGCCTTCGGCGCGAGCCGCTGGGTGGCGCTCCTCATCGGCGCCGCGCACTGC
>DASTRQ010000081.1:0-4155 GCA_035761145.1 Gemmatimonadales bacterium
GAGCTCCTCGACGGGCTGCTCGGCAGCAGCATCCTCGGCTTCCACACCCAGTTCCACTGCAACAACTTCGTGGACACGGTGGACCGCCTCCTCGAGGCGCGGGTGGACCGCGAGACCTTCACCGTCTCCTACCGGCAGGAGCGCACCGCGGTGAAGCGCTACCCCATCTCGGTGGCCTGGCCCCCCTCCGCCGAGCTGCTGGCGCGCCCGGTGGACGAGTGCCGCGCGCGGGTGCGCGAGCGCCACGCCCTCCCCGCGGACCACGCGGTCGGGATCGGCGTGGACCGGCTCGACTACACCAAGGGGATCGAGGAGCGGCTGCGCGCGGTGGAGCGGCTGCTCGAGACGCATCCAGAGTGGGTGGGCCGCTTCACCTTCATCCAGGTGGCCGCGCCCACGCGGGCGCGCATCCCCCAGTACCAGGACGCCGAGACGCGCGTGCGCCAGCTCGCGGCCGCGATCAACGCCCGCTTCGCCGGCGACGGCCCGCCGCCGATCCTCCTCCTGGTGCAGCACCACGAGCCCGATCAGGTGTACGAGTATTACCGCGGCGCCGACGTCTGCGTGGTGACCAGCCTCCACGACGGGATGAACCTCGTGGCCAAGGAGTTCGTGGCGGCGCGCGACGACGAGCGGGGCGTCCTGGTGCTGAGCCGCTTCACCGGCGCCGCGCGGGAGCTCCCCGAGGCGCTCATCGTGAACCCCTACGACACCGACCAGTGCGCCGAGTCGCTGCACGTGGCGCTCACGATGCCCGAGGCCGACCAGCGCGCCCGGATGCGCCTGATGCGACGGCTGGTGAGCTCGTTCAACATCTACCGCTGGGCGGGACGGATGCTCATCGACGCCGCGGCGATGCGCCGGCGCGAACGGGTGCTCGAAGGCGGCCGCACGGGGGCCGCGTGACGCCGGCCGCCCCCGCGCCCGACCAGGCGTACTTCTTCGACGTGGACGGCACGCTGATCCACCTGGCGGCGGCGCCCGGGCTGGCGCGCGCCGCCGACTGGGTGGGGCCCGCGCTCGCGGCGCTCCACGACCGCACCGGAGGCGCCCTGGCCCTCGTGAGCGGCCGGCCGCTCCGCGAGCTCGACGCCCTCCTTCCCGCCGCCGGGTGGGCCGCCGCCGGCCAGCACGGGCTCGAATGGCGCGCCCCCGACGGGAGCCTCCACCGCCCCCCGCCCCCCGCGGCGCTCGAGCCTGCGCGCGAGGCGCTCGCCGACCTCGTCGCCCGGCACCCCGCCCTCCTCCTCGAGGACAAGGGGCTCTCGCTCGCGCTCCACTACCGGCGCGCCCCCCGCCTGGCGGGGTTCGCGCACCGCGCCGTGCGGCAGCTGGCGACACAGCTCGGTCCCGAGCTCGTGGTGCAGACGGGGAAGCGTGTCATCGAGCTGCGCCCCGCGGGGCAGGACAAGGGGGCGGCGGTGCGCCGCTTCCTCGCGCTCCCCCCCTTCCGCGGACGGCGCCCCGTCTTCCTGGGCGACGACGTCACCGACGAGGCCGCCTTCGGCGCCGTCAACGCGCTCGGCGGCCATTCCATCAAGGTGGGGCGCGGCCCCACCGCCGCCCGCTGGCGCCTGGCGGGCGTGGACGACGTCCGCGCCTGGCTCGCCGGCGACGCCGCCCCCCTGCGCCCCGCCTCCTCCCCCGACCGTCGCACCGCATGAGCTCCCTCGACCTCGGCCTCGTCGGCAACGGCACGCTCGCCGCCTTCATCGACCCCCGGGGCGAGGTGGTGTGGGCCTGCGTGCCCCGCTTCGACGGCGACCCGACCTTCTGCCGCCTGCTGCAGCACCCGCCGCGCGAGGCCGACCACGGCCGCTTCGCCATCGAGCTCCTGGACCTCGACCGCGCCGAGCAGCACTACCTCACCAACACGCCGATCCTCGTCACCCGGCTCACCGACAGGCACGGCGGCGTGGTCGAGATCACCGACCACGCGCCGCGCTTCCGCCAGCACGGGCGCGTCTTCTGCCCCACGATGCTGGTGCGCCAGGTGCGCCGCGTCACCGGCGCCCCCCGCATCCGGATCGTGCTCCGCCCGGCGTTCCACTACGGCGGCGCCCCGGCGGAGCGCACCTCGGGGAGCCATCACATCCGCTACGTGGGCCCCGAGGCGGTGCTCCGCCTCACCACCGACGCCAGCATCACCGCCATCCTCGAGGAGCGCCCCACCCTCCTCTCGGACCCCATCACCCTCCTCCTGGGCCCCGACGAGACGGTGCCCGAGGCGGTGGCCGAGACGGGGCGGCGCTTCGCCGAGGCCACGGCGGCGTACTGGCGCGAATGGGTGCGCTACCTGAGCATCCCCTTCGAGTGGCAGGAGGAGGTGATCCGCGCCGCGATCACCCTCAAGCTCAACGCCTGCGAGGACACCGGCGCCATCGTGGCGGCGCTCACCACCTCGATCCCCGAGGCCGCCAACACCCCGCGGACCTGGGACTACCGCTTCTGCTGGCTGCGGGACGCGTACTTCGTGGTGGACGCGCTCAACCGCCTGGGCGCCACCCGCACGATGGAGCGCTACGTGGCCTACATCACCGACCTGGTGGCGGCGGCCGAGGATGGCGTGCTCCGGCCGGTGTACGGCATCAGCGGCTGGGCCGTGCCCGAGGAGCGCACCGTCCCCACCCTCCCCGGGTACCGCGGGATGGGCCCCGTGCGCGTGGGGAACCAGGCCTACGACCAGGTGCAGAACGACGTGTACGGCGCGGCGATCCTCGCGGCCACGCACACCTTCTTCGACCGCCGGCTGGTGCGCCGGGGCGACGAGGCGCTCTTCCGCCGGCTCGAGGTGCTGGGCCACCGCGCCGCCGAGCGCTACGACCGCCCCGACGCCGGTCCGTGGGAGCTCCGCGGCCGCGCGCGCGTGCACACCTTCTCGAGCGTGATGTGCTGGGCCGGGTGCGACCGCCTGGCCCGGATCGCGCGCGAGCTGGGGCTCGACGACCGCGAGGCCCACTGGCGCGCCGCCGCCGACCGGATCCACGCCTACGTCTGCGCCAACGCGTGGGACGCCGCGCGCAACACCTTCACCGGCGCGGTGGGCGCCCCGGCGCTCGACGCGAGCCTCCTCCTCCTCCACGAGCTCGGCTTCCTCGCCGCGGACGACCCCCGCTTCGCCGGCACGGTGGCGGCCATCGAACGGGAGCTCCGCCGCGGGGACTACATCTACCGCTACGTGGACGCCGACGACTTCGGCCACCCCGAGAGCGCCTTCCTCGTCTGCACCTTCTGGTACATCAACGCCCTCGCCGCGCTCGGCCGCACCACCGAGGCCCGCGCCTGGTTCGAGCGGGTGCTGGCCCTGCGGAACCGCCACGGCCTCCTGGCCGAGGACGTGGACCCCGCCACCGGCGAGCAGTGGGGCAACTTCGTGCAGACCTACAGCATGGTCGGCCTCGTGCGCGCCGCCATCCGGCTCTCCATCCCCTGGGACCGCGCCTTTTGACCCTGCTCCAGCGCATCCGCCCCGTCCTCGAGCGCACCCCCGCCGTGCTCGACGCGCTCCTGCGCGGCCTCCCCGCCGAGTGGGTCATCACCCCCGAGGCCGCGGACAGGTGGAGCCCCTACGACGTCGTGGGGCACCTGATCCACGGCGAGCGGACCGACTGGATCCCGCGGGTGGAGCACATCCTGGCCCACGGTGCCGCGACCCCCTTCCCACCGTTCGACCGCTTCGCCCAGTTCGAGGAAAGCCAGGGCCGCCCCGTGGAGCGCCTGCTCGACGAGTTCCGCGACCTGCGCGCGGGGAACCTGGCCAGGCTCGACGGCCTGCGCCTCACCGAGGCCGACCTGGCCCGCCCCGGCCTGCACCCGGCCCTCGGTGCCGTCACCCTGGGCCAGCACCTTGCCACCTGGGTGGCCCACGACCTGGGTCACCTCGCCCAGATCGCCCGGGCAATGGCGAAGCGCCAAGCGGGGCTCGTGGGCCCCTGGGCCGAGTACCTGCCGATCCTGGAGCGCTGAAGCCTCAGCGACGCAGGCGCACCAGCAGCGTGATCGGCGGCCCGACGCAGGTGAGGTGCGCCGCCCAGATCGTGAACCACGCCGCGGTGAAGAGGGGGGTGCCCTGGTTCTGTGTGAGCGGCACGATCAGCTGGCTCATCGCCACCCAGACCAGGGTGCCGTAGACCACGGCCACCCCCAGCGCCCCGC
>DASTRQ010000082.1:0-24441 GCA_035761145.1 Gemmatimonadales bacterium
TCGGTGGACGACTTCCACTTCGAGCCCGAGGACGTCGTGGTGGAGCGCGAGGTGCGCACCGACTGGCTCACCGCCACCGACGGCCCCTACGTCGCGGCGCTCGACCCCGCCCTCACCCCCGAGCTCGCCGCCGAGGGGCTCGCCCGCGAGCTGGTGAGCCGCGTGCAGCGCCTCCGCAAGGACGCCGGCTTCGCCGTGGGCGACCGCATCGCCCTCGCCGTGGCGGGCGACCCGCCGGTGGTCGCGGCGGCGCGGGACCACGCGGCGTTCATCGCCGAAGAGACCCTCGCGCGGCGCTTCGAGCCCGGTGGCCGGCTCGACCGCGCGGAGCTGGAGCAGTCGTTGGACCTCGACGGCCACGCCGTCACCGTCGGCCTCGCCCGCCTGGGCGGCGCGGCCTGATCCCCCTGAACCCGGGACCGGTATGAACAAGAAGCAGCTGACCCACCTGGAGAAGCGCCTCCTCGAGGAGCGCGCGCGCGTGATGAAGGAGCTCGGCTTCTACGACGAGTCCTTCAACGCCACCCTGCAGGCGGGGAACGGCGACCTCTCCTCCTACTCCTTCCACATGGCCGACCAGGGGACCAACGCCATGGAGCGGGAGAAGCAGTTCCTGATGGCCTCCAAGGAGGGGCGCTACCTCTGGCACATGAACCAGGCGCTCCGCCGCCTCTACACGGCCCCGGACAAGTTCGGGAAGTGCGAGACCTGCGGCGCCGAGATCGGCTACGACCGCCTCGACGCCCTCCCGCACGCGCGGCTCTGCATCGCGTGCAAGGAGAAGGAAGAGGATGCCAAGCGCCGCTGACCGCCGGGTCTTCTGGCTGGCGGCGGTGGCCGTGGTGGTGGCGGACCTCGCCTCGAAGCTCGCCGCCGAGGCCGCGCTCGCGCTCCGCGAGGCGGTCCCGGTGGTGGGCGACGCGGTGCAGCTCCGCCTGGTGTACAATCCCGGCGCGGCGTTCGGCCTCCACCTGGGCCCCTGGTCGCGCTGGATCTTCCTCGCCGTCGCCGTCGGGGCCATCATCATCCTCGACCGGATGAGCCGCACCGCCTCCCCCGGCGACCGGCTGCGCCAGCTCGCCTGCGGGCTGGTGGCGGGGGGCGCCTTCGGCAACCTGGTGGACCGGGTCCGCTCGGCGCAGGGGGTGGTGGATTTCCTCGACGTGGGGATCGGGCTGCACCGCTGGCCCACCTTCAACGTGGCGGACATCGGCGTGAGCCTCGGCGCCATCGCCCTCGCCTGGAGCCTCTGGCTCGAGGACGACCGCCGCGAGGCGGCCCAGCGCGCCGCCCTCCCCCCCACGGACCCCGGCCCCTCGGCCTGACCCCGCCCATGCCCGACCTCCGCCGCTTCGCCGTCACCGCGGCCGCGACGGAGCGCCTCGACCGCTTCCTCGCCGACCAGCTCTCGCTCTCGCGCACCCACGCCGCCCGGCTCGTGGCCGAGAAGCGCGTGCAGGTGAACGGCGCGGTGGCGCGCGCCTCGCGCGTGCTCGAGCGCGGCGACGAGGTCACGGTGGAGATCCCCGACGTGGAGCCCCCGCGCCACCTCGTCCCGGCGGACATCCCGCTGCAGGTGGTCTGGGAGGACGAGCACCTGGCCGTCATCGACAAGCCGGCGGGGCTGGTGGTGCACCCCGCGCCGGGGCACTGGGACGACACCCTCGTCAACGCGCTGATGGCGCGCGGCACCCAGCTCGGCGGCGGGGTCGCCGGGCGCCCCGGCATCGTCCACCGGCTCGACCGCGACACCTCGGGGCTGATGGTCGTGGCCAAGACCGACCTGGCCCACCGCCGGCTGGGCCACGCGCTGGCCGAGCGCCGGGTGTCGCGGCGCTACGCCGCGCTCGCGTGGGGCCACTTCGACGCCGACCCCACCGTCATCGAGGCGCCCATCGACCGCCACCCCAAGGACCGCACCCGGATGGCGGTGCACGAGGGGGGGCGCGCGGCCCGCACCGACGTGCACGTGGTGGCGCGCTTCGCGGTCTGCGACCTGGTGCGCTGCGTGCTGCACAGCGGGCGCACCCACCAGATCCGCGTGCACCTGGCCCACGTGGGCCACCCGGTCGTGGGCGACCCGGTGTACGGGGCGGGGGGGAGCCGGCGCATCGGCGGACCGCTCCACGCCGCCGCCGAGGCGCTCGAACGGGCCACCCCGCGCCAGGCGCTCCACGCCGCGGAGCTCGGTTTCCGCCACCCCGTGACCGGGGCCCCCCTCCGCTTCCGGAGCGACTGGCCGGCCGACCTGCGCGAGACCCTCCGCCTGGCCGCGGGCGCGGGCGCGGAAGTTGCTGACCGACAAGGCCTTGGCTATCTTGGCTTCTTCAAGGATGACGGCTGACTCCGCCCCGCTCCGGCTGCTGATCTTCCTCGTCGGCGACCTCACCTGTGCGGTGCCGGTCGACCTGGCCCGAGAGATCGTTCCGTTCGAACCTGGCACCCGGATCCCGGGCGCGGTCGACGCGGTCGAAGGGTTGCTGAACGTCCGGGGCGTGTTGCTCACCGTGGTCGACGGCTCGCGGCTCCTGGGCCGGCCCTCGCAGAGCGCGGAACGCAGCGTCCTGGTGCTCGACCTGGGCGCCAAGCTGGTGGGGCTCGCGGTGGACAAGGTCCTCGACCTGGCCACCCTGACGCCCGCGGCGCTCCAGGGACGCGAGGGGCTCCCCGGCCTCGACCCCCGGCTGGTGCGGGCGGTGGGCCGGCGCGACGACGGTCTCTTCGTGGTGCTCGACACCGAGGCGCTCCTCGCGCCGGTGCTCAGCGCCTAGTTCCCCAGCACAGCATCGGCACCCGCGGGCGCGTCCGCGCCCGCCTCAACGCGACACCCAGCAGCGATCGGTCGGGAGGGATTTCCGTGAGCCACACCGTGCTCGTCTGCGACGACGCGATCTTCATGCGCACCATGATCTCGGACATCCTGCAGCAGGCGGGGTTCGAGGTGGTGGGCGAGGCCGAGACGGGCCGCCAGGCGGTGGAGAAGTACTTCCAGCTCAAGCCCGACCTGGTCACGATGGACATCGTGATGCCCGACATGGGGGGCATCGACGCGGTCCGCGAGATCTGCCGCCAGGACCCCGACGCCAAGATCCTGATGTGCAGCGCCATGGGCCAGCAGGCGCTGGTGGTCGAGGCCATCCAGGCGGGCGCGAAGGACTTCGTCGTCAAGCCGTTCCAGCCTTCCCGGGTGCTCGAGGCGGTGCAGCGCGTCCTCGGCTGACGCGATGGACGCCGCGAAGTACGCCCAGCTGTTCCTCCAGGAGGGCCGCGAGCACCTGGGGACGTGCAACCAGCTCCTCCTGGAGTGGGAGCGCGACCCCGCCGGCGCGTCCGGGCACGTGGCGGGGCTGTTCCGCTCCATCCACACGCTCAAGGGGATGGCGGCGACGATGGGCTACGCGAACGTCGCGGCCCTCGCCCACCGCACCGAGAACCTCCTCGACGGCCTGCGCGCGGGGAAGCTCGTCCCCGGGCCCGACCTCCTCGACCTCCTCTTCCGCGCCGTGGACGCCTTCACCGACGGGGTGGAGGAGGCCGCCGCGGGGCGCGACGGGGCGCTCGACTTCGGCCGGCTCGGCGCCGAGCTCGACCGGGCCGCCGTCGGCGCCAACGACGCCGAGGCGATGCGCGCCTCCGCCGCGGTGCGCGTGGTCGAGGCGGCCCAGGCCCCCGCCGGCGCGGGGACGGTGGTGCAGGTGCGGCTCCGCTCGGGCACGGTGATGCCGGGGGTGCGCGCCCTCCTCATCCTGAAGCGCGCCGAGGGGCTCGGCACCGTGAGCGGCGTGCGGCCCCCGGTGGCCACCTTCGAGACCGAGGGGTTCGACGGCCGGTTCTCCTTCCGCCTGGCCACCGAGCGCGCCGACAAGGAGATCGAGGCCGCGGTCCGGAGCGCGGGGGACGTCGAGGAGGTGCGCACCGGCGAGGCCGCCGCCGCGGCCCCCGCGACGGGGGGCGCCGAGGGGCGGGGGCGGGGCGGCGACCGGGCGAGCCACATCCGCGTGGACCTCCGGCGGCTCGACGCCCTGATGAACCAGGTGGGCGAGCTGATGGTGGCCAAGGGGCGCCTCCTCGAGCTGGTGGCGCGCGAGCACCCCGAGCTCGAGGCGCTCGCCACGCGCATCGGCCGGCTCGCGGCCGAGATGCAGACCGAGATCATCACCGCGCGGATGACGCCGGTGTGGCAGACCTTCGACCGCTTTCCGCGCCTCGTGCGCGACCTGGCGCGGCAGCTCGGCAAGCAGGTGCGCTTCGACGTCGAGGGGGAGAGCATCGAGCTCGACCGCGCCATCCTCGAGGAGATCGGCGACCCGCTGCTCCACCTGATCCGCAACGCGCTCGACCACGGGATCGAGCCCGCCGCGGACCGGAAGAAGGCGGGGAAGCCCGCCGAGGGGCGGCTCCTCCTCTCGGCCAGCCAGGAGCGGCAGAGCGTCGTGATCCGCGTGAGCGACGACGGCCGCGGCCTCGACCGGGTGAGCATCCTCGCCAAGGCGCGCGCCGAGGGGGTGGTGGGGCCCGAGGTGGACCGGCTCGACGACGAGCTGCTGCTGCGCACCATCGCGCGCGCCGGCTTCAGCACCGCCCAGCAGGTCACCGACGTCTCGGGGCGCGGGGTGGGGATCGACGTCGTGGTCTCGAAGGTGCGCCAGCTCGGCGGCGCGGTCGAGATCCGGAGCACCGAGGGGCAGGGCACCACCTGGATCCTGCGCCTCCCGATGACGCTGGCGGTGGTGCGGGTGCTCCTGGCCCGCGTGGGGGAGGAACGCTACGCGCTGCCGCTGGGCACCGTGGCCGAGACGGTGGAGGTGAGCCCGCAGGGGAGCGCGGTGCTGCAGGGGGCGGAGGCCCTGGTGCTGCGCGACCAGGTCATCCCCACCCGCGACCTCCGCCAGCTGCTGCAGGTCCGGACCGAGGCGCCCCCCCCGGCGCGCCGGCCCGGGATCATCCTTCAGGTGGGGGAACGGCGCGCGGCCCTCCTGGCCGACGCGCTGGTGGGACAGCAGGAGATCTTGGTCGAACCGTTCGAGGCGCCGCGGGGGATGCTCCCGCTCTTCTCCGGCGCCGCGATCCTGGGAGACGGGGTGCCGGCGTTGATCCTCGACGCCGCCACGCTCGTGTGAGGAACATGGACGACGTCCGCGACCTGCAGGCCCTCCAGCTCGACGCCCTCCGCGAAGTGGCCAACATCGGGGCGGGGCACGCCGCCACGGCGCTGGGGCAGATGGTCAACAGCCGCATCATGATCTCGGTGCCGCGGGTCAACATCCTGCGGCTCGAGGAGGTCCCGGAGCTGCTCGGGCAGCCCGACGACCCCATCGCCGCGATCATGATGCACATGCTGGGCGACCTCACCGGGCGCACCCTGGTGATCTTCCCGGTGCCCTCGGCGCAGACGCTCTGCGACATCCTCTTCCGCCGGCCCCCCGGCGGGACGACGGAGTTCGGCGCGATGGAGGAGTCGGGGCTCAAGGAGACCGGCAACATCCTCTCGAGCGCCTACATGAACGCGCTCAGCGACTTCATGGGGATGATGCTCCTCCCCTCCGTCCCGAGCCTCGTCGTGGACCAGGCGGGCGCGGTGCTCACCACCGCGTACCTCAACTTCGGCCACGACCGCGACTACGTCTTCTGCGTCGAGACGGAGTTCAACTTCCTCGACTCGCCGGTCCAGATCCGCGGGCACTTCCTCCTGCTCCCGGACCTCGCGTCGCTGCGGGCCATCTTCGACGCCATCCGCCTCACCTGAGCATGACCGGACCGGCGCCGTCGGAACGCGACCTCGCGGTCCTCCGGTCCTTCGCGCGCCGGATCGACCCTTCCGACGCCGGGGCGCACAACAACCTCGGCGTTCTGTATTACCAGAAGGGGCTCGTCCCGGAGGCGATCGCCGCGTTCGGGCGCGCGCTCGAGCTCGACCCGAAGATGGAGGTGGCCCAGGCCAACCTGGCCATCGCCTACCAGAACACCGGGTACTACGACCGCCGCGTCGCCGAGCTGCGCGAGGCGCTCCGCCGCCAGCCCGAGGACCGCGCCCCCCGCTGGGAGCTGGGGCGCATCTTCGCCGCGCTCGGCCAGCACGCCGAGGCCATCGAGGAGTTCGAGGCGCTCCTCGCCCGCCACCCGGGCGACGTCCCCGCGCTGCTGCAGCTGGGCCTCGCCGAGAAGGCGCGCGGCGGGATGGACCAGGCCAGCGAGTGGTTCCGCCGCGCGGTCGAGATCGAGCCCGGGAGCTCCGTGGCGCAGTTCTACCACGGCGAGGCGCTCTACAACCGCGGCCTCAACGACGCCGCGCTCGAGGCGCTCACCCGCGCGGTGCAGCTCAACCCCGACAACGCCGACGCCCACTACCTGCTCGCCTTCGTCCACGGCGACATGGGCCAGCACGAGCAGGCGCGCGCCGCCACCAAGCGCGCCCTCGCCCTCAACCCCACCCTGGGCCGCGCGCAGGCCAACCTCTCCCTCGAGGAGCGGCGCTCCCAGCAGCTCCGCCGCCGCAGCACCCTCGAGGCGATGCGCCCCCAGGTGGCCGAGGGGGAGCTCCTGGCCCACTTCAACCTGGGCCTCGCCTTCCGGCAGAAGGGGTACTACGTCGAGGCGCTGCGCGAATACCGCCTGGCGCTCGACAGCGGCGAGGACCGCCGCCTCGTCCTGCAGGCGATGGCCGAGGTGCACCTCATCCGCCGCGACCTGGCCCCGGCGCTCGAGCTCTACGACGCGCTGGTGCAGGAGTTCGCCGACAGCCCCAAGCTCTGGAACGAGCGCGCGGTGGTGCTGCACCAGGCCAACCGCCGCGACGAGGCCGCCGCCGCCTACGCCCGCGCCACCGCCGCCGACCCCCAGTACGCCCTCGCGTGGAACAACCTCGGCGTGCTCCGGAGCCAGCAGGCCGACATCGAGGGGGCGCAGGAGGCGTTCCAGACCGCGCTGCGCGCCAAGCGCGACCTCGCCTCCGCCCGGCTCAACCTGGCGCTCCTCCTCTTCCAGCAGCGGCGCTTCCAGCTGGCGCTCGAGGCCTACCGCCAGGTGCTCGCCGACCACCCCAAGAACGCCGTGGCCTGGAACGGCGTGGGGCTCGTGCTGGTGGAGCTCAAGCGCTACGCCGACGCCAAGAACGCCTTCGCCCGCGCGGTGGAGGACGACGACAAGCTCGCCGCGGCGCACTACAACCTGAGCTTCACCCTGAGCCACCTGGGCGACTTCGACGGCGCCCTGCGCGAGACCAAGCGCGCCCTCGAGCTCGAGCCGTACTACGTGCCCCAGAAGTACGCGCTCGCGATCGACCTCCAGTACGAGGACCCGCACATCTCCATCGCCCCCGAGATCTCGGCCGACGTGCACGCCGAGGAGGTGGGCGAGGAGTTCAACTTCGACCAGCGGCTGCTCGACCAGCTCTTCACCGAGCTCGAGCCCGCCGCCGCCCCCGCCCCCGCCGCGCCGGCCCCCGCGCCGCCGGGGGAGGACCTCCTGGCGCTGGCGCGCGACCAGCTGAGCAAGGGGTTCCTCGACCGCGCCGCCGCCGAGGCCGACCGCGCCCTCCAGCGGGGCGCCGACCCGGTGGCCGCCGCGGTGCTGCAGGGGGAGCTCTTCCTCCGTCGCGGGCTCGCGGGCGAGGCGCTCGAGCGCTTCCGCGACGCGCGCACCCGCCGCGCCGACGATCCCGACGCCGCGCTGGGCGAGGTGCGCGCCCTCCTCGCCCTCGACCGCGGGAGCGAGGCGGCGCCCCTGGCCGAGGCGCTGGTGGCCCGGCGCCCCACCGACGTCGAGGCGCTGGTGGCGGGCGCCCGCGCCCGGATGGCCGCCGCCAACGCCATCGGCGCGCTCGAGTACGTGCGCCAGGCCCAGGCCCGCGCCCCCGGCCGCCCCGACCTCTTCCAGCTGCAGGCGGCGGTCTGCACCCGGCTGGGCGACGCCGGCGGCGCCACCCAGGCGTACGAGTCCGCGCTGCAGCTCGACAGCGCGCTGCCGCAGGTCTGGTACGAACTGGGCCGCCTGCAGGAGCAGGAAGGGCGCCACACCGAGGCGCGGAGCTCCTACGAGCGCGCGCTCGACCTCCTCCCCACCTTCGCGCAGGCCACCCTCGCGCTGGCCGAGCTCACCCGCCGCACCGGGCGCGCGGCGGAGGCGGTGGAGCTGCTGATCCCGGTCCTCGAGACCGACGCGTACGACTTCGACGCGCTGGTGCTGCTGGGGCGCGCGCTCCTCGACCAGGGACGCGCCGAGAAGGCCGCCGAGGCGTTCAGCCGGGTGCTCCGCTTCGAGCCCGACCGGGTGGAGGCGTGGTACCACCTGGGCGCCGCGCGCCAGCAGGACCGGCGCTACGACGAGGCGGTCGAGGCGTGGGAACGCACGGTGCAGCTCGCGCCGACGAGCGACTACGCCACCGCGGCGCGCAAGCACGCGCGCAGCGCCAGGGACCTGGCGCACATCTTCCGCGGGCGGGAGGGCTGACCGATGGCCATCGAGGGCCCGCTCAAGGAACTGGGGATCCACGACGTCTTCCAGCTGCTCGACCTGAGCCGGAAGACGGGGGTGCTTCGCGTCGCCAGCCAGCTGCGGCAGAACTCGGGGACCGTGGTCTTCGACCAGGGCGGGGTCGTCTTCGCCGAGATCCGCTCCAACCCGCACCCGCTGGGGAGCGTCCTGCTGCAGGCGGGGAAGGTGCGCGAGGAGGACCTGACCCGCGCGCGCGACATGCAGAAGGGGGGCGACCCCCGGCGGCTCGGCGAGATCCTCGTGGCCATCGGCGCGGTCACCCAGCGCGAGCTGCAGCGCCAGGTGCGCGCGCAGGTCGAGGCGGTCATCTTCGAGCTGATGAGCTGGTCGGAGGGATACTTCTCCTTCGAGGAGGGGGCCCCCGCCGAGCCGATGGCCGAGGTCGAGGTGCGGATCCCCGTCGAGGCGCTGCTGATGGAGGGGGCGCGGCGCATCGACGAGTGGTCCCAGATCCAGACCCGCATCCCGCACCTCGGCATCATCCCGAAGCTCGCCGCGGCCGACAGCGGCTCGCTCGACCTCCATCCCGACGAGTGGACCGTGCTCGCCGTGGTGGACGGGGAGCGCGACGTGCGGGCCCTGGCGCAGGTCCTCGGACGGGCGGAGTTCGAGGTCGCCAAGACCCTCTTCGGCCTCGCGGCGGCGGGGATCGTCCAGCTCGAGCAGCCGCACCGCGCCGCCCCCGCCACCGGCGGCCGCGAGCTCGCGATGCTCATCGCCCGCACCGAGGACCGCCTTGCCGAGCGCGACCACCAGGGGGCCTTCCTGGCGGCGCAGGAGGTCGTGGCACAGCACCCCCTCGAGCCGATGGCGCACCTGGTGCTGGGGCGCGCGCTCCTCGGGCTGGGGCGCGCCCCCGAGGCGGTCGAGGCGTTCCGCCGCACCCTCCAGCACGACCCCAACGCCGCCGCCGCCCAGCGCTACCTCGGCGCGGCGCTCGCGGCGGCGGGGAAGTTCCGCGACGCGGCCGACCAGCTCATGCGCTGGAACCGCATCGCCGACCTCCCGCCGGAAGAGCAGGCCCTCGAGGCGCCGGTGGAGCAGGCCCGCGCCGCCGCGCTGGCGCTCGACGAGGCGCTCAAGGAGCTCCGGTGAGCGACGACATCAAGACCCTGACCGCCCAGCTCGCGGCCGACCCGGCGAGCCTCGTCTTCCTTCCCCTCGGCGAGACGCTCCGCCGCCGCGGCCAGCTCGACGCCGCGCAGAAGGTGGCGCTGCAGGGGCTGGGGCGGTATCCGGAGCTCCCCGACGCGCACGACCTCTTCGCCCGGATCCTCACCGACAGGGCCGATTTCGAGCGCGCCTTCGACGAGTGGGACATGGCCCTGCGCCTCGATCCCCACCACGCGGGTGCCCACAAGGGCCTCGGCTTCCTTTATTTCAAGGCGGGGCGCGCCGCCGAGGCGCTGGCCCACCTCGAGGCCGCGCTGGTCGAGGCCCCCGACGACCCGAGCCTCCAGCACGCCGCCGCGCGGGTGCGCGACGCGCTCGGCGACCAGGCGCCCCCCCCGGCCCCCGCCCCCGCGCCGGCCCCCGCGCCCGCCCCCGTCGAGGAGGACGACGCCGCCCAGCGCGCCGCGATCTTCCAGGGGCTCGAGGGGGCGGAGAACGGGCTCCTCCTCGTGGACACGCAGGGGCTCCGCCTGGGCGGCGGACTCCGCGCCCCCGAGGGGGGCGACGTGGCCGACCTGGTGGCCGCCCACCTCGCCGGGGTCTCGCGCGAGGCGGCGCGGACCGCCAAGCTCCTGGGACTCGGCGCGTGGCAGGCCGTCGCCCTCGAGGCCCCGGGAGGCCACGCGGCGCTCCTCCCCGCCAGCTCGGAGGCGCTGCTCCTGGTGGTGCGGGACACCAGCGTGCCGATGGGCCGGGTCCAGGTGGCCGCCGAACGCGCGGCCCGCGCCGCGCGGGCCTGGCTGGAGAGCCTCACATGAGCGAGAGCAAGTTCGAGACGGCGCTGGACCTCGTGACCCGCGTGCCCGGGGTGCGGGGGGCCATGCTCGTCTCGGCCGCGGACGGCGTCGTGGTCGCCGAGGCGCTCATGGACGAGATGAAGGGGAACGCCGTGGCCGCGCTCGCCGCGAGCCTCGCCGGCCGGCTCCGCCGCGCGGTGGAGGGGGCGGGGCGGGGGGCGCCGCGGTTCGTGCAGCTCACCGGGAGCGAGGGGACCCTCCTCGCCGCGCCGTGGGGGGAGGAGGTCCTCCTCGTCGCCGTGGCCGACCGGAGCGTCAACGCCGGCCTCGCCCGCCTCGAGATGTTCCGCGCCCTGGAGATCCTGGCCTGATGCGCGCCGTCGAACCCTGGGTGGTCGCCCCGCTCGAGGCCTTCCTCCACGAGAGCCAGGCCAAGCTCTGCCTGCTGATGACCACGGCGGGGCAGGTCATCGCGCAGCACGGCTTCGTGCGCGCGGTGGACGTGATGGGCGTGGCGGCGCTCGGCGCCGGCATCGTGGCCTCCACCGGGGAGCTGGCCCGCACGCTCAGCTGGCCGCCGTTCGGGATGGTGGTGCACCAGGGCCCGCAGCAGGCCCACCTGCTGGCCAGCTTCGACACCCCGCGGGGGCGCTGGATCGCCCTCGTCGTCTTCGGCACCGATACCTCGCTCGGACTCGTGCAGCTCTTCCTGGAACAGCTGGTGCAGGACCTCGCCGCCGCGGCCCCGGCCGCCCCCGCCCCCCAGCCGGTGCTTGCCGCCGACTTCGAGCGGGAGCTCAACTCGAGCCTCCGCACGCTCTTCGGGAGCTGACGCCATGTCCCTCGTCAACTTCACGACCCGCGAGATCACCTGCAAGATCGTCTATTACGGGCCCGGACGGTCCGGCAAGACGACGAACCTGCACTACCTCTACGGCCGGGTCCCCGACACGCGCCGCGGGCGGATGGTCTCGCTCGCCACGCAGACCGACCGCACGCTCTTCTTCGACTTCCTGCCCATCGAGCTCGGCACGATCTCGGGGTTCAGCACGCGCTTCCAGCTCTACACGGTGCCGGGGCAGGTGTACTACAACGCCACCCGCAAGCTCGTGCTCCAGGGCGCCGACGGCGTCGTCTTCGTGGCCGACAGCCAGGCCCGCCGGCTCGAGGACAACATCGAGAGCCTGCAGAACCTGCAGCAGAACCTGCTGGAGCAGGGGGTGGACGTGCGCGCCTTCCCCACCGTGTTCCAGTACAACAAGCAGGACCTCCCGCCCGAGCTGATCCTGAGCCAGGCGGAGCTGGACGACGCCCTCAACTTCCGCGGCGTGAAGAGCTTCGCCGCCGACGCCCTGCACGGCAGCGGCGTCTTCGAGACCCTGAAGGGGATCTCCGAGCAGGTGCTCAAGCGCCTGGCCCAGAGCGCCCCGGCGGCCGGATGACCGACCAGCTCAACCCCCGCTTCCGGTTCGACGCCTACATCGTCGGCACCGCGAACCGCCTCGCCGTCACCGCGGCGCGGACGGTCGCGGAGTCGCCCGGGTCGGCGTACAACCCGCTGTTCATCTACGGCGGGCCGGGGCTGGGGAAGACGCACCTGCTGATGGCGGTGGGGCACCAGGCGCGCGCCATCCAGCCCGCGCTCACGGTGGACTACATCACCTGCGACGACTTCGTCGAGGCGTTCCACGCCGCCATCGCCGCGGGGCAGGGGGACGCCTACCGCCGCCGCTACGCCGAGACGGGGCTGCTGCTCCTCGACGACGTGCAGTTCCTCACCCACCGGCGCGAGGTGCAGGCCGAGCTGCTGCGCCTCGTGGACCAGATGACCGCCGGCGGCCGCCAGATCGTGATGTCGAGCGACCGGCCCCCGAGCGAGATCGAGGCGCTCGACGAGCGCCTGGTGCAGCGCTTCGCCGGCGGGCTGGTGATCGACATCGGCGCCCCCGACGTCGAGACCCGCGTGGCCATCCTCCGCCGCCAGTGCCAGGAGCGCGGCGTGGAGCTCCCCCCCGGCGTCGCCGAGGCGGTGGCCGAGATCCTCGTGGGCAACGTGCGCGAGCTGATCGGCGGGCTCAACCGCCTCATCGCGTGGCAGTCGGTGAGCGACACCCCGCTCGACCCCGGCACCGCGCGCGAGATCCTGGGCGGGGCGCCCGCCACCACCGGCACCTTCCCCGTCCCGGCCGAGGCCCCGCGCGCCGAGGTCAACGAGTTCGACAGCTTCCTCTCCGACGTCACCTCGACGGTGTCCCAGCAGGTGGAGCAGTGGCGCGCCCGGGTGGGCGAGGCGATCCTCCGCTGGGAGGGGGAGGGGTTCCGCACCGCGCGGCTCAGCGCCCTCCTCGACCAGGACCGCCCCGCCGACCCCGCCGCCGAGGTGGCGCGCTACGAGGCCGACGTGGCCCGCCTCCAGGCGCTCGAGGCGGAGGCGGCGGCGCTCGATCCCGCGCTCGCGGGCCAGTCCGCCTTCCGCGACCCCGACGACGTCGCCGCCGCCGAGGCGGTGGTGGAGCGCGCCCGCGCCGGCGCCACGCCGCCCCCCGCGCCCTCCCCCCTCTACCGCCTCGCCGACCTCGTCGAGGGCCCCTCCAACCGCATCGCGGTGCGCTCGGCGCACGGCTGCGTCGAGGAGCCGGGGACCCGCTACAACCCCTTCGTCATCGTGGGCGAGAGCGGCCTCGGGAAGACCCACCTCCTGCACGCCATCGGCAACGCGCTCGCCGAGCGTCCCGACGCGGTGGTGGCCTGCCTTGGCGCGCAGGACTTCACCGAGGAGCTCATCGAGGCCATCGACCGCGACAAGGTGGCGCTCTGGCGCGCGCGCTACCGCCGCGTCACCGCGCTCTGCCTCGACGACATCCACCTCCTCCAGGGGAAGGACCGCACCCAGGAGGAGCTCTTCTGGCTCTTCGACCAGCTGCTGGGGCAGGGGCGCCAGCTCGTCTTCGGGAGCGCCGTGCCGGTGCGCGACCTCACCGGCCTCGAGGAGCGGCTCCGGAGCCGGCTCGAAGGGGGGCTGGTGGTGAGCCTGGGGGCCCCCGAGCGCGAGCTGCGGCTCGGGGTGGTGGAGCGCGCGCTCCACGAGCGGGTGGGCACGAGCGACCCGGAGCTGGCGGCCTACATCGCGGGGCGCCCCGCCGAGTCGCCGCGCGCCGTGCTGGGGCTGGTGCAGCGCGTCCTCGGCGCCGCCGAGGCGCAGCACGTGGCGCCGTCGGTGGGGCTCGCGCGCACCGAGCTCGAGGGGCCCGCGGGGCGGGGCGGGCGCGCGAGCGGCGCGAGCCGTCGCTCGAGCGGCATCGTGGTGACCACGAGCGGCGGCGTGAAGAGCCCCGAGAAGATGGTGTGGGACTGGCCCGACCTCGGCGACCGCCTCCTCGAGGACCTCCGGTAATGGCCATCAAGGGCAGTCTCAAGGAGGCGAGCCTCCCCGACGTGCTCCAGCTCCTCGCGCTGGGGCGGAAGACCGGGTGTCTCGCCGTGGCCGACCGGCAGAACTTCGGCTACGTGTACTTCGACGAGGGGCGCATCTGCTACGCCTCGATCGTCAACCGCCGCGACCGCATCGGCGACATCCTCGTCAAGAACGGGCGCATCAGCGAGGCGCAGCTCACCGAGGCCATCGGGCTGCAGGAGGAGTTCCGCGACCAGAAGCTGGGCGAGATCCTCGTCAACATCGGGGCCATCACCCGGCCCGACCTCGAGGAGTACATGCGCGTCCAGATCGAGGAGGCGGTGTACTTCCTCTTCACCTGGTCGAGCGGCACGTTCAACTTCGAGGCCGGCGTCCGCCCCGAGCGGCAGGACTTCCTCGTCAAGATCAATCCCGAGTCGCTCCTCCTCGAGGGGGCGCGACGGGTGGACGAGTGGAGCCTGATCGAGAAGAAGATCCCGAGCTTCGACCTGATCTTCACGGTGGACACCGCGCACCTCCAGGCGGCGGGGGTGCAGCTCGCCCCGGAGCAGGAGCGGCTGGTGCCCCTCCTCGACGGCAAGCGGGACATCCACGCGCTGGTGGAGGACTCGGGGCTGGTGGAGTTCGAGGTGGGCAAGGCGCTCTACGGCCTCATCACCGCGGGGTTCGCGCACCGCGCCGGGTCGAGCGCGGTGGCGGCCGAGCCCAAGGTCAACGCGGCGCGCATCGAGGAGCACCGCAACCTCGGCATCGCCTTCTTCAAGACGGGGATGCTCGACGAGGCCCAGCGCGAGTTCCGCCGCGTGGCCGACCTCCGCCCCACCGAGGCCAGCGCGCCGTTCTTCATCGGCGTCATCGCGCTCCGGCAGGCCAAGTGGGCCGACGGGGTGGAGTCGCTCAAGCTCGCGGTGGAGCGGGGCGGCCCCCGGCCCGCCGCGCTCGCCGACCTCGCCTTCGGGTACGAGCAGATGGGCCGGCTCGCCGACGCCGAGGCCACCTACGGCGAGGCGGTGAGCCGCTCGCGCGAGGACCCGCGCCTGATGACCGGCTGGGCCGTCGCCGCGCTCAAGAAGGGCGATCCCCACGTGGCGGTGGGCCGGCTCCAGCGCGCGCGCGAGCTGTACGGCGACAAGCACCCGCCGGCGGTGTGGTACTGGGCGATGGCGCTGGCGCAGGCGCTCGACAGCGACCTCGAGGGGGCCCTCACCACCGCCACCGAGGGGGTGGAGCGCCATCCCCAGCGCTCGGCGCTCCGCAACAACCTGGCCGTGCTCCTCGAGCTGATGGGCGACCTCGACCGCGCCGAGCAGGTGCTCCGCGAGGCGCTGCACGACGACCCCACGCTCCCCCAGCTCAGCAAGAACCTCGGCGACCTGCTCTACCGCGGCGGGAAGTACGAGGAGGCGGCCGAGGCCTACACGCGCGCCGCCAAGCTCGCCCCCGAACTGGGCGACGACCTCTACTTCAAGCTCGGCAACATCGCCTTCCGCACCCGCGACACCGCCCAGGCGCGCGAGCACTGGAAGCGCGTGCTGCAGCTCAACCCGGGGCACCAGCTGGCGCGCACCAACCTCGAGGCGCTGGAGACCGCGGGCGCATGATGCTCACCGGCGACCCCGAGGGCTTCGCGCGCCTCACGCGCCAGGTGGCCGACGCCGCCGGGCTCGCGCTCGCCGACTACAAGGAGAAGGTGCTCCGCCGCCGCATCGCCGTCCGGATGCGCGCCTGCGGGGCCAGCACGTTCGACGACTACGGCGTCCGGCTCCGCACCGACCCCGGCGAGCTGGCCCGGCTCAAGGACGCGCTGACGATCAACGTCACCCGCTTCTACCGGAACCCCGAGACCTGGGAGCGGCTCCGGCGCGACGTGCTCCCCGGCCTCCTGGCCGCCCGCGACGGCGCGGTGCGGGTCTGGAGCGCCGGCTGCTCCTCGGGCGAGGAGCCCTACACCCTGGCGCTCTGCCTGGTCGAGGAGGCGGAGCGCGCGGGGCGGCCGGCCTGGGCCGCCAAGGCACGGGTCATCGCCACCGACATCGACGAGGCCATCATGGCCCGCGCCCGCGCCGCGCGCTACCCGGCGGCCGCGTTCCTCGAGACCCCCCCCGCGCTGGTGGAGCGCCACACCCGCCCGGTGCCGGGGAGCGACGAGCGCGAGGTGACCCCCGCGCTCCGGCGGATGGTCGAGATCCGCCGCCACGACCTCCTCCGCGAGCCGCCCCCGGGGCCGGCGTTCGACCTGGTGGTCTGCCGCAACGTGGTGATCTACTTCGACCGCGACGGCCAGGAGCGGCTCTTCGAGCGCTTCGCCGACGCCCTCGCGCCGGGCGGCTACCTGCTGCTCGGCAAGGTCGAGACCCTCTTCGGCCCCGCGCGGGACCGGCTGGAGCTCGTCGACGTGCGTGAACGCATCTTCCGGAGGCCCGCGTGAGGCCCGGCAGCGTGGTGGTCAAGGTCGCCGACCTGCAGGCGGTGGGCCCCGAGGGGGAGCTCGTCACCCTGGGGCTCGGCAGCTGCGTCGCCATCTGCCTCCACGACCCGGTGGCCCGGGTCGCGGGGATGGCCCACATCCTCCTCCCCAACGCCGCCCTCAGCCGCAACACCGAGAACCCGGCCAAGTTCCCCCAGTCGGCGGTGCCGGCGCTCATCGAGCGGATGCGCGGCCTCGGCGCCGAACCGGCGCGGCTCACCGCCCGGCTCGTCGGCGGCGCCGCGATGTTCGGCAACCTCTCCCCCTCGGGCGCGGTGCAGATGGGGGAGCGCAACGTCGTCGCCAGCCGCCAGGTGGTCGAGGAGCACCGGATCCCCATCAGCGGGGAGGCCACCGGCGGCACGGTCGGCCGCTCGGTGCGCTTCCGCGCCGAGGACGGCGCGCTCTGGGTCCGCACGCTGAGCACCGGTGAGCACCAGCTCTGAGCGCCCCACCGTCCTCGTGGTGGACGACAGCGCCCTCTTCCGCCGGGTGCTGTCGGAGATCATCGACGCCTCGGGGGAGTTCCGCGTGGTGGGGGTGGCGCGCGACGGGCAGGACGCGCTGCGGAAGGTGCACAAGCTCGTCCCCGACCTGGTCACGATGGACCTCGAGATGCCCGAGCTGGACGGGCTCGGCGCCATCGGGTACATCATGTCGGAGATGCCGCGCCCGGTGGTGGTGGTCAGCGCCTACGCGGGCGCCGGCACCGCCGCCGCGATCCGCGCGCTCGAGCTCGGCGCCGTGGAGCTCGTGCCCAAGGAGCTCGACGCCGCGAGCGACCCCGGCGCCATCGCCGCGCGGCTCGCGCCCCGGCTCCTCGACGCGCTGCGCGCCGCGCGCCAGGCCGACATCTTCCGCGTCAGCCCGCTCGCCCGGCCGCGGCGGGTCCAGCGGCCCAGCTCCGACGACGTCTTCGCCCTCCCCGGCCGCGCGCAGCGCTGCGTGGCCATCGCGGCGAGCACCGGCGGGCCGCGCGCCCTGGCCGAGGTGGTGCCCCACCTCGAGCGGGGGCTGGGGGCCGCCGCGCTGATCGTGCAGCATATGCCCGCCAAGTTCACCCGCTCCCTGGCCGAGCGGCTCGCGGGACAGAGCGCGCTGCGCGTGGTGGAGGCCGAGGACCACACCCCCGTGCTCCAGGACACCGCGTACATCGCCCCGGGCGATTATCATATGCGGGTCACCGCCGCCGACGACGGGATCTACCTCGTGCTCGACCAGGGCCCCGCCATCCACGGGGTCCGCCCCGCCGCCGACCCCCTCTTCGAGTCGGTGGCCGAGGTCTTCGGCCGGCGGGCGGTGGGGGTGGTGCTCACCGGCATCGGGCGGGACGGGGCGGCGGGGCTCCGGCGGATCCGCGACGCGGGCGGGGTCGGGATCGCGCAGGACCGCGAGAGCGCGACGATCTACGGGATGCCCCGGGCGGCGCTGGAGCAGGGGGGCGCGGAGTTCGTCCTCCCGCTCGCCGCCATCGCGGGCAAGGTGGGCGAGACCCTTGGCCGGATGCGGCTCGGATGAAGGCGACCTGGCTGGAGGTGGCGGCGAACGGGCGGCGCTACGGCCTCCCCGCCGCCCACGTGGTGGAGGTGGGAGAACCGCGCGGCGTCCTCCCGGCGCCGAGCGCGCTCCCGGCGGTGCGCGGGGTCACCGAGGCGCGCGGGCGGCTGGTGCCGCTCCTCCACCTGGGCGCCTTCCTGGCCGGCACCGCGGCGCCGGCGGCGCGGGGCACCGCCACGGTGCTGGTGCGCGCGGCGGGCCGCCCCGTCTGCCTCGAGGTGGACGACGCCTTCGCCGTGCTGCGCGGCGAGGTGCTCCCCACCGCGGAGCTCCCCGGACTCCCCTTCGCCCAGGCCCTGGCCCGCGAGTCGGGCCAGGCGGTGCCGATCCTCGACCTCAACGCCCTCGGAGAGCGCCTCAGCGGCGCCGGAGCGACCGCGTGACGACGACCGGTGACGAGATCCAGATCGTGACCTTCCGCGTGGCGGACCAGGCCTTCGGGCTCAACGTCTTCCAGGTGGAGCGGATCCTGCGCTACGAGCGCCCCGCCGCGCTCCCCAAGGCGCCCGACTTCCTCGAGGGGGTGGTCCCCTTCGAGGGGACGTCGGTCCCCGTGGTGGACCTGCGCAAGCGCCTCGGCACCGCCTCCGCGCTCGGCGACGACGTGCGGATGATGGTGCTCGACGTCGAGGGGCAGCGCGTCGGGATCGTGGTGGACCAGGTGCTCGACGTCCTCCGGGTGGACGGCGCCGCCATCGCCGCCCCGCCGGCGCTCGTGCGCGGGCTCGCGGCCGAGTACATCAGCGGCCTCCTCACCCGCGAGGGCGGGCGCACCGTGGTCATCCTCAACGCCGGGCGGCTGTTGTCGTCCAAGGAGCGGCTGGCGCTCAAGAAGGCGGGCGCGGCCTGAACCCAACGATGAGCACCGAGGCCTTCACCGGCGCCCTGCGCCAAGCGTACGCCGAGATCGGCGCCCGGCTCGACGCCGCCCAGGCGTTCGCCGAGCGCGAGGCGGTCAAGCGCGAGATCATCGCCCTCTTCAAGAAGGTGGACGGCGCCCTCGGCGAGCTGACCCAGCTCAAGGAGGACATCCGGCTGCTGGTCGAGAAGTACAAGCAGACCGCCGCCGACACCGCCAGCGCGCCGGCGCCCCAGTTCACGGGCCAGCGCCCGGTGGTGCAGGCCGACCACATCGGCGCCAGCACCTTCATCGAGAAGGGGTGGAGCCTCATCTCCCTCGGCGACTACGCCGGCGCCATCCAGGCGCTCGAGAAGGCGCTCGGGCTCTCGCCCAACGAGGTGCAGGCGCAGTCGCTCCTCGGCTGGGCGCAGATGCTCCACGAGGACTACGACGACGCCCTGGCCACCTTTTCCAAGGTGCTGATGAAGGAGCCGGCCAACTCGCTGGCCCGCATCAACGTCGGCTACATCTGCCTCAAGAAGCGCATCTTCGGCGAGGCCATCGAGCACCTCTCCAAGGCCATCCGGCTCGACAACGACCGCAAGGCCACCCTGTACGCCCACTACTACCTGGGGCTCGTGTACCTCGAGCGCGAGATGTTCGAGGACGCCCAGGTGTTCTTCGAGAAGACCCTCCAGCTGGGGCCCAACCTCATCGAGGCGTGGTACGAGCTCGGGCGCGCGCGCTGGTTCGCCGGCGACCCCGACGCGGCCAAGCAGGCGTGGGGCGACGGCCACAAGGCCAACAAGTTCAATCCGTGGGGGAAGCGCTGCAAGGAGATGCTCGACCTCGTGGCGCAAGGCGGGGAACCGCCGCGGAGCGGCGCGCCGGCGTGAGCGCCGCGCTGGCGCTGCTCTGGGCCGGGGTCGCGCTGGGCGCGGCCCCGGCCGATTCGTTCCGGACCGCCCAGGTCGGCGAGGTGCGCGTCGTCGCCGCCGAGCGCGAGCTCGACCGCGCGGTGGGCCTGGCCGAGCTCGCCGACCGCCCCGCCGAGTGGCCCGGCCTCGGGCGCGTGGCGCCGGGGCCCTTCCGCCTCGTGCTGGTGCGGGACAGCGCGGCGCTCGACCGCGTCACCCACGGGCGCGCGCCGGGGTGGGGGGCCGGCGTGGCCTTCCCGGGGGCCCGCACCATCATCCTGCGCGCCGACCTTCCCGACCTCCAGGCCACCCTCCGGCACGAGGTGGCCCACCTGGTGCTCCGCGCCCGCCTCCGGAGCCGCGTGCCGCTCTGGTTCGACGAGGGCTACGCCGCCCTCGCCGCCGGGGAGTGGGGGCGCCTCGCCGAGTGGCAGATCCACCTCGGCGTCGCCTTCGGCGGCGTGCCGACGCTGGGCGACCTCGACGGCCAGCTCCGCGCCAGCGCCTTCCAGGCCGACCGCGCCTACGCCCTCGCCGCGGGCGCGGTGAGCGCGCTCGCCGCGCGCATCCCCGGCGGCGACCTCCGCCCCCTCCTCGACCGGCTCGCGGCGGGGGAGGACTTCGACGGGGCGGTGCGGCGCACCACGGGCCGGAGCGTGCCGCGGTTCGAGTCGGAGTGGCGCGAGGCGACCCGGCGGGAATACCGCGGCGCCCTCTGGCTCGTGGCGGGGGGGTGGTGGCTCCTCGGCGCGATCGTGGTGGTGGTGGCGTGGGGGCTCCGCCGGCGGCGCGAACGGCCGCGGCGGGCCGCGCTCGACGTGGGGTGGGAGATGCCTCAGAATGAACCGATTGACCCCGGGGGGGAGGGGGTATAACCTTCTATTCTATGCCCACTTCCGTCACTTCTGGCCCGGGCGCCTTCCCGCTCGGACGCAAGAACCTCGTTGTGCTCGGATTGGCCGCCGCAACGCTCGTGGCAGGGTACTTGCTGCTCAAGTCGGGCAATGTCACGCCGGCGTCGGTGCTGCTCGTCCTGGGGTACTGCGTGCTCGTCCCCCTCGGGCTCGCGCTGTAGGCGGTCCCTCGCAGTGACCCGCCCCGCGCGGGTCCCGGGCGAATAGCTCAGCTGGTCCAGAGCGCCTGCCTTACACGCAGGATGTCGGGGGTTCGAATCCCTCTTCGCCCAGTCCCGCGCCGCTTCGTGGCGCGACCCCGCCCCGGATCCCCCGGGGCCGATCTCGGAACGGAGGAGCGATGTCGCTGTTGCGCACGACCATCCCGGTCCTCGCGCTCGTCTCGGCGGGTGCAGGCACCTTGACCGCCCAGATCCCGCTGAACCGGCGGTCTGGGCCGAGCCCCGCGGCGCCCCGCCTGCTGGTGGCCACGCCGTTCACGGAGCGCGCCAACGACTCCGCGGTGGCGGTGACCATCGGCGACGCGCTCCGCACCCGGATGCAGCGGGTGACGGGGAACAGCTACCTGGTGCTCACGCGCAAGCAGATGAACGACGCGCTGGCCGAGTACTCGTACCCGGCCGACCCGATCCTCAACCGCGAGAGCGCGCGGCGCCTGGCGCAGGCGCTCCTGGCGCGGACGATGGTCTTCACCGAGCTGGGGCGCGAGAGCGGGCGGTACAAGGCGCGGGTGCGCCTGGCCGGGAACACCGACGACGCCGGCGTCACCCTCACGGTGCTGCAGCAGCCGGGGCAGTCCCCGCAGCAGTTCGGCGAGGCGATCGCCAACGTGCTCGACAAGCCGATCGACGCCTACGGCGACGCCAAGGCGTGCATCGACCAGGAGGCCACCGACGCGCGCCGCGCGGAGGAGTCGGCCCGCAAGGCGCTCCGCCAGTACCCGATGCACGGGCTGGCGCACTTCTGCCTCGCCGAGCTTGCCAAGACCCGCTCGGTCGAGGACCCGGCCTACCTGGCGCAGCTCGATTCCGCCGTCCACGGCGACTCGCTCTCGCTCAAGGCGCTGGGCGCGCTGGCGGACTACTATGACGCCAAGAGCGACACCGCCAACGTCGTCCTCAAGTACCAGCAGATGATCGAGGCCGACCCGGTCAACGTGCCGCTCATCGAGCTGGCCTCGCGCGTGTTCCGGAAGTACGGGCGCCCCGACGCCGCCGAGCAGGTGGCCGACCGCGGCATCGCGCTCGACTCCACCAGCACCAACGCCTGGGACCTCCGGGCGAGCGCCTGCGTGTACCAGCAGAAGTACAGCTGCGCGGTGCAGTCGCTGGAGCAGATCGTCGCCATCGACAGCACCAAGGCCGACTCGCTCTTCCTGTTCCGCATGGCGGTGACCGCCGGCGCGGCGGCCACCGACTCGGCCGACCTCCGGGCCAGCTGGCTCAAGTGGAGCCGGGTGGGCGCCACCCGCTTCCCGCAGAACAAGAACCTCCTGGGCCAGCTCCTGCAGGCGTTCTCGGCCAGCGGGATGCCGGACAGCGCGCTCGCCCTCACCGACCAGGTGCTGGCGCTCGACTCGAGCGACGTGACCCCCGCCCTCGGCGCGGTGGACATCCTGCTCAACGCCAAGCGCTGGGCCGACGCGGCCAAGTACGCCGCGGTGGTCACCGGCCACGGCGACGACCAGCAGAAGCTCGCCATCGCGGCCAACTTCACCAACGCCGCGCGGACGCTGCTCACCACCGAGCCCACCGATCCCGAGGGGGCCTACGCGCTGCTCCACGTGGCGCTCCCCGCCTCGGGCGGCGACCAGCGCATCGCGCCGCTCGCCAACTTCCTGATGGGCTTCGCCGCCCTGCAGACCGCGGCCAAGTACGACCACGACGCCGAGGCCGGGAAGTCGTGCGAGCTGGCCACCCGGATGGACCAGCTGCTCGACGAGTCCAAGGCGGGCTTCACCGCCGGGCGCTCGATCAACCCGCCCACCGTGGACTCGCAGCTCCCCAAGGTGGACCAGTACAAGACGCGCACGCAGTCCATGGTGCGGGCCTACTGCCACTGAACGGCGCGGGGCCGGGGCTTCCAATCACCCCGGCCCTCCGTTATCTTCGCGGGCCGTGCAGGGGCTGTAGCTCAGCTTGGTTAGAGTGCCGCACTGTCACTGCGGAGGTCGCGGGTTCGAGCCCCGTCAGCCCCGCTCACTGCACCTGGACCCCGTCGGGTAGTCACCCGGCGGGGTCCGTCTCTATCCTTCTCGCTCCGCCATGACCGCGCCCGCGCCGAGCCATCTCCCCGTCCTCCTCGCCCCCGTGGTCGAGGCGGCCGGCGGGGCGCGCCGCGCCGTGGACGCCACCCTGGGACACGGCGGCCACGCGGACGCGCTGCTGGCGCTCGGGGCCGAGGTGCTCGGGATCGACCGCGACCCCGACGCGCTCGCCATCGCGCGCGCCCGGCTCGGCGACCGGCTGGCCACCCTCGAGGCGGCGTACGGCTCGGACGAGGCGCTCGCCGCGGTGCGGGCGTTCCGGCCCGACTTCATCCTGCTCGACCTCGGCGTCTCCTCGCGCCAGCTCGACGAGGACGCCCGCGGCTTCACCTTCCGTCCCGGCGCGCCGCTCGACATGCGGATGGCGCGCACCGGGCCGACCGCCGCGGACCTCCTCAACGAGGCCGACGAGGAGGACCTGGCCCGGGTCTTCGCCGAGTACGGCGACGAGCGCCGCGCGCGGGGGCTCGCGCGCGAGGTGGCGCGCCGGCGCGCCCGGGCCCCCTTCGCCACGAGCGACGACCTCGTCAACGCCATCCGCGCGGTGCTCGGGCCCCAGAGCGGCCCCGCCGACTTCGCCCGGCTCTTCCAGGCGGTGCGCATCGCGGTCAACGACGAGCTCGCCGGGCTGGCGCGCGCCCTGCCCGCCTTCCTCGAGGCGCTCGTCCCCGGGGGGCGGCTGGCGGTGATCGGTTATCATTCGGGCGAGGACCGGCTGGTGAAGCACACCTTCCAGGAGTGGGCGCGCGCCTGCGTCTGTCCCCCGGCGCAGCCGGTGTGCACCTGCCGCGGCCGCCCCCTCGGGGCGCTGACCCCCCGCAAGCCGATCGTCGCCGGCGAGGCCGAGGTGGCCGCCAACCCCCGCGCGCGGAGCGCCCGGCTCCGCATCTTCCGCAAGGCCGAATGACGCTCAAGGGCCGACACTGGGTGATGCTCTGGCTCGTGCTGGTGCTCGTCACCCTCGGGATGGTGGTGATGCGCCAGACGGCGGGGTACCGCACCGCGGCCCGGCTGCGCGAGGCGCGGGAGGAGCGGGCGGCGCTCGAGGCGCGGCGCGGCGAGCTGGAGCGGAGCATCCGCCTGGCGAGCAGCCGGCAGGTCCTCGCCCCCCGCGCCGAGGCGGCGCTCGGCCTGCACCAGCCGGGCACCACCGAGTTCACCTTCATCACCCTGGGCCCCGACGACCCCGGCGGGCTGGCGCTCCCCGCGCCGCCGGCGCGCGACACCGCCGCCGCGCCCAGGGCCCGCCCCGCGTCCCGCGCCACCCCGCGCGCGACGACCCGCCGGCCGGCGCCGCGGCGCGCCTCCCGTCCCGCCGCCCGGCGGCACTGAGCGATGGCCAAGTTCGACACCCGTCTCACCTTCGTGCAGGTCGGCCTGGCGGCCGGGCTGGTGCTCGTGCTGGCGCAGTCGGCGCGGCTGCAGCTGGTGCGGGGGAGCACCTACGCCGCCGAGGCCGAGCGGAGCCGCACCGCCCACGAGGTGCTGCCGGCGCGGCGGGGCGCCATCCGCGACCGCAACGGCGTGCCACTGGCCATCACGCAGGAGTACTACCACGTGGGGATCGCGCCCAACGAGCTGGCCGATCCCGGCGCCGACGCGCGCACGATCGCCCGCGCGCTGGGCCTCCCGCCCGACCGGCTGCGCCGCGCGCTCGCGAG
>DASTRQ010000083.1:0-12002 GCA_035761145.1 Gemmatimonadales bacterium
GGCGGCGCGGGGGCCGCGGTGGGCGCCTTCCTGGCCGGCGCCGACCTGCTGCTCCAGCCCGCCGACCCGTTCGCCGCGCTCGACTCGCTCACCAACGCCTACGCCGACGGGCGCATCACCCCGGCGCGGCTGGACCGCTCGGTGCGCCGCATCCTCCAGCTCAAGGAGCGCTTCGGGCTCTTCCAGCGGCGCACGGTGGAGGTCGAGCGGATCCCCGAAGTGGTGGGCCGGCTCGAGTTCAAGGCCGAGGCGGCGGACCTGATGCGCCGCGCGGTGGTGCTCGCGCGCGACGCGGGGGGCACGGTGGACTCGCTCCGCCGCGGCGGCCGCCGGAGCCTCACGGTCGTCACCTATGGCGACGAGAACTCCACCGCCGTCGGGAACGCGCTGGCGGCCGAGCTCCGTGCCCAGGGGGTCGGCGTCTCGCTCTTCAAGCTCTGGGGCAACAGCGGCCCCGCGAGCTACGACTCCGCCCGCGTCGCGCTGGCGCGGAACGGGGTGCCGGTCTTCGTCGCCTCGGTGCGCACCAGCTCCGGGCGCGGCACCATCGCGCTCCCCGACGCCTGGGCGCAGTTCGCCGACAGCGTGGCCAAGGCGCGCCCCGCCGTGCTCATCTCGCTGGGCTCCCCCTACGTGGTGCAGCAGGTGCCCGACGCGGGGAGCTACCTCCTGGGGTGGACCCCCAACGCGATGATGGAACAGGCGATGGCCCGCGCCCTCGCCGGCTCCGCGCCGATCACGGGGAAGCTGCCGATCTCGATCCCGCCGCTGTTCGGGATCGGAACGGGGCTGGTACGGCAATGATGGGCGCAGGGTCGCAGGGGCGCAGGGACGCAGGGTCGCAGACCGGGCGTGCGGCGCTGGCGGTGGCTGGGCTCCTCCTCGCCGCCTGCGCGGGGAACCCGCCACTGGCAGGGGCGCCGCAACTTGCTCCGCAGGACCCGCTCTATGCCGCCGCGCGCTTCCTCGACTCCGCCATCGCCCGCGGGGCCGCGCCCGGCGCCGAGATCGGGGTGAGCTGGCACGGGCGGCGCTGGTACTACGGCACCGGCCGGCTGGGGCAGGACGACCCCACCCGCCCCGATTCGCTCACCGAGTACGACCTCGCCTCGATGACCAAGGTCGTCGCCCTCACCACGCTCGCGATGCAGGCGGTGAGCGAGGGGAGGCTCGACCTCGACGCGCCGATCCAGCGCTACGTCCCCGCGTTCCAGGGGGCGCACAAGGACGCGGTGACGCTGAGACACCTGCTGACGCACAGCGCCGGACTGCCCGCGTGGCGGCCGCTTTACCTCGGCGCCGACTCGCGCGCCGCCGCCTTCGCCCTGGCCGACACCACCCCGCTCGATACCCTCCCCGGCGCGCGGATGGTGTACAGCGACCTCGGCATCATCGTGATGACCCAGGCGCTCGAGGGCGTGTACGGCCACCGGCTCGACACCCTCTTCGCCGAGCGGGTGGCCGCCCCGCTGGGCCTGACCGACACCCGCTACCTCCCGCCGGAGACGTGGCGGGCGCGCACCGCGCCGACCGAGCTCGACACCGCCTGGCGCAGGCGGATGCTCCGCGGTGAGGTGCACGACGAGAACGCCTCCCGCCTCGACGGGGTCTCGGGACACGCGGGGCTCTTCAGCGACGCCCGCGACCTCCTCGCCTTCGGCGAGTGGCTCCTGGCCGCGCGGCGCGAGGCGCTCGCCGGGTGCCCGGCGCCGAGCACGCGCGGCGCGGGGGACTGCCCGGCGGAGCCGCTCGCCCCGCCGAGCGCGCTCCCCCAGTTCCTGCGGCGCCAGGAGGTGGTCCCCGGCTCGAGCCGCGCGCTCGGCTGGGACACGCCGACGCCGGGAGGCTCGGGCGGTTCCCTGCTCTCCCCCGAGAGCGTGGGCCACACCGGCTTCACCGGCACCTCGATCTGGATCGACCCCACCCGCGACCTGGTGATCGTCGTGCTCTCCAACCGGGTCCACCCCACCCGCGAGAACCAGCTCTGGCTGCGGCTCGGCGTTCGCGGCGGGGTGGCCGACCGGGTCGTGCGCGCGCTGGAGCGCCTCCCGGTCGCGGGGGAATAGCCGATCGCGCCGCTCAGGAATTGACTTCCGCCCCGGCCTCTTCCTATCCTTGATGGTGGTCCGCGGCGGCGGTGGCGCGGTCAACTGAACCGGTCTTCACGACCGTTCCCGAAGAGAAGGAGCTGGACAGATGAGCGTCGAGACCCAGTCCGGTACGGGCGCGTTCGCCCTCGTCATCACCGACAAGGCGGTGGCCGAGGTGCGCAAGTTCATGGAGGCGGAGCAGGTGCCGGCCGAGTCGGCGGGGCTCCGCGTGTCGGTGCTGCCGGGGGGCTGCAGCGGGTTCAAGTACAGCCTCAACATCGAGGAGCGGGCGCTCGAGGACGACGCCGTGATGGAGATCAACGGCGTGCGCGTCTTCGTGGACGCCTTCTCGATGCAGTACCTCAACGGCGTGAGCATCGACTACGTGAGCTCGATGCAGGGGAGCGGCTTCTCGTTCCACAACCCGAACGCCTCGGGCGGGTGCGGGTGCGGGAGCAGCTTCACGGCCTGAGCGGTGAGCAGTGAGCGGTGAGCGGTGAGCGGGGTCCCCATCGGGGACCCCTTTGTCGTCCGGGGGGTACGACCGCCGATCGCAGCCGCCTCGGTGCCGCTGACCGCTCACCGCTCCCCGCTTACCTTACAGCATCCCCACACACCGGAGTCCCGCCTGCATCCGCTCGACCTCGCGGTCGTCCTGGTCTACCTCGCCGGCGTCACGGCGCTCGGCCTCCGCGCCGGGCGCGGCCAGCGCTCCGCGGCCGACTACTTCCTCGGCGCGCGCGACCTCCCCACCTTCGCGGTGCTTTTCTCCATCGTCGCCACGGAGACGAGCGCGCTCACGGTGATCTCGGTGCCCGGCGTCGGCTTCCGGGGCGACCTCTCGTTCCTCCAGCTCGCCTTCGGCTATGTGGTGGGGCGCCTGGCGGTGGCGGCGTGGCTCCTCCCCGGCTACTTCGACGGGAGCCAGGAGACCGCCTACGCGCGGCTCGAGCACCGGTTCGGCCCGCCGACGCGACGCGCCGCGTCGGCGGTGTTCCTCGTGACCCGCTTCCTCGGGGACGCGGTCCGGGTGTACGCGGGGGCGATCCCGCTCGCGCTCCTCACGGGGTGGAGCATCCCGGCGGCGATCGTGGTGCTCGGGCTGGTGACGCTGCTCTACACCTGGTACGGCGGCATCAAGGCGGTGGTGTGGACGGACGTGGTGCAGCTCGCGATCTACACCGTGGGCGGGGTCATCGCGCTCGCCATCGCCACCCACCTGGCGGGGGGGATCGGCGCGGTCTTCGCCGCGGCGGGGCCGGCCGGGAAGCTCCGGCTGGTGGTGCCGGCCTTCGACCTGACCACGCCCTACACCCTCCTCGGCGGCCTGCTGGGGGGCGCGCTCCTGTCGGCGGCCTCGCACGGCACCGACCACCTCATCGTGCAGCGTCTCCTGGCCACCCGCTCCCTGCGCGAGGCGCAGCGGGCCCTGGTGGGCTCGGGGCTCGCGGTGTGCGTGCTGTTCGGGCTCTTCCTGCTGGTGGGGGTGGCGGTGTGGGCCAGCGGCGTCTTCCCCGCCGACCTGCCGGGGGACCAGATGTTCCCCCGCTTCGTGCTGGAGCACCTCCCCACGGGGCTCGCCGGGCTCGTCATCGCGGGGGTGCTCGCCGCCTCGATGGGGACGCACAGCAGCGCCATCAGCGCGCTGGCCAGCTCGCTCACGCACGACCTCTACGCCTCGGCCACGGGGCGCACCGACCCGGCGCACCTGCTCCGCGTGGGGCGCGGCTTCGCGCTGGCGTGGGGGGCGCTCCTGATGGTGGCGGCGGTGGCGTTCCACCTCTTCACCCAGGGGAACACCACGCCGGTGGTGGTGCTGGCGCTCTCCATCGCCTCGGTGACGTACGGCGGGCTCCTCGGCGCCTACATCCTGGCGGGGCGGTGGCCGCGGGCGCGCGGCCGCGACGTGATCGTGTCGCTCGCGGGCACCACGGCGGTGATGCTGGTGGTGATCTTCGCCAAGTCGCTCGCGGCGGCGCCGGCGCTGGCGTGGCTGGCGCCGCTGGGCCGGCTGGCGTGGCCCTGGTACGTGCCCCTCGGCACCCTGCTGGCCCTGCTCCTCGGGGCCGGGTCCAGCTACTTTCCGGGGACCCCCAACCGAGCTTCCTGATGAACGGCATCTTCGTCGGCGTGAACGTCGGCGGCACCCGCACCACGGCCGTGGTGGGCAACGCCACCGGCGTGCTGAGCCGGGCCAGCGGCCCCGGCGCGGCGATGCGCCCCGGGCGCGCCTCGCAGTGCGCGGCCACCATCGCGGACGTGGCCCGCAAGGCGCTGGCCGGCGCGGGCGAGCTCACCGCCGAGGCGATCATGGTCGGCGCCGCGGGGGCGGGACGCGAGGGGGAGCGGATGGCGCTCCTCGAGGCGATCCGCAACGAGGCGGTGGCCGAGCGGGCGGGGGTCACCACCGACATCGAGATCGCGCTGGTGGCGGCCTTCCCGGACCGGCCCGGGATCGTGGTCAACGCCGGCACGGGGAGCATCGCCCTGGCGCGCGACCCGCAGGGGAAGACGCACCGCGCCGGCGGCTACGGCTGGCAGATGGGGGACGAGGGGAGCGGCTACGCCATCGGCCGGGCGGCGATGAGCGCGGTGAGCCGCGCCCACGACGGCCGCGGCCCCGCCACCAAGCTCACCCTGCGCGTGATGGCGGCCGCCAAGGCGAGCAGCTTCGACCAGTTCGTGAGCTGGGGCACCACCGCCACCCCCGCCGACGTGGCGGCGCTGGCCCCCGGCGTCATCGAGATGGCGGGACTGGGCGACCAGGTGGCGCAGGGGATCGTGGACTACGCGGTGCGCGAGCTGGTGCTCCTCGTGACCGCGCTCCAGCCCCACGCCGGCCCCGCGCCGAACCACGTGGCGCTCGCCGGAGGGCTCCTCGCCGCCGAGGGGCTGCTCCGCCCCCACATCGTGGCCAAACTCAAGGAGACCCGCGGGGTGGTGGTGGACGAGCACGAGGTGGACGCGGGAGAGGGGGCGCTGGTGCTGGCACGGGGGCTCAAGGGGTGAGCGGGGGCGCATAGCGCGCGGGGCCTGGGGTCTGGGGCCTGGGGCCTGGGGCCTCGAGAGGATGGACAAAGCTCCGATGCGACCACACTCGCATCGGAGCTTTCACCATTCTCCCCAGGCCCGAGGCCCCAGGCCCCGCGTACCAGGCGCTAGGCGCTCTTCCTGAGCTTCGAGTGCTTCATCCCGTACAGGAAGTAGATGACGAGCCCCACCGCGAGCCAGATCCCGAACCGGATCCAGGTGATGAGGGGGAGCTGGTACATCAGGTAGAAGCACGCCGCGACCGAGATGAGGGGCGTCCAGGGGGAGCCCCACACCCGGAAGGGGCGCGGGCGGTCCGGTTCCTTGACGCGCAGGATGATGACCCCGAGCGACACCAGGATGAAGGCGAAGAGCGTCCCGATGTTGGTCAGGTCCACCACCTCGGCGATGTTGGCCACGGCCGCGAAGCCGCCCACGAAGAGCCCCGTGAGGATCGTGCCGACGTGGGGGGTACGGTACTTGGGATGGATCTTCGCGATGAACGGGGGGAGCAGCCCGTCGCGCGCCATCGAGTAGAAGATGCGCGGCTGCCCCAGCTGGAACACCAGCAGCACGCTCCCCATCGCGATCACCGCGCCGAGGGCGATGATGAAGCGGCTGAAGGTGAGGAGCTTGGCGGGGCCGTCGGCGTACTGGAGCGCGGTGATCATCGGCTCGGGGGTGCCGAGCTGGGTCCAGGGCGCCATCCCCGTCATCACCACCGACAGGGCGATGTAGAGCACCGTGCAGATCACCAGGCTCGCGATGATGCCGAAGGGCATGTCGCGCGCGGGGTCCACGGCCTCCTCGCTGGCGGTGCTCACCGCGTCGAAGCCGATGTAGCTGAAGAAGATGATCGCCGCCCCGGCGCTCACCCCCGCCCACCCGTTGGGGGCGAAGCCGTGGTACGCCGTCCAGTTGGCCGGCTTGATCAGGAACGCCCCCACCGCGATGAAGAAGAGGATGAGCCCGATCTTGAGCAGCACCATCGCGTTGTTGGAGTTGGCCGACTCCTTGACCCCGCGCACGAGGATCCAGGTGATCACCATCACCACGAGGAACGCGGGGAGGTTGAAGATGACCGGGATCCCGAACAGGTGGGGCGCCCCGGTCACCGCGGAGGCCAGGTAGGCCATCGCCGGATCGGCCGCGCCCGCGGCCACCGCGCGCGCGGCGTCGAAGGCGCTGCGGTAGTCGGTGGCGAGCCAGGCGGGGAGGTCGAGCCCGAAGTGCCCCAGCAGCTCGCGGAAGTGCCCCGACCAGCCGATGGCCACGCCGATGTTCCCCACGGCGTACTCGATGATCAGGTCCCAGCCGATGATCCACGCCACCAGCTCGCCGAGGGCGGCGTAGCTGTAGGTGTAGGCGGACCCCGCGATGGGCACCATCGCCGCGAACTCGGCGTAGCAGAGCGCCGCGAACCCGCACGCCACCGCCGTCAGCAGGAACGAGAGGATGATCGCCGGGCCGGCGCCGGGCCGGGCCGCGTCGCCCACGATGGCGGTGCCGGTGGTGGCGAAGATGCCCGCGCCGATGGTGGCCCCGACGCCGAGGGCGGTGAGGTGCCACTTGTTGAGCGAGCGCTTGAGGCCGGACTGCTCCGCCTCGGGCACGAGGTCGGCGATCGGCTTGCGGGTGAAGAGCTGGCGCATCGGGCGTCAGTTGGGGAGGAGGATGGAGGCCGGCAGGACCCCGTTGGCGGGGCGGCCGGTGCTGTCACGCGCGGGCTTGAAGCGGAAGCCCAGCATCGCGTCCTGGAAGAGGGACCGGTAGCGCCCGTCGCCGATGGGCGGCGTGGTCTCGATCCGGTCCACCGTGCCGCGGGCGTTCACGTAGAACGTCACCACCACGGTCTTGCCGCGGAGCTCCTTCGGCGGGCGCTCGAACGGCGGGATGAGCAGCTGCTTGATCTCGGGAGGCCAGCCGGCGAGCCCGCTGCCGGTGCCGGGACCGACGCCGCTCCCCGTCCCGGTCCCCACCCCGCCCCCGGTCCCGCCGCCGGTGCCGCCCCCCTGCCCCGGGCCCTCGCCGGGACCGGTGCCCGCGGCGGGGGCCTGGGCGGCGGGGGCCGCCGGCGGCGGCGTGCTGTCGGGCGCCGGCTCGGGGGGGGGGATCTCCTTGGGGACCTCCACCGGCACCGGCGGCGGAGGGGTGGTGACCGGCGGGGGGACCTCCACCGGCGTCACCGGCCGCTCCTCGGCGTAGGCCCGGAGGGCCGGCAGCGCAATATACTCGGCCCCGCTCCCGCCGCCTCCCCCGCCCGCCGCCTCGCCCCCGGTGCCGTTGGGGGAGAAGACGTGATACCGGCGGAACGCCGGCGAGAGGATCACGTAGAGGAGCGCCCCGTGCAGCAGGAGCGACAGCGCGACCCCGCCGAAGCGGCGGCGCGGCGGGGGCGCGAGGAACGTGGGGACGACGGCGGGGCGCACGAGGACGGGGACGGTCGAGCCGGGGAAAGCTACACGCGCGCCCGGACGCACCGCAGGGGCGCCCGCGTGCGGGCGCCCCTGCGGGGACCGGTCCTCGAGCCGCGTCCCGTCAACCGCCCCGGGCCACGTCCGCGGGGGTGAAGCCGATGACCTCCACGCCGGCCCCGCGGGCGATGTCCATCGCCTCGATGATGTCCTGGTACTCCCGGGAGAGCCCGGGCTTCACGAACAGCAGCTTGACCGGGCGCGCGTCGTAGATCGAGTGGATCTGCGCGTCGAGCTGGTCCTTGGGGCACGGCTGCCCGTTGATGGCGAACGTGCCGTCGTCCTTGATCTCGAGGACGATCTGGTTGCTCTGGGCCCCCGGCGGCACCGCCGCGGTCTGCGGCGGCGGCACCTGGATCTTGATCGTCTTGCGGTTGAGGGGCTGGATGATCATGAAGATGATCAGCAGCACCAGCAGCACGTCGATCATCGGGGTGACGTTGATCTCGCTGTTCACCCCGCCGGACGACCCTCCGGCGCTCATCGCCATGGCGTCACTCCTCCCCGCCGAGGATGCCCCCGCTCGGGGCCTTCTCCTCGGTCACGGCGGCCAGGACGCGCACGCCGGTGCGGCGCGCGATCTCGACCGCCTCCTGGATCTTGGCGTACCGGACGTGCTGGTCCGCCTTGAAGTAGAGGATCTTGTCCTTCTCCCGCGTGGCGAAGATCGCCTGCAGCTGGGGCTCCAGCTGGTCCAGGGCGATGGGCCGCATGTTCAGGAAGTAATCCCCGTTCACGTCGATGCCGAGGACGACCTCGTCCTCCTTCTCCTTGTCGGAATCCAGGTGGTTCCCGACGGGCATCGTGGCCTTGAAGCCCGAGGCGATCAGGGGGGTCACGATCATGAAGATGATCAGGAGCACCAGCATCACGTCGATCATGGGCGTGACGTTGATGTCCGCGTTGACCTTGCCCTTGCCGGCCTCAGCCGTGGATATGGCCACTGCCGCTCACCGCCTTCTGGGCCTGGAACTCCTTGGTGAAGATCGAGCGCCCGAACTCGCTCCCCACGGACTTGATGAGGTAGTCGATCAGTTCCTTGCTGCTCACCGTCATCTCCACGGTGAGGTTCTCGATCTTGGTGGTGAAGTAGTTGTAGAGCCACACCGCCGGGATGGCCACCATCAGGCCGAACGCCGTGGTGATGAGCGCCTCGGCGATGCCGCCCGCGATGCCCGCCAGGCCGCCCGACGCGCCGCCGGCCGACATGCCGGTGAAGGCGTTCACGATGCCCATCGTGGTGCCGAGGAGGCCCACGAACGGCGTGGTGGCGCCCACCGTGCCCAGGATGCCCAGGCCGCGCTTGAAGTCGGCGAGGACGATGAGCATCTGCCGCTCCACCGCGCGCTCGGCCGAGTTGATGTCGGCGGCCGTGACGGTGGCCTGGTCGGTGATGAGGGGCTTCACCTCGGCCAGCGCCTCACCGAGCACGCGCGAGACGTGGCTGAACTTGTTCTTCTCGGCCAGCCGGATGGCGTTCTCCAGCGACCCTTCCTGGATCGCGCGGCTGAACTCCGGGGCGAACTTCCGCGTGGCCGCCTGGCTCTTCCGGATGAGCAGCCACTTCTGGAAGGCGACGGTCAGGGAGAGGATCGACATCAGGAGCATCACGATGACGATGCCCTTGGCGAACCACCCCATCTGCCCCCACAGATGCATCAGATCGAGATTCATCGGGCCTGTACCTCCTCAAACGGTGGACGGCGTGGCCGGTCGGCCGGCGCCAGAACGGCTGGACGGGACCGGCCCCGTCACGGCGTGAAGTTGATGGCCTGCTGCACCAGCACGGCGACGGCCTGGCCGCGCACCTTGCCGGGACGGAAGAGCGACTTGGAGACCAGCTCGCGCGTCGCCGGGCCGAAGGCCTGGTGCGGCGTGCTGATGATCTTGATGGACGCCGGGTCGGGGTGGCCCGTGGTGTCCACCACGAACTGCACCACCACCCGGCCCGCGATCCCCGCGGCCTTGAGCATCTCGGGGTAGCGCTGCGGCCCGGCGCTGATGAGGGTCGGCGGGTCGTCCACCTGCGCCTCGAGGAACACTTGCGCGCTCGGGTCCACGGGGCCGGTCCCGCCGATCACGCCGGCGGCGATGCCCCCCTCGACGCCCTTCCCCGAGAAGTCGCGGGCGTCGAACTTCTGCGTGAGGTCCACCGGCGGGATCTCGGTCGGGATCACGTCCGGCGGCACCACCGTCTGGAAGCCCTGCGGCGGCGGGTTGGCCGCCACCACGGCGTCGGGCGGCGGCTGGTCCGGCGGCGGCGGGGTCTCCTTGGGCGGCTCCAGGAAGACCATCGTGGTGTCGGCCAGGATCTCCTTCACCGTCTCGGCCGCCCCCTTGGTCACCTTGATGAGCAGCAGCACCAGCCCCGCGTGGAACAGCACGGACACCAGCATCTGCCCGGTGGACCGGCTCTTCTTGGGCTTGGATTCGATCAGGTTGTCGAACACCGCGCCTCCTGCGATCACGGATGGGGAACTGCGGAGGGTGAAGGGTACCGGGCCTCCCTTGCACGTCCCTCGAAGCCAGATGACAGGACGATGACAAGCCGATGAGGTCCCGGACCGGGGCCGGCGGGGCGCCCGGCATCCCTTCGGGGCCGCCCCGCTCCGGCCGGCCTACCCGGGGAAGAAGACGACCGCGGCGTGCCCGGAGGACACACCGCGGTCGGAACGACGCCGGCTCAGCCCTGCGTCTCGGTCCCCTCGAGCCCGCGGCGCGGCAGGGTCACCGCGAAGCTCGAGCCGCGGCCCGGCTTGCTGTTGGCCTCGATCCGGCCCCCGTGGGCCTCGGCGATCCACTTGGTGATGGCGAGCCCGAGCCCGGCCCCGGCGCGCTCGCCGGTGCGGGTGCGCGCCGCGTCGCCGCGCCAGAAGCGGTCGAAGATGCGCGGCAGGTCGTCGGCCGAGATGCCGATGCCGGTGTCGCGGACCTCGAAGACGATGTCGTGCTCGCGCCCCACGAGGTCGAACTTCACCTCGCCCCCCGCCGGCGTGTACTTGATGGCGTTGGTGACGAGGTTCATGAGCATCTGCTTGATGCGCGCCTTGTCCACGTCGAGCGCCAGGTCGGGCCCGGTGAAGCGCGTGAGCATCCGCACGCCCTTCTGCTCGGCCAGGATGTGGGCGGTCTCGCTCACCTCCTGCATCAGCGCCTGCAGGTCGGTGTGCTCCACGGCGAGCTCCACCTTCCCCTCGTCGGCGCGGGCCAGGGTGAGGAGGCTGTCCACCATCTCCCCCATCTGGTTGACCTGCTCGAGCGACTCGTCGAGCCCCTCGATCGCCTCGCTCGGCAGCCCGGGGTGCTTGAGCGCGCGCTCGATCCCGGCGCGGAGCACCTGCAGCGGGGTCTTGAGCTCGTGGCTGGCGTCGGCGGTGAACTGGCGCAGCGCGCCGAAGCTCTGCTCCAGCCGCTCCAGCATGTTGTTGGTGGAGACCGCGAGGCGGTGCAGCTCGTCGCGCGAGAGCGGGACGGCCAGCCGCCGGTGCAGGTCGGTGCCGCCGGTGATGGACTGGATCTCGTCGAGCATCGGGTCGAGCGGGGCGAGGGCCCGCCCCGCGAGGAGCCACCCGAGGCCGCTCGCGAGCACCAGGAAGAGCGGCCCGAGCACGAGGATGGAGCGGAGCAGGTCGTCGGGACCGTACTCGACGTTGTCGAGCCGGGTGGCGACGAGCACCGCGGTCACCTCGGGGCCGGCGTCGGTGAGCGGCGCCACGCGGTAGCGCATCCCCACCGGCAGCCCCTCGATGGCGAGCGAGCCCCCCGACTCGGTGCCGGGGTGGAGCCGGAGCGGCGCCCCCACCGCGTCGAGCTGCATCGCGGTCAGCGAACGCACCGCTTCGGACGAGTACAGGATCCGGTCGTTCCGGCCCGCCACGATGAGGAGGTCGCGGAAGCCCTCGAAGTACGCCGAGACGTCGCTGCTCAGCGTCTGCAGGGTGTCACGCCCGATGGCCGACTGGCTGGTCACCCGCCCCACGATGCGCTGCGACTCCGAGAGCCAGTTGCGCGCGAAGGTCAGTTCCTCGCCCAGCCGCCGGTCGAGCTCGGAGGGGATGGACTGCTTGCGGTCGAAATAGAGGCCCGCCCCGAGGGCGAAGATCGCCACCGAGAGCGCCACGGTGTACCACAGGGCGAGTTTGTCGCGAAGCGTATTCATCAGAGGAGCCGGGGCCCACGGCCGCGAGGCCGGTGACCGTCAGGGTGTGGATGGGGAGGGCCTGCGAACGGGCCTAAGTATGCCCCGCGGGGTACAGGACGCGCCAGTCCCCGGTGGACGCACAGGGTCGAGGGTCGAGGGTCGTGGTCGGACTCCCCTACACCTTCACCACATACCCGACCCCGCGCACCGTGTGGATCAGCTTCTTCGCGGCGCCGGCGTCCACCTTCTTGCGGAGCCGGTTGATCA
>DASTRQ010000084.1:0-18695 GCA_035761145.1 Gemmatimonadales bacterium
GCCAGGCCACGGTCGCCAACGGGTTCATCTATACCGCCGGCCAGATCGCCCTCGACCCCGCCACGATGGAGATCGTGGGCGCCGACGTGAAGGCGCAGACCGAACGGGTGATGGCCAACCTCCAGGCGATCCTCCGCACCGCCGGGTCCGACCTCTCCAAGGTGGTCAAGACCACCGTCTTCCTCAGCACGATGAACGACTTCGCCGCGATGAACGAAGTTTACGCCCGGTGGTTCGGGGACCATCGCCCGGCGCGCTCCACCGTCGCCGCGGCGGGGCTCCCGCGCAACGTGCTGGTGGAGATCGAGGTGGTCGCGGTTCGGTGAGAGGTGAGGGGTGAGAGGGGGGCTGCCGGCCACTCAGGACCTCCCGCTCACCGCTCACCCCTTAGCGCTCACCTCGTGGAGCAGTCCCTGGGAGCGTATCGGGTCCGGTGACCCGGCCGGTCCTCAAAACCGTGATGGAGGCGCCTCTGGCGGCTCCGGTGGGTTCGACTCCCACACGTTCCCGTGCGTCGACGGTCGCGAGTCGAGGGTCGAGGACCCCGGAACTCGGACCTCGCGCTTCGCACCTTCCACTTCGCCCTCCCGCCCCTCGCCGACCATTGCAGACCGCGATCCTCTACAACCCCGTCGCCGGCCGAGGCAGGGCGCGCGCCACGGTGGACCAGGTGGTGGACGAGGCCCGGCGCCTCTTCGGCGAGGTGCGCCTGCTGGCCACGGAGCGCCCCGGGGACGGGGTGCGGCTGGCGCGCGAGGCGGCGGAGCAGGGGGCGGCACGGCTCCTCGTCGTGGGCGGTGATGGCACGGTGCACGAGGCGGCCAACGGGGTGATGCAGGTCGCCGCCCAACGTCGCCCCGCGCTGGCCGTGGTGCCCGAGGGGACGGGCAACGACTTCGCCAAGCTCACCGGCACCCACGGCCGGGGCCCGCGCACGGCGGTGCGGGGCATCGCCGCCGGGCGCCCGGCGCGTTTCGACCTGGGCGAGGCCTGGGGGGAGTACTTCGTCAACACCCTCGGCGTGGGGCTCGACGCCGAGGTGGCGCGGCAGCTCCGGAGCGTCAAGCGCCTGCGCGGCACGCTGGCCTACGCCGTGGCGCTCCTCAAGGCGCTCCGCACGATACGGCCGGTGGCGCTCACCATCGAGGCGGGTGCCGAGCGCTTCGAGGGAGAGTGGCTGCTGGCGGCCGTGGGGGTCGGGCCGGTGGAAGGGGGCGGGTTCCACTTGCTCCCCGGCGCCCGTCCTGATGACGGCCTCCTCGACCTCTGCGCGGTGCGTCCCCTGGCCTTCGGCAAGCTCCTGGCGCTCATTCCCACGGTGATGGCGGGGAAGCACGGCCGCTTCCGCGAGGTCTCGCTCCGGCGGGCCGACCGCATCACCTTTCGCGGCACCGAACCGCTCGCCATCCACAGCGACGGCGAGCTCCGCGCCCCCGGCGACCGCGAGCTGGTGCTCACGCTCCACCCCGGGGCGCTCCCCGTGATCCTGGCAGGGTAACGATGGCCGACCTCGCGAGCGACAACACCGCGCCGGTGCACCCGGCGGTGCTCGAGGCGCTGCGGCGCGCCAACGAGGGGCGCGCCCCCGCCTACGGCGCCGACGCGCTCACCGCTCGCGCCGAGGGGCGGGTCCGCGCCCTCCTCGGCCAGGACGTGCCGGTGTTCCTGGTCTGGAACGGCACCGGCGCCAACGTGACGGGGCTCGCCGCGCTGCTCCGGCCCCGCGACGCGGTGCTCTGCGCCGAGGACGCGCACATCAACGTGGACGAGTGCGGCGCCCCCGAACGCTTTACGGGCGCCAAGCTCGTGGACATCCCCACCGCCGACGGGAAGCTCCGCCCCGAGGACCTGGCCCCCCGGCTCACCGGCCTCGGGGTGGAACACCACGTCCAGCCGGCGGTGGTCTCGATCACCCAGAGCACCGAACGGGGCACGGTGTACACCCCCGACGAGCTGCGCGCCCTGGGGGCGTGGTGCCACCGTCACGGCCTGGCGCTGCATATGGACGGCGCGCGCATCGCCAACGCCACCGCGGCGCTGGGGGGCGACCTCCGCGCCACCACGCGCGACCTGGGCGTGGACGTGCTGAGCTTCGGCTTCACCAAGAACGGCGCGATGGGGGTCGAGGCGGTGGCCTTCCTCGACCCGGTGCGGGCCGAGGGGTTCCGCTTCGTGCGCAAGCAGGCGATGCAGCTGGCCTCCAAGATGCGCTATCTCGCGGCCCAGGTGGACGCGCTCCTCGCCGACGGCCTCTGGCTCGAGCTGGCGGCCCACGCCAACCGGATGGCGCGCCGCCTGGCCGACGGGGCCGCCGGCGTCCCCGGCGTGCGCCTGAGCCATCCGGTGACGGCCAACGGGGTCTTCGCCACGCTCCCCGACCGGGTCATCGAGTCGCTCCAGCGGCGGCACGCCTTCTATGTTTGGAAGGCGGGGACCGACGGCACCAGCGAGGTGCGCTGGATGTGCAGCTGGGCCACCGCTCCCGAGGAGGTGGACACGTTCGTGCGTGACCTGGCGGAGGCGATGCGATGAAGGCTCTGGGGGCCGGCGGCTGGCTGGTGGCGGCGCTCCTCGCGGGCGCCGCCCCCGCGCGCGCGCAGGTCGTGGCGCCGGCCGACTCGGTCCCCGCGGCCGCGCCCACTCCCGCGCCGGTGCCCGACTCCCTCCGCCCTCCCGCCACCCCGATGGGGGCGATGTTCCGCAGCTTCCTCCTCCCCGGCTGGGGCCAGGCCATCTATGGCCGCAAGGTGACCGCGGGGGTGATGATCGGGTTCGAGGGGCTGGCGGTCGGGATGGCGCTCAAGAGCCAGGCCGAGCTCGACTACATCGAGCGTACCGGGTCGGGACGCGCCGACGCCAAGCGGCAGGAGCGCCAGGACTGGCTGGCGCTCGTGGTCTTCAACCACCTGATGTCGGGGCTCGAGGCCTACGTCTCCTCCCACCTCTGGGACTTCCCGGGCGACCTGGAGCTCCGCGCGCTGCCGGGGGGCGCGATGGGCGCCACGCTCTCCCTGCCGCTCGGCGGCGGAGGGCCGCGATGAACGCCCGGGGACCGATCGGGATCTTCGATTCCGGCATCGGCGGGCTCACCGTCACCGGGGCCCTCCTGCACGCCCTCCCCGCCGAGAGCACGCTCTACTTCGGCGACACGGCGCGGGTGCCGTACGGCCCCAAGAGCCCCGAGACGGTGCGGCGCTATTCGCTCGAGATCCTGCACTGGCTGGTGGGGCAGGGGGTGAAGCTCGTCACCGTCGCCTGCAACACCAGCACCGCGCACGCGCTCGAGGCGCTCACGCGCGAGTCGCCGGTGCCGGTGGTGGGGGTCATCGAGCCGGGGGCGCGCGCCGCGGTGGCCGCCACCCGGAACGGCCGCATCGGCGTCATCGGCACTGCGGGGACGGTCGCGAGCGGGGCGTACACCCGCGCCATCCAGGCGCTCCGCCCCGGCGCCACGGTCGAGGCCCGCGCCTGTCCCCTCTTCGTGCCCCACGTCGAGGAAGGGTGGTTCGACCACCCGGCCACCGAGCTGGTGGCACGCGAGTACCTCGCCCCGCTCCGGGCCGCCGGGGTGGACACCCTCGTCCTCGGCTGCACCCACTACCCCCTCCTCAAGCCGCTCCTGGCCCGGGTGATGGGGGCGGAGGTGGCGCTGATCGACAGCGCCGAGGAGACGGCGCGCGCGGTGGCGCGCGTCCTGGCCGAGCGCGGCCTGCAGGCGCCGGTGGGGGGCACGGTGACGCACCGCTTCGCGGTGAGCGACGATCCGGCGCGCTTCCAGGCGGTCGGGTCGCGCTTCCTGGGCGAGCGGCTGGCGAATGTCGAGGTGGTGTCGGTGGAGCGGGCCTGAGGGGAGCTACGCGAAGGTCCGGAGCTCGGCCGCCGTCCCCGTCACCACCGCGTACTTGAGGCCGTCCACCCACGCCCCCGGATTGAGGTACGTCCGCCCGGGGGCGACGTCCACGCACGCGGGGCGGTGGGTGTGGCCCATGATGATGAGCCCGAGCGTGGGATCCGCCGCCAGGGCGGCGCGGGCCCACGTCTCCTGGCGCCCGGCCGCCGCGTCGAGGATCGCGGGGTCGATCACCGTGTTGCCGAGCCCGTGCTGCATCCGGTCGGTGATCTTCATCGCCAGGTCGGGGTGGATCCAGCGGAAGAGCCCCAGGACCACCGGGTTCTTGGTCAGGTGGTACAGCGCCCGGGCCGACCAGTGCCGCTCGGTGATCCCGTCGCCGTGGATGGCCAGCGCCTTCCGGTACCCCACCTGGAGCGGGAGGCCGAGGGGGCTGAACTCGATCCCGAGCTCCTGCCAGAAGGTGCCCCCCCAGCGGTCGTGGTTCCCCCCCGTCATCGCGATCGGGACGCGGGCCCGGAGCTGCTGCAGCGCCGCCGCCATCCGCACCGAGCCCCGCGGCACGACCCGCCCCCACGCGAAGAAGAAGTCGAACAGGTCCCCGTTGATGAGAAGGCCGTCCCCCAGCGTCGGGACGGCCTCGAGGAAGTCGAGGAACGCCTCCTCGACCTCGGCGGGGCACACGCCGAGGTGGGCGTCCTGCACGACGACGAGCTGGTGGGCGAGCATGGCGCAAATGTAACCCGGGCCGTGAGCGGTGCGTACCACCGGCGTTGCACCGGTGCCGGGTCGGGCCGATCTTCAGGGGGGAGGCCATCGGCCATCGGCCATCGGCCAACAGCCAGTAGCCAACAGCCAACCGCCAACAGCCCCGACCACGTGCAAGTCACCACCACCCACCGCGTCAACTATTCCGAAGTGGACCAGATGGGCGTCGTGTACCACGCCCGGTACCTGGTCTGGCTCGACGTGGCGCGTACCGAGCTCCTGCGCCAGGCGGGGATGAGTTATGCCGAGGTCGAGGCGCGGGGGTTCTTCCTTGCGGTGAGCGCGGTGCAGCTGCGCTACCGTCGCGCCGCCCGCTACGACGACCCGATCCGGGTGCGCTGCTGGGTGCGGGAGGTGGGGAGCCGCAAGGTGGCCTTCGGGTACGCGGTGGAGCACGCCGAGCGCGACGAGCTCCTCGCCACCGCGGTCATCGAGCTCCTCTCGCTCGACCGCTCCTTCGCCCCCGCCCGGCTTCCCGCCGAGGTGGGGGACCTCCTGACCCCGATCCCGGACCCGATCCGTGTCGATTGAATCGCGTCTCCGTCCCCGACTCTACCTCCTGGGCCTCCTGGCGCTCCTCCCGTGCGGTCACCTGGCCGCGCAGGCGGAGGCCACGGTCAACAAGCTCGCGCCGATCCTTGCCGCGGAGGACGCGCGGGACTTCCAGGAGGAGCTCCTGGCCGGCGCGGTGGCCGATCCCGACACCCTGGTGCGTCGCACCGCCATCCGGGCGCTCGGGCACCTGGGCGATCCGCGCGGGCTCCCGTACCTGCTCGGGGTGCTCACCGCCCCCGACACCGCCGGGCTCCAGGCGGAGGCGGCGTTCGCGCTCGGCCTCCTGCGCGACACGCTCGCGGTGCCGGGGCTCGTGAGCTGGCTGCAGGGGCCGCGCCCGCTCGCGGCCGACGCCATCACCGAAGGGGTGACCGCGCTGACCCGCATCGGCGGGGCGGAGGCGGCGCGCTTCGTGGACCAGGTGCTTCGTGATCCCCGCGCCGTGAGCGGTGACTCCGGCGGCGTGGCGCGCGCCGCGGCGGTGGCCGAAGCGTGGCGCCTGGGACGGAACGCGCCGGTGGCGGGGCTTGTGGCGGCGGCCTCCGACCAGGGGCTGGCGGGGGGCGCGGTGTACTCCCTGGCGCGGCTTCGCTCCCCGGCCGGCGTGCCCACCCTCCTCGATGCGCTCCGCTCCCCCGACGCCGCGGTGCGCGCCAACGCGGTGCGCGGACTCGACACCGCCAGCGTGCGCGCGGCGGGGCAGGACAACGCCGCGGTGACGCGCGCGCTCCTCCCCCTCCTCGACGACCAGGACGTCGGCGTACGGGTCAACACCCTGCGCGTCCTCGGCGCGCGCGGCGACCGCGGGGTGGCGGGGAGGGTGGCCTCGGCGGTCGAGGACCGCTCCACCGCCGTGCAGGTGACCGCCATCCAGGCGCTCGGCCAGCTGCGGGCGCCGGAGGGGGTGGAGGCGCTGCAGCGGGTGCTGCGCGGGCGGCGCGCGTGGGCGGTGCGGCGGGAGGCGCTGGTGGCGCTCGCGCGCATCGACGCCACCGCCTTCCGGGCGGCGGTCCTGTCCTGGGGCACCTCGGGCGACTGGCGCGACCGGGCCGCCGCGGCCGAAGGGTGGGCGCGGGTGGCGCCGACCCAGCTGTCGCGCTTCACCGACGACGCCGACGCGCGGGTGGTGGCCGCGGCGCTCCAGGCGTGGGCCGACGCGGTGCCGGGGCCCGATGCAGCGCTCCTCGCCGCCGCGCGGCTCCGGCTCACCCATCCCGACGCCGCGGTGCGCGCGGTGAGCGCGCAGGTGGTCGCGCGCGCCCTCTCCCGGAACGACGTGCCGTTGCTCGTGGAGGCCTATCATCGCGCCGCCCGCGATTCCTTCCCCGACGCCGCGCAGATGGCCCTGGGCGGTCTCGCGGGGATCGCCGCGAGCCCCGACTCGGGCGCGGTGACCGGCTTCGTCCTGGGCGAGCCTGCCCCCGCTGATCCCCTCCTCAAGGCGTGGGCCGAGGCCAACTGGCCCGCGCTCGCCGAGCGATGGGGGTGGAGCCGGCCCATCGAGACCGGGCGCACGCTCGAGGACTACCGTGACATCGCGCGGCGCTACCTGGTGAGCGTGGACGCCGGCCGCTATCCGCGCGTCGTGATGGAGGTGCAGGACCGCGGCGCGGTGCCGATCGAGCTCTTCGGCCCCGACGCGCCGCTCACGGTGGCCAACTTCCTCCGCCTGGTGGACCAGCGCTACTTCGACGGCCTCCGCTTCCACCGGGTGGTGCCCAACTTCGTGGTGCAGACCGGTGATCCCCGCGGCGACGGGTGGGGCGGCCCCGGCTGGAGCATCCGGGACGAGATCAACCGCCGGCGCTACGGGTCGGGGGTGGTGGGGATGGCGCTCTCGGGTCCCGACACCGGGGGGAGCCAGTGGTTCATCACGCTGAGCCCCCAGCCGCACCTCGACGGCGGGTACACCGTCTTCGGCCGGCTCCGCGGCGGCGACCGCTACGTGGCCGAGATCACGCAGGGGGACCTCATCCGGAGGATCCACCGGTGAGCGCGGGGGCGCGCGGCCGGAGGGGCGCGGCGCCGGCCGCCGTGGCCCGCGCCCTGGCGCTGCTCCTGCTCGCCCTCGCGCCCCGGTCGCTCGCCGCCCAGTTCACCTCCTTCGGCCAGAACAAGGTGCAGTACCGGCGGCTCGAGTGGCGCATCGCCCAGGGGCCGCACGTGGACCTGTACTTCTACCCCGAGGAGGCGGCGCTCGCCCCCTCGGTGCTCCGCTGGGCGGAGGCGAGCTACGACACCCTGCGGGTCAAGTTCGGCTTCGAGGTGCCGGGCCGGGTGCCGCTCATCATCTACGCCTCCCACAGCGATTTCGAGCAGACCAACGTCCTCCCCTTCATCCCGCCGGAGGGGATCCTCGGCGTCACCGACTTCCTGAAGCACCGCGTCACCCTCCCGTTCCGCGGGAACTACGCCGAGTTCCGCCATACCCTGCGGCACGAGCTGGTGCACGTCTTCCAGCTGGCGATGCTGGGGGAGAACTACGCGCGCACCCTGCGCGACGCCGGCGCCATCGTGCCCCTCTGGTGGTCGGAGGGACTGGCCGAGCACTGGTCGGGGGGGCAGGACGCGCGCGACGAGATGGTGATGCGCGACCTGGTGCTGAGCGGCCGCCTGCCGCGGATCCAGGACCTCACCTACGACACCAGCATCCTCGCCTACCCGCTCGGCGGCCGCATCCACGACTGGCTCGCCGCCACCTACGGCGACTGGCGCGCGGCGCTCTTCTACCGCGAGGCGTGGCGCTACCAGACCTTCGAGGATGCGGTGCTCGGGGTGTACGGCCGGACCCTCGCCCAGCTCAACGACGAGTTCCAGCTGGCGATGCGGCGCGCCTACCTCCCGGTGGTCGCGGGCTATGCCACGCCCAGCACGCTGGGCCGCATCCTGGCGCGCGGGGCGGTGAAGCCTACGCTCGCCACCGACCCCGACGGCGGGGACGAGGCGGTCTTCTACCGCGCCCCCGGCGGGTACATCGAGGTCGCCGCCCGCTCGCTGGAGCGCGGCAAGGCCCACACCATCGTCCGCTCGGGGCGGAGCGCCGACCTCGCCGCGTTCCATCCCTTCGAGAGCCGGATGGACGCCTCGCGCCCCGGGCTCATCCTGGCCGGGCTCCGGGTCAACGACCGCGACGCGCTGGTCGTCTACGACCGCGCCCGGCACAAGGTCGTGGGGCGCTATCAGTTCCCCGGGCTCGTCTCGGTGGTCTCGCCGGCGTGGCTGCCGGGGGACTCGAGCGTGGTCTTCAGCGGCCTCGCCTTCGACGGCGTCTCGGACCTCTACCGCTTCACCTTCCGCGGCGAACGCCTCGAGCGCCTCACCGACGACCACTACCAGGACCTCGACCCGAGCCCCGCCCCCGACGGGCGCACGGTGGTCTTCGCCTCCGACCGCACCCCCGACGGTCCCGACGGGGCGATGAACCTGTACCAGCTCGACCTCGCCACCCGCGCCGTGCGGCCCCTCACCCGGGGGCGCTGGGTGGACGAATCGCCGCGCTGGGGCCCCGACGGGCGGATCTACTACGCCTCCGACCGCGACGGCGTCCTCAACATCTTCTCGCTCGACACCCTGGGACACGGCCGCCGCGAGAGCTCCACCTGGACCGGCGCCTTCGACCCCCAGTTCGTCCCGGGCCGCGAGGCGCTCCTCGTGGGCACCTTCCAGGACCTCACCTTCAGCGTGGCGCTCCTCGGCGCCGACACCCTGGCCCGGCGCGACACCTTCACCACCGGCGCGCCCCCGGCGGAGGGCGCGCCCTGGACCTGGCCCGCCGGTCCCGCGGAGATCGCCGCCGTCAAGGAACCGGCGCCGTACCGCAGCAAGCTCACCGTGGACCTCGCCTTCGGCACCACCGCCTATCTCCCGAGCCGCTACACCTCGCCCGGCGTGGCGGTGCTCCTCTCCGACGTGCTGGGCGACCACGTGGCCCTCGTCACCGGCACCACGTACATCGGCAAGGAGGTGGGAGGCGCGCTCGAGAACCTGAACGGCACCGCCGTCTACTTCGACCAGAGCCGGCGGCTCAACTGGGGCGTCGGGGTCTTCCGCCTGCACGGCTACGTGTACGAGGTGAACCGGGTCGTGGACTACCGCGAGTCGGCCACGGGCGCCTTCGGCACGGTGCGCTACCCGCTGAGCCGGTTCCGCCGCGCCGAGGCCACCGTCACCCTCGAGCACTCCGACCGGTTCGACTTCACCCTCCCCGTGGCCGACCCGCACCGCGAGGGGATCATCGCCACGCAGTCGGTGGGGTACGTCTTCGACAACTCGGTCTGGACCGGCACCGGGCCCATCGACGGCCAGCGCTTCGGGCTCTTCGCCGGGGTGAGCAACGACCTCACCCACGGCCGGTTCGACGGCTGGTCGCTCTCGGGCGACTGGCGCGCCTACCTCCGCACGAGCCGGCAGAGCGCCTACGCCATCCGCGCCCTCGGCTACTACGCCGGCGGGGAACGGCCGCGGCGCATCAACATCGGCGGCTCGCTCGGGATGCGCGGCTTCCCCTGGTACGGCTACGTTTCCGGGAGCCAGGTGGGGATGCTCAACCAGGAGTTCCGATTCCCGCTGTGGGACCGGCTCACCTTCGGCTTCCCGGCCGGCAACGTGACCTTCCCGGGGGTGCAGGCCGCCTTCTTCGGTGACCTGGGGGCCGCCCAGACCACCGGCGGGCCGCAGGGGCCGCTGCTCGGGAGTTACGGGGTCTCGTGGCGGATGGGGCTTCCTCCCTTCGCGGTGCTGCGGCTCGACTGGGGTCACCGCCGCGTATGGGGGGACCCCGCCATCTACGGCCTCCCGGACCACTACCGCTCGAGCGGGTTCGTGACCTTCTTCTTTGGATATAACTACTGATGCCACAACGAGTTCGGCTTGACCGGCCTATCAGCGTCCTCTATCTTGCGCTCGGAACGCTGATGGCCTGCCATCCGACGATGGCACCGGTGGTGCCGGTGGCCGCGACCGCGGTGGCGCTGGACTCGGTGGCGGTCTGGACGGCGAGCACGGCGCCGGCGGGGAGGATCACCCACCGGTTCAAGTGGCTCTACCGGGACGAGCGGTCGAGCGTGGGGGGGCGGGGAAGTGCGCGGATCGCGGCCCCCGATTCCCTTCGGTTCGACGTGGCGGGTCCCCTCGGCGCGCATCCGGCGGCGGCGATGGTGGTGGGCGACAGCGCGGTCTGGGTGGACGCCCCCGAGTCGATCAGCGACATCGTGCCGAGCTACCCGCTGCTGTGGGCCGCGTTCGGCATCGCGCGGGACGCCTCGGGGTACACGCCGGTGTGGGCGGGGCGCGCGGGGGCGGTGGCCACCTGGCGGCTCGTGGCCGGCGGCGACACGATCGACCTCGCGCTCACCCCCGGCGCCCGGCTCCAGGCGGAGCTCCGGCAGGGCGGGCGGGTCACCGCCCGGATGGACACCCGGCTCGGGCCCGGGGGACGACCGCTCGCGGCGCGGCTCACCGTGCCGAGGCGCCCCGCGCGGCTCGACCTGACCTTCACCCTGAGCGACCCCTCTGCGCGCTTTCCGGCCGACGTCTGGCGTCCTCGCAGTCGCCCTTAGCGCCCTGGCGCTGAGCGGCTGCCTGTGGAAGTACAGCTTCTCCGGCGGCGGCCTGCCGGAGGACATCAAGACCGTCGCCGTGCTCCCGTTCGACAACTTCACCACGGACCCCACGCTCACCCAGGCGGTCGGCGTGGCGGTGCGCGATGCGGTGGAGGGGCGGCTCGGGCTCCGCGCCGCGGGGGAGCGGCAGGCCGACGCGGTGGTGCGGGGGAGCATCACCCGCTACGAGCCGGACGTGCCGGTGGCCTATACCGGCGGCGCGGCGGGGCGGGTCAACCAGGTGGAGGTGACCCGGCGCCTGGTGCAGCTCACGGTCACCGTCGAGATCGTGGACCAGCGGTCGGGGAAGGTGCTCTGGCAGCGGAGCGGGCTGACGGTCGAGGGGGACTACTCCCCCGGCCAGGAGGCGGAGGGCCGCCGCAAGGCCCTCGACCGCCTGGCGGTGAACATCGTCGAAGGGGCGCAATCGCAATGGTGAACCTGCGTGGGCGCGCGGGGAAGGGCACGTCGGGCTGCCTCACGACGCTGGTGCTCTTCGGCATCGCGCTCTACTTCGGCCTCCCGGTGGCCGACGTGTACGTCCGGCAGTACCAGTTCGCCGAGGAGATGCGCTCGCAGGCGCGCCTCGCGCCGAGCCTCACCGACGCCGTGATCCGCCGCCGGCTCGAGGACAAGGCCGACGCGCTCGACCTCCCGGCCGAGGCCCTCAAGACCCTCAAGATCAAGCGCACCGGCGGCACCGCCCGCCGGATCACCATCGACGCCGAATACAGCGAGACCGTCGTGCGGCCCTTCTTCCGGCACACCTTCACCTTCCGCCCCCACGCGGAGGAGCAGCTCTGAGCGCGGCGTTCCCCGGGCTCGCCCTGCTCGCGGCCGCGGCCCCGGACTCCCCGGGACGGCTCCTGCTCGTCCTGGCGGTCACCCTGGTGGCCGCCAAGCTGGCCGGCGCCCTCGCCGGGAAGCTGGGCCAGCCTCCCGTGCTCGGCGAGCTGCTCACCGGCGTGCTGCTGGGCTCGAGCCTGCTCGGCTGGCTCCCGCTCCCCGGCACCGACGGCTATGTCATCTTCCACTTCCTCGCCGAGATCGGCGTGGTGCTCCTCCTTTTCGAGATCGGCCTCGAGACCGACCTCCGGGAGATGTTCCGCGTCGGGCCGGCGGCGCTCGCCGTCGCGGCGGTCGGGGTGACGCTGCCGTTCCTGCTCGGGTACTGGTTCTGGGCCCACGGCCCGCACGGCCAGGTCCCCTCGACGGTGCCGCTCGCGGTGGCGGCGATCTTCGTCGGGGCCACGCTGACCGCCACGTCGGTCGGGATCACCGCCCGGGTGCTGAGCGACCTGGGGCGGATGGGCTCCCCCGAGGCGCGGATCATCCTGGGCGCCGCCGTCATCGACGACGTGCTGGGCCTGGTGATCCTCGGCGTGGTGTCGAGCCTCACCGAGGGCGGGGTCGTCACGACCGTCGGGGTGCTCAAGCTCCTCGTGGTCGCGGTGGGATTCCTGGTGGTGGCCGTCGTGCTGGGTCTCCGCCTGGCGCCGGTGCTCTTCGCGGCGAGCGCCAAGCTCCGCTCCCGCGAGGTGGTGGTGGTCTTCGCGGTGGCCTTCTGCTTCCTCCTGGCGGGGCTTGCGGACCAGGTCGGCTCGGCGCTCATCATCGGCTCGTTCGCGGCGGGGATCGTGCTCTCCGGCACCGGCGCGTTCCACGTCATCGAGGACCGGATCAAGCCGGTGGCCTCGATCTTCACGCCGATCTTCTTCGTGGTGGTGGGGTCGGCGGTGGACCTCCGCCTGCTCGACCCGACCCGGCCCGGCGCCGGCGGCGTCCTCTGGGCCGCCCTCGCGATCACCCTGCTCGCCATCGTCGGCAAGGTGGTCGCGGGGTGGGCCGCCCCCTGGGCGCGCTTCCGCCGCCTGGTGGTCGGGGTCGGGATGGTGCCGCGCGGCGAGGTGGGCCTCATCTTCGCCGACATCGGCCGCCGCACCGGCGTGCTCGGCGCCGAGGTGTTCAACGCCGTGCTCATCATGGTGCTCATCACCACCTTCCTCGCCCCGATCCTCCTCAAGCGCGTGCTCGGCCCCGCCCCCGCGGCGGCGGAGCCGTGACCTCCGCCGGCAAGATCCGCGACCTGGCCGAGGCGGTGGCGTGGCGCCGCGCCCAGCCCGGCCGCGTGGTGTTCACCAACGGCGTCTTCGACCTCCTCCACCCCGGGCACGTGGACCTGCTCGAGCGCGCCCGCGGCGAGGGGGACGCCCTCGTGGTCGGGCTCAACCGCGACGCCTCGGTGCGCCGGCTGGGGAAGGGGAGCGAGCGCCCCCTGGTCCCCGAGCAGGCGCGGGCCCGGGTCCTCGCCGGCCTCGCCGCCGTGGACTGCGTGGTGCTCTTCGGCGAGGACACCCCCCTCGAACTCATCCGCGCCCTCGAGCCCGACGTGCTGGTGAAGGGCGCCGACTACGCCCTCGACCAGATCGTGGGCGCCGACCTCGTGCGGGCCCGCGGCGGCCGCGTGGTGCGCGTGCCGCTGGTGCAGGGATTCTCGACCACCTCTCTCGTGGAGCGCCTCCGTGCCTCGTCCTGACGGCCGCGCGGCCGACCAGCTGCGCCCCCTCTCCCTCGAACGGGGCGCCAACCCCTACGCCGAGGGCTCCTGCCTCATCCGGATGGGGGGCACCCTGGTGCACTGCACCGCGAGCGTGGAGACCGGCGTGCCCCCGCACAAGAAGGGGACCGGCGAGGGCTGGGTCACCGCCGAGTACGCGATGCTCCCCCGCGCCACGATGGAGCGCACCGACCGCGAACGCCGCGGCCCCGGCGGGCGCACGCAGGAGATCCAGCGCCTCATCGGGCGCTCGCTCCGCGCCGCGATGGGGACCTTCGCCTTCGGTGAGTACACCATCAAGGTGGACTGCGACGTGCTGCAGGCCGACGGCGGCACCCGCACCGCCAGCATCACCGGCGGGTGCGTGGCGCTCGCCGACGCCTGCGCCTGGCTCGCCAAGCGCACCGGCGGGGCCGACCCGTTCGGTTCGCTGGTGGGAGCGGTGAGCGTCGGGATCGTCGAGGGGGAGCCCCGGCTCGACCTGGCCTATCTCGAGGACCGCGACGCCGGCGTGGACGCCAACATCGTGATGCTCCACCCCGACCGGCTGGTCGAGGTGCAGGGCACCGCCGAGCACGGCGCCTTCAGCCGCGCCGAGCTCGACCGCCTCGTGGACCTGGCCCAGGCCGGCATCACCCAGCTCTTCGCCGCCCAGCAGAAGATCCTGGGCCGGTGAAGCTCCTCGTCGCCACGCGGAGCGCCGGCAAGCAGCGCGAGGCGCGGCGGCTGCTGGCCCCCGCGGGTCTCGAGGTGGTCTTCCCCGACGACGTGGGCGTCGCCGAGTCCCCGGCGGAGGAGGCGCTCGAGGTGCACGAGAGCTTCGAGGCCAACGCCCGCGCCAAGGCGGAGTACTTCGCCCGCCGCACCGGTCTCCCCACGGTGGCCGACGACTCGGGGCTCGAGGTCCTCCTCCTCGGCGGCGCGCCGGGGGTCCGCAGCAAGCGCTGGGCGGGGGCGGAGGGCACGCCGGCCCAGGTGGACGCCGCCAACAACGCCGAGCTCCTGCGCCGCCTGCAGGGCGCCCCCGCCGCTCGGCGCACCGCCAAGTATGTCTGCGTGCTCGTGTATCTCCCCGCGCCGGGCGCGGTGCCGCAGAGCTTCCGCGGCGAGACCGCGGGCCGGATCCTCGAGGCCCCGGAGGGGAGCGAAGGGTTCGGCTACGACCCCCTCTTCTGGAGCGCAGAGCTCGGGAAACCCTTCGGCCTCGCGACCGCGGCAGAGAAGGATGGCGTGAGCCACCGCGGCAAGGCGTTCACCGCGTTGGTCGCGTCACTGCGTGGGGGAGGTTAGGTTGCTTGGGTAGTGGCTGTTGGCTGTTGGCTGTTGGCTGTTGGCTGTCGGCTGATGGCCGATAGCCGGACCCCACCACGGGGCGTAGCTCAGTCCGGTAGAGCGCCTGCTTTGGGAGCAGGATGTCGTCGGTTCAAATCCGGCCGCCCCGATCGTAGTGGACAGACGCACCAGACGCTCAAGGCGCTCAAGAGTCCCGAGGAAGGGGACCCCTGAGCGCCTCACGCGTCTTACGCGCTTCTCGCGCCTTACGCGCCTTTCGCGCCTTTCGCGCCTCTCAACTACCTCGGCAGCCCGATCCCCCGCAGCACCACCGCGGTGGCCGGCGGGATCTGCACCCCGGGCGTGGCGCGCAGGCGGCCGATCTCAGCGGTGAGCCGCTCCACCAGCCCCTGGTAGCGCTGCGCCGCATCGGCGTCCTGGAACTGGAGCATCCCGGCGCGGAGGGTGAAGCTGCCCGCCTCGCTCACGAGGAGGCCGAACATCTCGCCCACCCCGCCGACCAGCGAATCGGTGACCGCCTGCTGGGCGGGCGACTCGCGGAGCAGCCGGCCAAAGGTGCGCAGGTCGGGGTCGCCCGCCTCGGGCGGGAGCGTCTGGCGCAGCGAATCGGTGTACGCAAAGTCGATCGCCACCTGGCGCCGGCGGAACTCCCGGAGCTGCGACCGTGCCCCGTCCACGGCGTCCACCGACTCCGCGCGGCGCTCGGGACGTCCAGCGCGGGCCGGGTCGAACATGTCGGTGAACCCCACCGCCTGCAGTCCCGCCTCGAACTGGGCCAGCGCCCGCGCCTGCGCGGCGAGGTAGCTCTGCCGCAGCGCCTCCACCGCGGGGAGGCTCAGCGCCGGGCCCGGCGCCGGATCGATGGCCCAGGGGGTCATCCCGCCCGGCACGAGCGGCGCGAAGGACACCGGCGCCACCGCGCCGGCCGCGGCGCTGTCGGCGGGGGCGGGCGGCGTGGCGGCGGCCGCGAGGCTCACCGCGGAACGGATCGTGTCGCTCGGCGCGGCGGCGGCCGAGTCCGTCGTCGCGCTGTCCGCACCCGCCTGCGCGGAGTCGGGATGGGCGCTGTCGGCCACCGGGGCGGCGGCGATGACACCGGGAAGGGTCGTGTCGGTCGCGGCGCTGTCGGCGCCCGGGGTGGCCGCACCGCGCCCGCGCAGGAGCGCGAACGCCCCCGCGCCGGCGGCCACCAGCACGATCGCACCGATGAGGAGCCCGCGGCGGCTCCCGCGTTCAGCCCCCTGGTCGGCCAGGTACCCCATCGGGGCCGGCGCCGGCTCGGGGCGGCTGGTGCGCGGGGCGGGGGCCGGCTCCACCGGCTCCTCCGGCGGCGGCGGCGGAGGGGCCGGCGCCTTGGCGGCGGGCGCCGCTGGAGCGGGTGGCGGAGCGGGGGTGGGCGGGGGAGTCCGCGGCGCCTCGGCCGGCTCGGCCGGCGGCAGGTCGATCAACTCGAGATCGGGCACCAGCTCCGGGGCCGCTGGCGGCGCCGGTTCCGGCTTCGGCGCCGGCGTCGCGGCCTCCGGAGGGACCGTGGGCTCGGGCGGCGGCGGCGGCGCCCCTTCCGCGGGGCGCCGGATCACGAGCTTGGGCGGGACCTTGGGCGCCGGCGGCGCCTGCACCGGGCCCGACTTCCTCCCGCCCGGTGCGGAGGCGATCTCCTTGTACAGCGAGTGCTCGAGGAGCGGGACCCATCCCTTGAGGGCGGTGTCCCAGATCTGGGCGTCGGGGGTGACGAAGCCGCTCAGGAGCGCCGCACGGATCTCTTCCGCGGTGCGGAACACGCTCTCATCGCCGGACTTGGAACGGAGGCGGTACATGCGCTCAATATAGACAGGCCGCGCCCGATGCCTAGCGTCCCCGGGTCACTCCATCCAGTGCGGCTCCACCCGCGTCCCCGCCTCCCAGAGCTCCTCCGGCAGCGTCAGGTCGGTGCGGATGTCGGCGTACTCCTCCTTCATCACGAACGCGCCGCCGTTCCACATCTGCACCTCGGCCGCGATCCATCCGTCGCCCAGGCGCTGGTAGCGGTCGAACCGGATCTCGCTCGTCTTGCCGGGGTCGCGGCGCGCCGGCTCGCGCAGGCGCACGAACACCAGCCGCTCCTGGTCCACCCAGAACTGCCGCGTGGTGCTGTCCCCCGCGTCGGCGCCCACCACCCAGACGGGCCGCCCCTGCCAGGTGTCGGCGTGGATCCTCGACAGGTCGTACCCCAGCGTGGTCAGCTGCTCCACCGTCCGCTCCACCGGCTGGGCATAGATGTCGAAGCCGAGCACCATCAGCGGGTGCACGAACGGTCCCCCCTGCCGCTGCCCGGCCCGCCACTGGTACACCGAGTCATTGCGGAAGATGATGGTCTGGCGCTGGTCCAGCGGCGCGATGTCGATCCGGAGCTTGCCGGGGATGGAGGCCGCCTCGTACCAGGTCTCCTGGTGCCCGTCGGCGAAGGTCGTGGTCTGGACGAAGGTGAGGCGCGCGTACCAGCGTCCCGCGTAGCGGTCGTGCATCTGCTGGACGAGCTCCCGGCCGGAAGCGGGGGGAGAGACGAGCAGCGCGGTGGCGAGGGCGAGGAACATCGAGGCTCCCGGGGTGAGGTCGGCGCACCTACGGCGGGGAGGGGCCGGCGGTTTCCCCCCGCGGCCCTTTCCCGCCGCGTCACTGCGCGGTACCATAAGGAGGTATGCGTGCCCCCCTCGCCCTCCTCCTCCCCCTCGCCCTCCTCGCCTGTGGCGGCGAGAACGGCGCCTTCACCCCCTCCTCGGGCGATGGCACCGGTGGCACGGGGGCAGGCTCCGGCACCTTCCTCATCACCGGCCGATCCCCCCGGCCGGGGAGCGCGGGCATCCCCACCAACGCCACCATCGAGATCACCTTCAACCTCCCGGTCGATGCCACGAGCGTCGGGTCCGGGTCGGTGGATCTCAACGGCGAGAGCTTCGGCGCTTACTCGGTGACCGGGAACACGGTGCGATACACCCCTGCCAACGATCTTGTGCCGGGGACGTCGTACGCCGTGGGGGTGAGCCCCACGCTCCGCGCGGCCAATGGGAAGCTGCTCGGGCCGGTCGATGTCTGGGGATTCAAGACCGCCGGCGAGGCGCCTCCGCAGGACACGCTCCCCCCGCTCGCCCCGAGACCCCGGTGACGTGCCCCCGGGGTCGGCGTTAGACTCCGGGCCCTGCGCCCGTAGCTCAGTTGGATAGAGCGACAGCCTTCTAAGCTGTGGGTCGGTGGTTCGAATCCACCCGGGCGCTCTCCCCTCCTTCCTCCTGGTGATGCGCCCGATCTCTCTCGTGCTCCTTGTCTGCCTGCTGGGCTGCGCGCCCTCGCGCCCGGAGCTCGCCCCCACGGCGGTCCCCGCGCTGGCCGACACCGCGGCCGAGCGCGGGCTCGGGAAGGTGGTCGCGGTGACGGGGGTGGTGGCCCAGGTGAAGACCCGCGCCCAGCACGGTTTCGCGTACCTCAACTTCGGCGCGCCCTACCCCGGGCAGTCCTTCAGCGTCCTGATCCCCGACTCGGCCACGGCCCGCTTCGGCGACCTCGAGCGCCTCACGGGACGCCGCGCCACCGCCACCGGCCGGGTGTGGCTGCAGGATGGCCGGTGGCCGGCGATGACCCTGACCGATCCCGCGGCCCTGGTGGTCGCGCCGTGACCGGCCCGGGTTACGCCTACCCGTACCAGGGACGGCCCTCCCCTCGCTCGCGCGGGGTGGCGCTCGCGTTGGGGGTGGCGCTCGGCTGGTTCGGCGCCCACCGCTTCTATGCCGGCCGCATCGGCAGCGGCATCGCCCAGCTCTGCACCCTGGGCGGGCTCGGCCTCTGGACCCTGTATGACCTGATCCTGATCGCCACGGGCAATTTCCGTGACGCGCGGGGCCGGCGCCTGGTGCGCTGGGACCCCGAAGACGAGGACGACCCTTACGGCGAGCTCCCCCCCGGCGTCGCCGAAGAACTGGCCCACATGCGCGCCGAGATGGACGAACTTCACGAACGCCTCGAATTCGCCGAACGCCTCCTGGCCCGGCTCCCCGCCGCTGACCGCGGGGAGGGCGCGTGATGAGCACCACCGCCTTCT
>DASTRQ010000085.1:0-5940 GCA_035761145.1 Gemmatimonadales bacterium
CTGATCGCCCAGGGGGCGAGCCTCACCTACGAGACGTCGCTCGCCACCGGGCTCGAGTTCACCCTCGGCGGGCGGGTGGAGGACCAGGGGAGCGCGGCGCGGGAGATCCGCTCCGTTTTCACCGGCGGGGACTTCACCCCGAACCCGGCGGTGGCGGAGGGGGCCTTTGCCGGCGCCACCGCGCGGCTCGAGGGGCGCACGGGGCTCGCGCGCTGGGCCCTCGGTGCCGACCTGCTGGCCCCCCTCGGCACCCCGACCCTCCGCGACTCGGCGCTCACCGGCGCCGATCCGGTGGCCAAGCTCTACGGCGAGTGGCGCCAGCGGGTGGGCGCGGGGCGGATGGGGTTCTCGGTCACCGCGCGCGCCGGGGCGAGCGCGGGGGGCGACCTGCCGCAGGCGGCCTTCCGGCTCGGCGGCCTTGCCACGGTGCGCGGCTACCCGTACGGTGCCGTCACGGGGGCGGCGTTCTGGTCGGCGCAGGTGGATGTGCCGCTCAAGCGGGGCGACGTGCGGCCCGTGGTCTTCGCCGACGCCGGGCAGGCAGGGCCGGTGCGGGGACTCGCGGCGCGCCCGGTACTGGCCGGGGCGGGGGCGGGGCTCTCGTTCTTCGGCGGGATCTTCCGGATGGACCTGAGCTGGCCCGTGTATCCCACCGGCGGGCGGCCGCGGTTCGACCTCGTCTTCGGCGCGCCGCGCTAGGGCGTTCGCGGTGGACTCCGACCGGCGCCCGGGCTACGTTCCCGCCGTGCGCCGGCTCGCGTTCGTCCCCCTCCTGATCCTCTTCGGCTGCGGCCGGGGACGGGGCACCGTCGCGGCCGACTGGCGCACGCTCGAGGGGCCCCAGCACTTCTCGGTGGAGGGGGCGGCGGCGTGGTGTCCGGGGCGGGGCCCGATCCTCGTCGGCGGGGTGGACGGGGAGCGGGTGGCCGGGGTGGTCTGGCGCACCGGGACCCCCGCCGCCGGGACGTACGCCCTTGGCCTCCCCCCCCTGCCCGAGGACACGACCCCGCCGCCGGCCGCGTCGGTGGCGTTCCGTTACATCCAGCTGGACGAGGTGCGCGGCTACCAGAGCGTCTCGGGGAGCCTCGCGGTCACCGACACCGCCGAGGGCCGGCTCTCCGGGCGGGTGGACGCACTGCTGCAGCGCATCGGGGAGTCCGACACGCTGACGATGCGGATGGAGTTCCGCGGGGTGCGGCTCACCGTGGACTCGACCCTCTGTCCCGCGGTAGCTTTCCGGGAATGACGAAGGACACCTACTTCCGCCGGGGCTTCGGGCTCAAGGCCGAGATCGAGGGCCAGCTCACCGCCGACTACGCCAGTTCGGTGGTGGACTCCTTCCGCGCGCACGGGAACGTGCTCACGGTGGGGCCGCTCACGTTCCGGCTGGCCAAGGAGTTCGGCTTCTGCTACGGCGTGGACCGGGCGGTGGACTACGCCTACGAGACCCGCGCCAAGTTCCCCGACCGGCGGATCTTCCTGGTCGGCGAGATCATCCACAACCCGCACGTGAACCACAAGCTCGAGGCGATGGGGATCCGCTTCCTCGAGCACACGGCGGGGGCGCCGTTCGATTTCAGCGACATCGGCCCGGAGGACGTGGTGATCCTCCCGGCGTTCGGCGTCACGGTGGGGGACTTCGCGCGGCTCCGCGAGATCGGCTGCGTGCTGGTGGACACCACCTGCGGCTCGGTGCTGAACGTCTGGAAGCGGGTGGAGAGCTACGCCCGCGACGGCTTCACCGCGGTGATCCACGGCAAGTATTACCACGAGGAGACCAAGGCCACGGCGAGCCAGGTGGAGAAGTACCCCGGCGGCCGGTACCTCGTGATCCGCGACATGGCCGAGGCGCGGCCGGTGTTCGAGTTCATCGAGGGGCGCGGGGACGCCGCGGCGCTCCGGGCGCAGTTCGCCCACGCGGCCTCCCCCGACTTCGACCCCGCGCGCGACCTGGCGCGGGTGGGGATCGCCAACCAGACCACGATGCTGGCGGGCGAGTCGCTCGCCATCGCGGCGGAGTTCAAGAAGAGCTTCGCGGCGCGCCACGGCGCCGAGGAGGCGGAGCGCCGCTTCCGGAGCTTCGACACCCTCTGCAGCGCCACCCAGGAGCGGCAGGACGCGGTGCACAAGCTGCTCGAGGAGCACGTGGACCTGATGCTCGTGGTGGGGGGCTACAACTCGAGCAACACCTGCCACCTGGCGGCGCTGGCGCAGTCCAAGGGGGTCACGACGTTCCACCTCGAGGACGCGCTCTGCGTGGACACCGCCGCGGGGACGCTGCGGCACCAGCCGGTGGGCGCGAAGCAGGAGACGGTGGCCCCGCGCGGCTGGCTCGAGGGGCACACGATCATCGGCCTCACCGCCGGCGCCAGCACCCCCAACAACAAGGTGGGGGAGACGGTCGCGCGCGTCTGCGAGATGGCGGGCCTCGGCGCGGAGCTGGAGCGCGCGCTGGCCGAGTAGCGGCGGATGCCCTTTCGCCAGGTGACCGCCGCGGGGCATCCCGCGCTCGCGCTGTCCAACGACGAGGTCGAGTGCATCCTGGTCCCCGCGCTCGGCGGCAAGGTGACCAACCTCCGCCGCCGCCGCGGCCGGGAGTGGCTCTGGCGCCGGCCGGCCGGGACGGATCCGCAGGGCTCGGGAGCGGCCTATCCCGACCTTGGCGGGTGGGACGAGTGTTTCCCCAACATCGCCCCGGGGCCGATGCCGGGGGCCGCGCCGGGAGAGCCGGAGCTCCCCGATCACGGCGAACTCTGGCGGCTGGAATGGCACCACGACGTGCTGGCGGGCCCGACGGGCACGCTGGTGACGGGGCGCGTGGTCGGGGAGGCGCTGCCGTACGAATTCCAGCGCGACATCGTCGTGCCCGACGACGGCGCCGAGATCCGCTTCGAGTACCGCCTGCTGCACCGGGGCACGGTGGCGTTCCCGTTCGTCTGGGCGGCGCACCCGATGTTCCTGGCGCAGCCGGGTACCCTGCTCACGCTTCCCACGGTGCGGCAGGTCCGGGTGGACCACGCCGCGGGGCGCGCGGATCTCGTGCCGGACGCCGAGGTCCCGTGGCCGCTCGATGACGGGTCGCACAGCTGGGCGGTGCCGGCGGAAGGCGGCTGGTCCGCCAAGCTCTACGCCGACATCGGGCCCTCGGGGGTGGCGGTGCTGACCGACCCGACGCGCGGGGAGCAGCTCGAACTGGTGGTGGACCCGGCGAGCGTGCCGCAGGTGGGGATCTGGATCGACCTGAGCGGCGGCGCCCCGCGGCTTGCGGTGGAGCCCTGCCTTGGCGCGCCCGACCGGCTCGACCGGGCGGTGGCGGGGTGGGGCACCGCCGCGTCCCTGGCGCCGGGGGAGACGCGGAAGTGGACGGTCACCGTGCGGCTCCCCGAGCCCGATTAGCGCGTTGCCCGACCGGGCGGTACCTTAGGCGCCTATGTCCGCCCCACCCGCCCCGGCCGACCTCCTGCACGCGGCCCTCCTTGGCCTTCGCGGCGTGACGTGCAAGCGCCTGTTCGGGGACCAGGCGTTCTTCGTGGCGGGGAGGATGTTCGCCTTCCGGCGGCACGGGGTGCTGGTGCTCAAGCTCCCCGAGGCGGAGCGGCGCGAGGTGATCGAGCTGGGGCGCGGCCGTCCCTTCCTGGTGGGGGACGGCGCGCCGTTCGGGCGGTGGGTGGAGGTGGGGATGGACGATGCGCGCACCGCGGTGGGGCTCGCGCTGATCGCGCACGCGGCGGCGCGGGTGCGGGACCGCTCGGGGCCCCGGAAGCGGCGGCGGCGGGCCGTGAAAGCCTGAAGGGACTTCTGTGTCTGTTGTGGTCTCGGCGGCTGGAATCTCGCTGAGACCACAATTTCTTGTTCAGGGGTCTCGGGGTCTCCGCGCTATTTGCCGGCCTGCGTCGACCCGTGCACCAGGAGCCGCGCCACCGCCGCGATGGTGTGTGGCGCGCTCCCTTCCGCGCGGTTGTTGACGAGGAGCCACGCCGGGATCCGGAGCTTCACCGCCTGCTCCGCGAGGCGGCGGAGGTCGGCGCGGAGCTCGGGGTTCTCGTCCTGGATCCGGTCGTAGGGCGCGAACGCGTCCACCGCCTCGGCGTAATACCGGCCGGGGCGGAGCAGCGCGCGCGCGATGATGAAGGGGGCGGTGATCACGTCGGCGTGCGCCAGCTGCTCGCCGATCGGGGGCATGCGCGTCCACGAGTTGAACAGGTGCGCCACCCCGTGCTCCCGGAGCACCGCCAGGTACGCCGGGGTGAGGTATTCCTCGTTCCGCAGCTCCACCGCGCAGGGCGCCTCGGGCGGGAGCTTGGCGAGGAACTCGTCGAGCCGGGCGGCGAAGTCGTCGGGGGAGACCTTGTCCTTCCTGGCGATGGTCTGGATCTCGAAGACGAACGGCGCCACGTGGTCGCGGAAATGCTCGAGCGCCGGCCCGATCACCTCGTTGACGCAGAGTTCGGCGTTGAGGAAGTCGGGGTTCCGCGCGCCGGCGGTGCCGCCGTCCTGGTGCCCGGTGAAGGTGTGGATCGTGACGCGGTTCCACACCTTCTGCACGCAGCGGAACCCCGGCGGGAGCGCCTCGGCGTAGCCGCGATAGGTGGCGGGCGAGAGGGGGCGGTAGAAGCTCGCGTCGATCCCCACGGTGCTGAAGAGCGGGAACTCGGCGTACTCCGCCAGCATCTTGGTCACCGCGCCCGACTTCGGGTACTTGCGGTGGTACACGAGGCCCCGCCACCCCTCGTAGTTCCACGACGAGGTGCCGAAGTGGACCAGCGGGGAGAGGCGTTCGCGGAGGGCGCGGAGTTCGTCGGGGTCGAACGGTCCGTCGGGGAGGAGTTCCATCCTACCGGGGGCGGCAGATGAGGCCGTTGTGGGCCTTGATGACGCCGGCGCGGCGGATGTCGAAGCCGTTCTCCCAGGCGTAGAGGCCCAGCTGCTCGATCGTCATCAGCTCGCGGTAGCCGAAGTTCATGATGTCGGCCATCACGGTGTAGAACGCGCGCCCGCGCCACTGGTCGCGCGGGGTGGTGATGATGCAGGTGCCCCCCGGCTTCAGGAACTTCCGGTGCCAGGCGAACGCCTCGGGCTTGTGTTCGTCGGGGAAGTGCTCCACGAGGCCCACGCTCACCACCAGGTCGAACTCGGGGCCGTACTTGAGGTCGCGGATGTCCGAGACCTCGAAGTGGATGTTCATCTCCTCGCGGTACCACACCCGGGCGCCGCCGGTGGCGGGGTCGGCGCCGACGAAGGGGTACGCCTCGGGGAACTTCCCGAAGCGGTCGGTGCGGCAGAAGTCGTCGTAGTCCACCAGCACCGCCTCGGCGCCCGGGTACATGGCGCAGAGCTGCATCGCCTCATAGCCGTCGGCGGCGCCGAGGAAGAGGATCTTCGGGCGTCGGAGCTCGAGCCCGCCGAAGAGGGCGCGCTTGCCGCGCGGGTCCCAGACGGCGTCCTCGACCCGGTGCACCTTGTTCCAGATGCGGAGCTGCGCCAGTTCGGTGAGGCACTCCCACGCGCCGGCCACGTCGGCCCTGGCGAGGTGCGCCAGCGCCTCCTTCCGGGCGCGCCTGGACTCCTCGGTGGTGTCGGTGAGGAAGAGCTGGTGGAAGCTGCGGTTGAAGTGCTCCCACCCGACCTGCACGGGGAGGGTGGTGCCGTAGGTCTCCTCCCACTTCCGCTTGTCCTCGGCCCAGCGCTCCACCCGGTGCGGCCGGCCCACGTCCCTCCACGCCAGGCGTTTCCAATCGGTGGCGCCGGCGTCGAGGAAGAGATCGGGCGGGGTCTCGAGCGTGTCGACGACGTAGGTCGCCTTCCGCTCGAAGTGGCCGAGGGGGGTGGTCACGGGGTGATGTGGGCCGGGGTGACGGTCTCTCCGAATCTACCTCCCAGCGCCACCAGGTAGGAATCGAGGGTCCGGTAGGGGCCGCCGAGCTTCATCATCACGCGGAA
>DASTRQ010000086.1:0-9194 GCA_035761145.1 Gemmatimonadales bacterium
CGTCGTGGTCGGCGGAGGACCAGGCGCGCATGGTCAGGGTGAGCGGTAAGCGGTGAGCGGTGAGGGGGCCTGGGGGTGCAGCGATCTCCCCGCCCACCGCTCACTGCTCACCGCTCACGCCGTCAGAGCAGCACCGCCAGCGCGTCGGCCACCCGCTTCACTTCCGTGTGCTCGGCGGGGGTGAACGGGTCCACGGTGTCGCTGTCGATGTCGATCTGGCCCAGGATCTCGTCGCCGCGGCGGATCAGCACCACCAGTTCCGCGCGGGTCTCGAGGTTGCAGGCGAGGTAGTTCTCGCGGGCGCGGACGTCGGCCACGTTCTGGTCCTGTCCCAGCGCCACCGCGGTGCCGCAGACGCCCACGCCGACGGCGATGCGGGTGTGCTCGGTGTCGCGGCCGGCGTGCGCCTCGAGCACCAGGGCGCCGTCCTGCATCATATAGAGGTACACGCCGGTATACGGCTCCCCCGCGGCGCGGATCCGCTCGGCCGCGAGCTGGAGCAGCGCCTGGCGGCCGACGTTCCGCGCGAAGGCGCCGCGGAGGGCGCCGACCACCTTCTGCCCGTCGAGGACCGGCATCTCAGCTCCCGCCGCGGCGGCCCAGGGTGACGCGGGTGGTCTGCCGCTGCCCGTCGCGGAGGAAGACGATCTCCACCACGTCGCCCGGCGCGTGGCTCCGGAGGGCGTCGGTCATCGCCTGCAGGTCGGGGATGTCGCGGTCGCCGATCTTGAGCAGCACGTCGCCCCCCTTGAGCCCCCCCGCGTCGGCGGGGCTCCCGGCGCGCACGCCGGTGATGCGCACGCCCCCCGGGTTCTCGCTCATGTCGGGGATGGTGCCCAGGTAGGCGCCGTACCCCGGCGTCACCGCGGCGGCGCTCGTGTCGCGCGGCGGGGGGAGGTCCACGAAGGTGAGCCAGGCGGGGCGGCGGCCGATCACGGTGACGATGTCGGCCGCGTAGTCGGCCACCTTGGCGATCCCCTCGGCGTTGATCGCCGCCCAGTCGTCGCTCGGGCGGTGGTAGTCCTCGTGCAGGTCGGTGAAGAAGTGCAGCACCGGCCGGTGCGCCGCGTAGAACGACGCGTGGTCGCTCGGGCCGTAGCCGTCCCCCGAGGCGTGCAGGTCGAACCGGTAGCGCGCGTTGAGGGAGTCGAGCAGCCACGACCATTCGGTGGCGGTGGCCGCCCCGTACACGATGAGCTTGTTCTCGCGGAGCCGCCCCACCATGTCGAAGTTGAGCATCGCCACCGTCCGCTCGAGCGGGTACAGCGGGTGCTTCACGTAGTAGGCGGAGCCGAGGAGCCCCTCCTCTTCGCCGCTGAAGGCGAGGAAGACGACCGTGCGCCCCGGACGGTGGTCCTTGAGCTCGCGCGCCACGGCCAGGAGCGCGGCCACGCCGCTGGCGTTGTCGTCCGCGCCGTTGTGGATGCTCCCGGTGCTGTCGGGGGCCAGCGAACCGAAGCCGCCGAGCCCCAGGTGGTCGTAGTGCGCCCCGACCACGATGACCTCGTCGCGGAGCCGGCGGTCGCGCCCGGGGAGGATCCCGACCACGTTCCGCCCCATGGCGCCGTTGGCGAGCCCCGCGTGGGCCGCGGCGGGGGCGGTCGGGTCCACGGTGAAGGGCTGGAACCACCCCGTGGGGCCCGGCTGCAGCCCCACCTGCCGGAACCGGCGGGCCAGGTACTCCGCGGCGCTGTCGGCGCCGGGGGAGCCGATCTTCCGCCCTTCGAGGCGGTCGTCGGAGAGGTAGCGGACGTCGTTGCTCACTTCCCGCGCGAGGGCGGCGCTCTGCGCCTGGACCGCGACCGGAAGGAGCGTGAGCAGGGCAAGGAGGAGGGTGCGCATAGGACCCGAAAGATAGCCCCGGCCGGGGCCGCCGGGCCTCGCCGCCGGGGCCGGTCCCGGGCTAGCTTCCCCGGTGGTCGCGCGCCCCCCGATCCACCTCCCGTGTCCCGATGAACCCACGCCTGCTCGCCCTCATCCCGACCTGCGTCGCGCTCAACGTGGTGCTGGGGCGGATCGTCTCGGAGCTGGGGCTCCCGATCTTCCTCGACACGGTGGGGACGGTCACGGCCACGGCGCTCGCGGGCCCCTGGGTCGGCATCATCACGGGGCTGGTGGGGCAGGGGCTGCAGGCGCTCACCAGCGGCCAGCTGATGTGGCTCGCCTTCGCGCCGCTGCAGGTGCTCATCGCGCTCATCGCCGGCGCCGCCGCGGCGCGGCGCGGGTATCGCGGCGCCGCGAGCGCCGTGCTCTGGGGCGCGCTCTGCGGGCTCGCGGGCGGGCTCGTCTCGGCGGTGATCTCGTACGCGGTGTTCAAGGGGGCCACCACCGGCGGCATCACCGCGCTCACCGCGCTCTTCCGGTGGCTCGGCCTGGGGCTCGCGGCGGCGGTGAGCGTCGGCTCGGTGGCGGCCGACATCCTCGACAAGGCGCTCACCTTCGCCTTCGCGGGCGCGGTGCTCCGGGCGCTCCCGGTGCGGCTCGCCTCCCGCTTCCCGGTGGCGCTCCGCGCCAGCGGCCGCGAGTGATCGCCCCGCGACCCTCCCGCGTCGCGGCGGCGCACCCCTTCACGCCGCTGGTGGCCTCGCTCGCTGTCATCGCGCTGGCCTTCCTCCTCCCCGCGCCGGCCGGGCCGCTGGCGCTGGCCGGCGCGCTCGTGCTCACCGCGTTCCTCGTCGGCGATCCGCGGGCGCTCCTCCCCTCGGCGCTGCTCGCGGTGCCCTTCTGGGCGCTCCTCTTCCTGCTGCACGCGCTGCTCGGCGACGGCGCGCGCGTCGCGGTGGGGCCGCTCCGGCTCTCCGAGGCGGGCACCGCGCTGGCGCTCACCCAGGGCGCCCGGCTCACCGCGATCATCGTGGCGAGCGTCCTCACCGTGCGCGCCTTCCGCCCGCCGCGCTTCGTGGACGCGGCGCTGGTGGCGGGGTGGCCCTGGCCGGCGGCGTACCTCACGGCGGCGACGCTCAATGCCATCCCACGCTTCACCCAGCGCGCGGTCCAGGTGCAGGAGGCGATGCGGAGCCGCGGCCTCCGGGTGCGCGGCTCGCTCGTCACCCGGGCGCGCGCCCTCGTGCCGCTCGCGGTGCCGCTGATGCTCGGCGCCCTGCACGACGTGGATGAACGCACCTTCGCCCTGGCCACCCGCCAGGTGCGCGCCGAGGGGGTCACCCGCCGCACGCCGCTCCGTCCCCCCGCCGACCGGTGGGGAGACCGTGCCATCCGCTGGGGCGCCTGTCTGGCGGTGGCGGCGGCCGCGGCGTGGAGGCTGTGGGGATGAGCGCCGTCGAGCTCTCGCGCATCACCTTCCGCTACCCCGCGGCCGACCACGATGTGCTGCGCGAGGTGTCGCTCACCGCCGAGGCGCGGCAGGTGACGTGGCTCTTCGGCCCCCTCGGGGCCGGCGCCAGCACCCTGCTGCTGGTGGCGGCGGGGCTCGCGCCGGGGCTCACCGGCGGCACCCTCGCCGGCGAGGTGAAGGTGTGGGGGCACCGGATCTCGACGCGCGAAGGGCGGGCCGCCCTGCAGGGGCGCGTCGCGTACGTCACCGCCACGCCCCACCTGCAGCTCTCGGGGATGGCGTCCTCGGTGTTCGACGAGGTGGCCTTCGCCCCCGCCAACCTGGGGTGGCCGCGCGAGCGCATCGAGGCCGCGGTGCCCGGCGCGCTGGCGCGGCTCGGCATCAGCCACCTGGCCGACCGCGCCCCCGACCGGCTGTCGGGGGGCGAGCTGCAGCGCGTGGTCCTCGCGGCGATGCTGGTGCTCGAGCCGGTGGCGTGGTTCCTCGACGAGCCGACCAGCGCCCTCGACGGCGAGGGGCGCGCGCTCGTCCGCGCGCTGCTGGCGGCCGAGGCGGCGCGCGGCGCGGCGGTGCTGCTCGCCACCGAGGACGCGGAGCTCGGCCTCGCGGTGGCGCACGAGATGGTGCTCCTCACCGAGGGGAGCGCGGTCGCGCGCGGCGCCCCCGACGACCTCCTCGGCACCGAGCTGATGTGGGCCATCGGTGCCGGGAGCACCGGGGTGGCCGAGCTGGCGCGCCTCGCGGCCCTGCGAGGGCCCGTGCGGCACCCGCGCCTCCGGCCGCCGTATCCCCTCACCTTCGAGGCCGCGGTGGAGCGGTGGCGATGATCCGCCTCGCGGGGGTGCGCTTCAGCTACACCGGCGCGGCGGTGCTCGACGGCGCGGACCTCGAGGTGCGCCCCGGCGAGGGGGTGGCGCTACTGGGCGCCAACGGCGCGGGGAAGACCACGCTGCTGCGGCTCTGCATGGCGCTCCTCCATCCCGACGCGGGAACGGTCGAGGTCGCGGGGCGGGCCACCACGAGGCTCGCGCCCGAGGACCTGGCGGGAGAGGTCGGCTACCTCTTCCAGCGGCCGGAGGACCAGCTGGTGCGCTCCACCGTGCGCGAGGAGGTGGCGTTCGGGCCGGAGCTGCTGGGCTGGGAGCGCGCCCGGATCATCGAGGCGGTGCCGCGCATCCTCGACGTGCTCCAACTCGCGGGGGACGCCGAGCGGCATCCGTACGACCTGCCTCTTCCCCGCCGGCGCCTGGTGGCGCTCGCCAGCGTGCTGGTGACCGAGCCGCGGGTGCTCCTCCTCGACGAGCCGACGGCGCTGCTCGACCGCGCGGCGCGCGCCCTGGTCGCCCGGATCGTGCGTGCGCGCGCCGCCGCGGGGGTCGCGGTGCTCGCGGTGACGCACGACCCCGTGTTCGCCATCGAGGCGCTGCACCGCGCGGTGGCGCTCCACGACGGGCGGGTGGCCGCCGACGCCCCCGTCTCGGAGCTCCTGGGGCGCGGCGTCGCGGGGCTCACCCTGCCGCCCCACGTGCGCGCCGCCCACGCCGCCGGGATCCGGGGGGTGAGCGACCGGATGGAGGACCTGGCGGAGGCGTTGGTGGGGCGGGTGGGAACGGCAGGCGGGTAAGGCGGGTAAGGCGGAAAAGGCGGGTGAGGCGGGGAGGGCGGCTACGGCGGTCATCCCGAACGAAGTGAGGGATCTACACGACGGTGAGCAGATCCCTCGCGTTGCTCGGGATGACTCCTGGCGGGCGCGGGGCTCGTAGCGCATCCCCGCCCACCCGCCCACCCGCCCACCCGCCATATCCGCCCTACCCGCCCTACCCGCCCTTCTACTAGCCGACTCCCCTCCTCCCGGCCTATCTTACGGCGCCGCCGAGACTTGCGCGGCCCATCCCCTATGTCCGCACCCCTGAGCGTCGTCACCGATCTCTGGCAAATGGTCAGGCTCCTTCGCGAAAAGCCGAACGCGAAGGAGGAGCACAAGCTTGCCTTCCGCCAGCTGATGGGGACGCTCGGGGTGGGATCGCTGCACCTGGAGTCGACCCCTGAGGGGCTCGCCTTCCAGGGGGTATTGGTGCAGGCGGAGATGCCGGGGGCGGAGGAGCTCAACCGGACGCTGCAGCTGCACGGGGTGGGAGAGATCGCGCTTCCCGAGGGGACCGCTGCGGCGCCGCTCCTGTCGCTCTGCAAGGCGCTGGCGCAGCCCAAGGGCACCTACGTGCACATCGATGCCTTCCGGACCACCGTGGGTGAGCCGGGGGCGAGCCTGTTCAAGATCGGTCCCCCGACCACCGTCAGTACCACCGAGCCCTCGCGGATCAGCGCGGCGCCGGTGACCGCGCCGCCCGCGGGGAGCGCCCCGCCGCGCGGCACCGCGGGGCTCCCCCGCAATCTCCCGTCCGACATGCGGATGTACCACTCGGCGCCGGCGGCGCCGGGGGCCCCCGTGCGCGCGAGCGAGCAGCTCGCCGCCCAGCTCGGCGAGGGGGTGTTCTCGAGCGAGGACGGCGGGATGATGCAGATGATGGGGGGGGCGACGGCGGAGGGGCGGACGGCGGAACTGCTGGCCCAGCTCGAGCGCGACCCCGCCGGACCGCAGGCGGGGAACATCCTGCAGGAGCTGGTGGGGGTGAGCGACTCCGCGGTGCAGAAGGAGGACTGGGCGGAGGTGGTGCGGATCTGCGCCGGCGTGGTGCGCGCCGAGGGCGCCGTGGGGGGGCCGACGAGCCCGGGGGCGCGGCCCTTCAACCTCGTGCTCAAGCGGATCCTGCCGCGGCGGAGCCTCGAGGAGACGGCGCGCGCGCTCGCGCGCACGGAGACCAGGGCGGACGCGCTCGTCATCCTGGCGCGGATGGGGGAGAGCGCCACCGACGTGCTGCTCGACCTCCTCGTGCTCGCCCCGACGGTCGAGGAGCGGCGCGCCTACTTCGACGCGCTGGTGCACACGCGGCGCGGGTCGGAGCAGGTGGTGCGGATGCTCGATCACCACGAGTGGTTCGTGGTGCGCAATATCGCCGAGCTCTGCGGCGAGCTGCGGCTCGAGGCGGCGATCCCCGAGCTCGCCAAGCTCCTCGCGCACGCGGAGGAGCGGGTGCGGAAGTCGGCGGTGACGGCGCTGGCCAAGATCGGCACCAGCGCGACGGTGGAGCCGCTCCGCCAGGCGCTCAAGGACCCGAGCACGGGCGTCCGGGTGCAGGCGCTCGTGCTCATCGACGGCAAGCACAACCGGGCGCTCGCGCTCCGCATCGCCACGATGCTCTCGGAGGAGGAGAACATCCCCCCCGAGGTGCAGAAGGAGATGTGCAACGCGCTGGGCCGCACCGCCACGCCTGAAGGGGTGCAGGCGCTGGTGCGGCAGGCCAACCCGCCGCGGAAGCTGCTCCGCAAGCCCCCCACCCAGCCGCGGCTCTGGGCGGTGGAAGGGCTCCGCCTCGCTGCCCCCAACAGCGCCCCCGCCAAGGCGGCGCTGGAGCAGCTCAAGGGGGACGACGACAAGGAGGTCGCCGCGGCGGCGGGGAAGGCGCTGGGGTAGTTGGGCAGGGCGGGTGGGGAAGAGCGAACAGGCGGCGGCATCGAAACGGTAGGGGCGGCGCATGCGCCGCCCCTACGACCGCGCTTCCCAAGAACGGACACGGTCGCGCCAGAGGCGCGACCGGGCCGGGTCTTCCGGGATACATCCCACCCACATCCTGAATCCTACCCGCCTTACTTCGGAATAAAGCTCGTCCCCACCCCGACCTTCCGCGCGAAGGCCGCCAGCAGCCGCGCGGCGCGGTGCACGTCCTCGAGTTCCACCAGTTCGTTGGGGCTGTGCATATACCGGAGCGGCACGCTCACGAGCCCCGTGGCGACGCCGCGGTGCGCGGTGAAGATCTGGTCGGCGTCGGTGCTCGTGAACCGCGGCGCCGCCTCCACCGCGTAGGGGATCTTCTCCTCCTCGGCCGCCGCCACGAGCATCTCGAACACCACCGGGTTCACCGCGCTGCCGCGGGAAAGCACCGGGCCGCCGCCGAGCTTGAAGTCCCCCTTCTTGCGCTTGTCGCTGGTGGGGAAGTCGGTCGCGTGGGTGACGTCCACCACGAGGGCGCAGTCGGCCTGGAGCGTGGTGGCGCTGGTGCGCGCGCCGCCCCCCGAATAGCCGATCTCCTCCTGCGTGGTGGCGACCGCCGTGACGCGGGTCGCGGGGCGCGCATCGCGAGCGAGGAGCCGCAGCGCCTCGAGCACCACGAAGGCGCCGATGCGGTTGTCCATCGAGCGGCTCACCAGCCGCCCGTTGGGGAGCTCCAGCACCTCGCTCTTGAGCACCCCCGCATCCCCCACCCGCACCATCTTCTCCGCCTCGGCGCGGTTCTTCGCGCCGATGTCGATCCAGAGGTCGCTGATCTTGCTCACCTTGTCGCGATCGGCCTGCTCCATCAGGTGGATCGCCTTCTTGCCGATCACCCCGGGCACCGGCCCCTGGCGGCCCAGGATCGAGACGCGCTGCCCCACGAAGACCTGGCTGTCCCACCCGCCGATGCCGTCGAAGGTGAGGAAGCCGTCGTCGTCGATGTGGACCACCATCAGGCCGATCTCGTCGATGTGGCCGGCGAACATCACCGAAGGGGCCTGGGGCTTGGGGCCTGGGGAGGCGGTGGAAGGCCCCGACCCTTTCCCCGGGCCCGAGGCCCCAGGCCCCAGGATCGTCGCATAGGAATTGCCGTGGACGTCGCCGGTCACCTCATCGGCGAACGTCGCCGCTTCCTCCCGCCAGAGGCGCGCGGGGGTGGTCTCGAAGCCGGAAGGACCGGGGGCATTCAGCAGGGTCTTGAGGAAGCTCATAGGCGGCGAAGCGGCGAGGTGCGGGACGGCGAGGTGAAGGAGGAATCTAGCAGGAGCACGAGGAGGTCCCGGCGGCTATCGCAGGAACACCACCTCCGGTACGGGGTCGTTCCGCCATCCGACGAATCCGCCGTCGGGGAGGGGGAGGATCAACGGAAGCGAAGTGCCGATGAACACACCGCGCCCGGTACGGGTGGAGATCAGGTACGTCTGCAGCTCCCGATACTCGGCCTGCTCCCTGGTGCTCTCCCCGTCCTTGAAGAAGATCTGCACCAGCAGGAGATCGCGACCGAGAGGGGTCAGTGCGCGGATCGCGTGGTACCCGGTGGGCGGCATCGAGTATGTCAGTCCCCGGCCGGTCTCCTCTACTGCCATGGGGTGGAAATCGCGGAAGCGGGTCGTCATCTCCGGCGCGCCCGTGGCGCTCCAGAACCGGACGAAGGGCAGGATGTGCATCGTCGTGACGATCCGGCCATCCGGCAGGCACCCCACGTTCCCCGACGAAAGGAGCCGGCGCGTGAACGGGGCGGGATCCTGGTAGGGAGCGCCGATGCCGCGCATGCGGATCCCGTGCGCGTTGAAGACCTGGGTCAGGGTCCCCTCCCCTTCGAGACCGACCATCGTGACCTCGGCGCCGTGGGCGCAGATCGCCTCACCCCCGCGGCCCGGGGACCAGGTGTCACGCAACGTCGCGGACGTATCCCAGCGGAAACGCTTGATCCCCACGGCGCGGTCGACGACGAGCAGGGTGCCGTCATCCTGGACGGCAAGGCGGGCCGGGTACTGGAACTCGAGGGGGCCGCCACCGGCACGCCCAAAGCGCCCGGCCGGCCGTCCCTGGGCCGTCCATCGGGTGATCGACTTGTCCTGGTCGTCGAGGACGAGGATGCGTCCGGTCCGATCGACCGTGACGTCGGCGATGCGCCCGAAGTCGGCGCCGCCCGCCCCCGCCTCCCCGCCGATCCGCCCCGTCGGCCGGAGCGTGCGGAGCCGCGCGGCCATCCGGTCGATCAGGGTGTCACCCGAGAGAGTGTCGCTCCGGGAGACCGTGGCGGTGACCGCGAGGGAGAGATTCTCC
>DASTRQ010000087.1:0-10540 GCA_035761145.1 Gemmatimonadales bacterium
GAAGTCGGCGGGCCACCAGGGCTGCGAGTCGGTCATCAGCTTGGCGAGGTCGCGCTTCAGCGCCTTGAGGTCGAGCCGCTTGAACTCCTTGCGGTAGTCGAAGTCGCGACCCATCGGGTCGGACCGCTCCGAGTGCTGGCGCAGCAGGTCCACGCGCAGCCGCTCGGGCCACCAGTCGCGCAGGGTGGGGCCGGCGCCGGCGTGGGGGAAGGGGCACTTCGCTTCGTTGCTCATCGTGGACACGTCTCTCAGGGGGGAAGGTCAGGACGCGGCGGCGCGGACGCGGGCGAAGTCCGCCACCCGGCCGCACCCGAGGCGGGCCGAGTGGCGGCTGTCGGCGCCCCCCGCTCGACCGTGATGGCGGGGGCGTGGCCGGGCGGGTATAGCCCGCCCCGGACGCGGTCAAGCGATCCCGGGGAGGCGCCGCCCTCCGCGCCCTACGCGCACCCTTCGATATACCCCACCGCCTCGCGCAGCCCGGCCCGGTATCGTATCACCCGCGTCCCGTCGGTCTCGAAGATCATCCCATAGGCGGAGTCGGCCGGAGTGTCGGGTTCGTAGATGAGGTAGTGCCCCACGGGGCCGTCGTAGGGATGCGGCTCGGTGCGGAGCGCCGGCCCGTACAGCGCGCGGACCTCCGCCTCGGTGGAGCCGACCATCGCCCCGAGCGTCGTGGGGACGCCGGCGGTGTCCACGTCGAGCCGGGCGATGCGCCCCGCAAGCACCATGAACGCGGTGCCCGCCGGGAGCCCCTCCGGCGACGTGTACGAACACCCCGCGGCCGCGAGCTCCTCCCCCGCCTGGACGGGGGTCCCCAGGGCTTGAGAGGCTTCCGCGAGCGTCATCCCGTAGCGCACCGGCCCCGCGCGCCGGAGGTCGATGGGCCACGGCGTGAGCCCCCCGGTGCGCACGAACGCCCGGGCGAGCTCGATGAGCTCGATGTTGGTGCGCACGCCGTACAGGGGCGCCCGGTGCCCCAGCGTGTCCACGAACAGGTACCCGACATCGGCGCTGTCGGCGTCGCGCACCCAGACGAGCGGCGCCGGCGCCAGGAGCTTGAGCGAGTCCCCCGGCTGGTACCGCACCGTGACGCCGGCGGCGGTGAGGCTGTCCATCGCGCTGCCGATGTGGTACGCCAGGTCGTCGAGCGCCGTGGCGAGCGCCTCGTCGGCCTCGAGCTCGGCGTCGGTGACCCGCGGGTGGAAGGCGATGAGCGTGGGGCCCGTGACCCGGATCCAGGTCGAGTCGGGGGCGGGGGCGGCGGCCTCTTCCTGGCGCGGCGAGGGGCCACCGCACCCCAGGGTGGCGAGCGCGAGGGCGGCGGCGGCGACGGCGGCGATCCGGTATCGGGTCATCGGGGCGTGGGAAGGGGGGCGGCGGGCATCCCTCAAGCTATCGCGGCCGGGGTCGCGCGGCAGGGTGGCGCTCGCTCCCGGTCCGCGTCATCTTCCCCCGGTGCCCCTCCCTTCCACGATCCTCTCCGACAAGCTTCAAGCGCTCTGGGAGGCCCGGGCCGGCGCCGCGCTGCGCCGGATCGGCCTCGACAGCGTGCGCACCACGATCCTCACCCTCGCGATGCTGGCGACCGGGATCCCGTCGCTGGCCACGGGGTGGCTCTCCTACCGCCAGAACCGCCGCGCCATCGAGGCCAAGCTCCAGGAACAGCTGAGCAGCGGCAGCACGCAGTCGGCGCGCGAGGTGTCGCTCTGGCTCAAGGGGCGGCTGTACGACCTCAAGGTCTTCACCACGTCGTACGAGGTCACCGAGAACCTCGACCGCGGGCGCGGCTCCCCCCGGCGGCTGGCCGACTACCTGAACTCGGTGGACACCCGCTTCCCCGACATCCAGGGGCTCACCGTGGTGGCGCCCGACCTCCGTACCGTGGCGCGGAGCGAGCGCGCCCCGACGCAACTGCGCCTTCCGGACGACTGGGTGCGGCGCGCCCGCCTCGGCGACGCGGTCCTGGGCGCCCCGGTGCGGGGCGACTCCGCCGCCACCACGACGCTCGATGTGGCCGTCCCCATCCTCAGCCTCTCGGGGCGTTTCCTCGGGGCCATCGTGGCCCGGCTCAACTTCCGCGGGGTGGAGCCCGCGTTGCACGAGTACCTGGCGGGGGCCGACGGCCGCGTGCAGGTCGTGGGCGCCGACGGCCGCGCCTTCGTGCAGGTGGCCACCCGGATCGATTCCCTCCCCGTCGCCACGCTGCGCGGGCTCGAGGCGGCCGACGGCGCGCCGTTCGCCTACACCGCCCCCGACGGAGTGCCGGTGGTCGGCGCGCTGGCGCGGGTGCCGGGGACGGAGTGGATGGTCGTGGCCGAGACGCCGGCGCGGACGGCGTACGCCGACATCCGCCGGCTCCGCACCACGACCCTCCTCCTCGGCGTGGCGCTCCTCCTTGTGGCCGGGTCGCTGGCGTACGGCCTGGGGCTCCTGGTGGTGCTCCCCCTCGAGCGGCTCTCGCGCGCCGCCGCGCAGGTGGCAGGGGGCGACCTCGATGTGGATCTCCCCGCCTCGGGGGGCGGCGAGGTGGCCCAGCTCACCGGCGTCTTCAACGACATGGTCCGCCGCCTGCGCGACGGGCGCGCCGAGCTGGAGCGCCTGTCGGTGACCGACGAGCTCACGGGGCTCGCCAACCGGCGCTTCCTGGATGCGGAGCTGGCGCGCGAGGTGGTCCGCAGCGAACGCCACAAGCGCACGTTCGCCGTGCTGATGCTGGACGGCGACCGCTTTAAGGCGCTCAACGACGCCCACGGCCACCAGGCGGGGGATGCCGTGCTCCGCCAGCTGGCCGGGATCCTGGAGCAGACCACTCGCAAGGGGGACACGGTGGCCCGGTTCGGCGGCGAGGAGTTCCTGGTGATCCTCCCCGAGACCACGCCCGCGGGGGCCGCGCAGATCGCCGAGCGGATCCGCGCCGCCACCGAGGCGCACCAGTTCACCGTCGGGGGGGAGGGGATCGTCGTGCGGATGACGGTGTCGGTGGGCTACGCGCTCTTCCCGGCCCAGGGGCGCACCGCCGAGGCGCTCATCACCGCCGCGGACGACGCGCTCTACCGCTCCAAGGAAGGGGGGCGCAACCGCGTCACAGCGGCGGGCTAGGACCGTCCGGGGCCCGAAGCGCTCCGCACCAGGCTCTGGTTGATCCAGGCGCTCCGGCCGTCGGCGGTGGAGACCTTGAGCCAGTCCTGTTCGTACGAGTAGGCGGTCAGCGCGGTCCCCGCGGGGACGGTGGTGACCACCGCCGCGCTCAGGGTGGGGGCGGCGCGGAGGTTGGCGGTCGAGAGGGTGGCGACCGGCACCGGGAGGGCGAAGGCGCGCTCGTTGGGACGGGTGGCCATCCCGCCGACATCGGCCAGCCGGCCGCGCCCCGTCGTGGCGGCGCGCTTGGCCTGCGTGGCCAGGTACACCGCGCCACCGTAGTTCTCGGCGTCGAACGCCGCGCTCGCCGAGCGCAGCGCCGCCTCGGCCTGCGCCGCCTCGGGGGGCGCCTGCTGCCCCGCGTTCCCCCGGAGCTGCTGCAGCGTCACCTCGGCCTCGGCGATCGCGGAGGCCGCCTCCGCGCGCGTGGCCAGCGTGCGGAGCCGCGCCATCGCGCGCACCACCTCGGTGGTCGCCTCGCCCAGCCGCCGCTCCATGTCGGCCAGGCGCGCGGTCTGTTCCAGCAGCAGCACCTTGGTGCGCGCCAGCTCGCGGTCCACGCTGGGGTCGCGCACGGTCACGGTCTCGGCCACGGCGGGCGCGGGCGCGGCGCGTCCGGTCGGCGCGGGGGTGTCAGGGCCCGGCTTGGCGCCGCAGCCGAGGAGGAAGGCGAGGAGGAGCAGGGGGGTATGGCGCATTATCGAGCCTCGATGCTGCCGACCATCCCCAGCATCAGGTGGGGTGGCCGGTCGGGTGCGTCCTGGAACTGGCAGATGAGCCCGTAGGTCCGCCCGGCGACGAGGTCCACGCCCAGGGCGCCCAGGCTCTTCTGGCCCGGCATCGCGATCAGGATCCCCACGGTGCCGTCGATGACCGACTCGGGGGCGGCGCCGGCGCGGACGGCGGCGAGCGCCGAATCGAGCGTGATGCCGGGCTTGAGCCGGGCGATCGACAGCTCGTGCGGCACCCGCCCCTGGTTCTCGAACGAGATGGCCACCGGGCCGGCCGGGAGCGAGTCGGGCCCGCGGAAGGCGTAGTCCGACCCGACGATCGTGACCTGCCGCGGGGGGCGCTGGCAGGCGGCGCCGAACGCAAGGAGGACCACAAGGCCCGCCCGGGCCCCGCGGCGAAGTGAAGGAGGGGTCGCGCTCACTTGGGCTCCCAGAGTTCCACCTTGTTGCCGTCGGGGTCCACGATCCAGGCGAACTTCCCGTTCTCGTCCGCGTCGGGGCCCTTGAGGATCTCCACCCCGGCGGCGCGGAGGTCGGCCAGGAGGGCGTCGAGGTCGTCCACCCGGTAGTTGATCATGAACGACGCCGTGCTGGGCGCGAACCACTTGGTGTCGGGGGCCGCCACGTGCCAGACGGTGACCCCCTGGTCGCCGGCCTTGTCCGCGGGCCAGCGGAGGATGGCGCCCCCCCACGGCTCCAGCGCGAGCCCCAGGTGCTTCTGGTACCACGCGGCCAGCGCCGCGTGGTCGCCGGTGCTCTTGAAGAAGACGCCGCCGATCCCGGTGACCTTGGCCATCGCCGCTCCTGTGAGGGGGGTCGAAGAAGCTATCCGCGATCGGCGGGGGCCGCCATATGCGGCGCGCCCGTCCGCCTCATCCGCGCCGCGCCGCTTCGATCGCGGCGACGTCGATCTTCGTCATCGTCATCATCGCGTCGAAGGCGCGCTTGGCGGCCGCGGGGTCGGGGTCGCTGATGGCCTGCGTCAGCGCCACCGGCGTGATCTGCCACGAGAGCCCCCACCTGTCCTTGCACCACCCGCAGGCGCTCTCCCGCCCCCCGTTCCCGACGATCGCGTTCCAGTACCGGTCGGTCTCGGCCTGGTCCACGGTGGCCACCTGGAAGGAGAACGCCTCGGTCTGCGGGAAGGTGGGACCGCCGTTGAGCCCCAGGCAGGGGATGCCCAGCACCGTGAAGTGCACCGTGAGCACGTCCCCCCGCTTCCCGCCGGGGAAGTCCCCCGGCGCGCGGTGCACGGCGTGCACGGCCGAGTCGGGGAAGGTGGCGGCGTAGAAGCGCGCCGCCGCCTCCGCGTCACGGTCGAACCAGAGGCAGATCGTGTTCTTCGCGGGCATCACCATCCGTGTCTCCTTTCGGCAGGAACGAGAGCGCGTGGGCCCGCCACGCGGCGGCGATCACGGGCCAGGGCCGCCGGAAGCGGCGCGCGAGGGCGACCCGCAGCTCGGCGGGGGTGGGACCGGCGTCGAACAGCGCCTTGACCCCCTCCGTGCCTCCGTCGCGATAGGCGAGGTCCACCAGCACCGCGCCGGCGGGATAGAACTGCGCCACCGGGAAGGGCCGCGTCAGCAGGGTGTCCAGCGTGACGCCGGGATGCTCGGCCAGGAAGCGGGCCAGTCCGCGGGCCGCGGTCGGGAAGTCCATCCCCGTGGTGCCCCCCAGCCAGGTCGGGACCCCCTCGGAGACGACGTAGGGCGTGGTGTGACCGAGGAGCAGCGGCATGATCACGAGATGCGCGAGCTCGTGACGATAGTTCTCCCCCTGCGCCGGGATCCCCGAGAGGACCAGGCGGTTCACCGGCTGGGCCAGCCCACCGACGGGGCCCCACTTGCGGTCGGTCTCCAGGCCGAGCACCCGGTACAGCTCGTCCTCGGAGGAGGTCAGGACGTAGGTGACCTGGTCGAGCCGCGGGACCGCGAGCGCGGTGGCGAGGGAGTCGATGAAGGTCGCCGCGCGCGTGGCCCGGTCGCGGTCGAAGGGCTGGCCCGGCTGCACCACATAGGTGATCGGCCCCACGCGCTCGCGGCGCCACCCGCTCGTGAGGCGGGGCAACGCGTTGCCGAAGAGCCATCGGTCGCCCACCCGCCGGGCGAAGACGGTCATCCGCACCACCTTGGCGCGCATCGCGTTCTGGTCGGTCGGAGTGCGGAAGGCGGTCACCACCCGGTACTCGCCCAGCGGCCCCGGCCCCCGGCGGATGCTCAGCACCTCCGGCGTGGCGCCATCGGGGAGATAGAGGCTGGCCAGGTCGTACACCCGCCACTCCCGCTGCTCCTCGGGGAGCCAGTCCTCGGACGGCTGCCCCGCCGTCCACGAATACCTCCCCTCCTTGGCCGCCAGGTGCCGCAGCCAGGCGCGCTCGATCTCGGCCTCCGGACCACGCCACGCGGAGGGGCGCGCGGCGCACCCCGCCGCCAGCAGGGCGGCCAGCAGCACCGGGAGGGCGCCGGAGGATGGTGTCACGTCGCGCCTACGGGAGCCCCGCGAAGCGGCGGAGGGCGATGGCCGCCGCCAGGCAGGTGCCCAGATAGGCCAGGTGGACGGTGGCCCGCCCGAGCCACGGCAGCGCCCGCAGGTCCAGCGAAAGCGCGGAGCCGATGACGACGCCGATGCCGAGGAAGACGAACCACGGCGTGAACAGGAACGCGGCCGAGCCGCGCACGGCGGCGGTGACGAGGTCGTGCAGCGCGCCGCAGACGGCGAAGGTGATGACGACCGACACCGGCGTGGGGACGAACCGCTGGAGCGGCGCGTGGACATAGCGCGCCAGGACGTAGCCGAAGATCGGGTTCCAGTAGCGCCAGAAACCGGCGAACGAGGTCGCGCCCAGCGCGCGGTGGAACATGTTCCGCAGGGAGCCCGGCGCGCCGAGCGGGACGCCGTTGCGGCGCCGCACGTACCGGGCGAGCGTCAGCGGCGCGGGATGCGTAGCGCCGGCGGGGCTCAGTCGGCGGGGAGGTAGGCCTCGCTGAGCCGGCCGATGAGGCCGGACGCGAGGTTGGTGAGCGGGATCGCGACGATGCCTGCGAGCGCGCTGCACAGCGCCTGGGTCCGCGGACGCCACCGGCTCGGCGCCCGCGCCAGCAGGAAGCCGGCCGCCGCCGCGATCGGGATGCTCCCGGCCAGGAGGATGGTCGCGACCATGAACGCCCAGCGCCGGCGCGCGAAATACCAGAAGCGATCGGTCCCCGAGGCGAGATAGACCAGCCCCATCGCGACCGACCAGGCGGCCACGATGAAATACGGCAGCCACGCCGCTCGTGAAGAGCGCTTCAGGGGAGTACCGGCGAGCGCCAAGGCCAACACCAGGGGGAGGAAGATCTCCCAGCCCGCGGTGTGCAGTTGGATCCAAGCGAGGAGGGACAGGGGGGACTCTCCCGAAGGGGGCAGGCATCGAATGTACGTCCGATAGTGGCGTGACGCACCCTCCAGAATCGGTGATACCGACCGGTCGGTTTGACAAAACCTACCCCCGCTGATACACTGCACCCCATGACGAGCGACGCGCAGACCAGGCTGATCTCCGCCGCGATGCAGTTGATGCTCCGCCAGGGCTACTCGGCCACGGGGATCGACGGCATCTGCACCGAGGCGGGGCTCAGCAAGGGGGCCTTCTATCACTCCTTCCGGGGGAAGGAGGAGGTGGCGCTCGCCGCGCTCGATGCTTTCCACCGGCGCGGACTCGAGGAGCTCCGCTCGGTGGATGTGAGCGACGTCCCTCCCGCCGAGCGGCTCCCCGTCTTCGTGGAGCGCCTCGCCGAGCGGGCGGAGGCGATCTGGGAAGAGGGGTGCCTCATCGGGGGACTGGCCACCGAGATGGCGCGGACGAGCGACGCCCTGCAGGAGCGGGTGGCGCGGTCGTTCGATGAACTCGCCGCGCTGGTGGCGGAGCTCGCCGCACCCTACGTGAGCGCCCTCCCCGTCCGGGGCCTCGAGCCGGTCGCGGTGGCGGAGGATCTCCTCGCATTCATCGAAGGCACCATCATCCTCGCGCGGGGGCATCGCGACCCCAAGCTCCTGCGCCAGTCCCTGCGCCGGTACGCCCTCCAGCTCCGGGCCGTCGCCGGCACACCGCAGAAGCCCTCCCCCCAGGACTAGGAGAAGAGCAATGGGAGCACGTCATCTTACACTTGAAAATACCGACCGGTCGGTATCTCGTGAGGAGCCTTTGATCGCACGCCTCGGGATCCTCACCTACGGCGTCGCCGCTTACCTGATCGGTGTCGTTGCCCTGGTCGCGCTCATCGTTGCGAGCCTCGGCCTCCTGCCGCTCACCGGCGGCCCGGTCCACCTGGTCCATCCGTCCGGGGCGGCGCTGTTCGACCTCGGGCTCCTCGCCCTCTTCGGCGTCCAGCACAGTGTGATGGCGCGCCCGGCGTTCAAGGCCTGGTGGACCAGGATCATCCCCCCATCGCTCGAGCGGTCCACTTATCTCGTCGCCACCGCGGCGGTGCTCCTCCCCCTCGTCCTCCTGTGGCAGCCGCTCCCGGGGACGGCCTGGTCGGTGGGCTCGCCCGCACTGCGCGCGGCGCTGACCGGCGTGGCGCTGCTGGGGTGGGCCTATCTCTTCGCCGCGACCTTCGCGATCGACCACCTGGAGCTCTTCGGCCTGCGCCAGAGCTGGGACGGCTTCCGCGGCCGGGCCACCGAGGCGCCGCGTTTCCGGGAGCGCTGGATGTACCGGTTCGACCGCCACCCGATCATGACCGGCCTGCTGGTGGGCGTGTGGGCGGTGCCTGAGATGACGGCGGGGCATCTCCTCCTGGCCCTCGGGCTCACCGCCTACGTCGTGGTCGGGGTGCGCTTCGAGGAGCGCGCGCTGGTGCGGCAGCTGGGGGAGGTGTACGAGAGTTACCGCCGCCGGGTGCCGGCGCTGGTGCCGACCGTGTGGGGGCGCGCCGCGGGGCGGGAGGCGTACACGGTCACCACCCGCATCGCCGCGCGACCGGAGCAGGTGTGGGCGCACCTGGCCGACGTGCTGCGCTGGCCCGACTGGCTGCCGACGGTGCGTTCGGTGATGCCGCTCGGGCCCCGGCCGCTGGCCCTCGGCGCGCGCTACCGGGTCCTCCAGCCGAAGCTGCCGGCGGCCACCTGGACGGTGACGGCGCTCGAGCCGGGGCGCGGCTTCACCTGGGAGTCCCGCTCCCCCGGCGTCCGGGTGGTGGCGGAGCACCGGCTGCAGCCCCTTCCCGGCGCCGCCACGAGCCTCACGCTCGAGATCCGCTTCTCGGGCCCCCTCGCCGCGCTCGCCCGCGCGCTCGGCGGCCCGATCACGAAGGACTACCTGGCGCGCGAGGCCTCCTGCCTCAAGTGGCGCGCCGAAACGGAGGCCTGACCCGATGACCACGACACGAGAGGTCCTGGACCGCCACCTGGCCGCCTTCCTGGCCCACGACGTCGACGGGATCCTGGCCGATTACCGGGAGGACGTCGTCTTCTTCACCCCCGACGGGGAGCGCAAAGGCGTGGCCGAGGTGCGCCCGCTCTTCGAGGCGCTGGTGGCGGAGTTCTCCCGGCCGGGCGCGCGCTTCGCGCTGACGCAGTATCACGTCGAGGGCCCCCACGGCTACATCGTCTGGAACGCCGAGACCGCGGACAATGTCTACGAGCTCGGCACCGACACCTTCGTCGTGCACGACGGCCGGATCGTGGCCCAGTCGTACACGTCCCGCATCCGTCCGAAGCACTGACCCGCATACCACCGACCCGACCGGAGACACCGACCATGCTCGAGAAGGCCTTCGCCGAACGTTTCGTCCAGGGGTGGATCGCCGCCTGGAACGCGCACGACCTCGACCGGATCCTGTCGCACTACACCGACGACTTCGAGATGACCTCGCCGCTCATCGTGGAGATGGCGGGGGAACCCAGCGGGCGCCTCCAGGGGAAGTCGGCGGTGGGGACGTACTGGGCCCACGCGCTCACCGCGCACCCGGGCCTGCGGTTCGAGCACCTGGCCACCTTCGCCGGGATGGGGAGCGTGGCGCTGCAGTTCCGCTGGGAGGGCGGGGTGGCGACCGAGGTCTTCTTCTTCACCCCGGAGCGGAAGGTGCACCGCGCGTTCGCGCATCACGCGACCTGACGCGGCGCGGGCGCAGGGCGGAAGTGGAGGGGATGGCGAGGTTCTACGGCGCCGGGCCGGGGGTGGTCTCGGGGCCCGGGCGGGGCGACAATTCGGAGGGCGGGACCGCCGCCGCTCCGCAACGGGAGGTCACAAGCCGATGAACATCCTGATCGTGGGCGCGGGGATCGCCGGGCCGACGCTCGCCTACTGGCTGGAGCGCGCGGGCCACGTGCCCACCCTCGTCGAGCGCGCGCCCGCGCCTCGGCAGGGGGGGTATCTCATCGACTTCTGGGGCGCCGGGTTCGACGTGGCCGACCGGATGGGGATCGTGCCCGAGGTGATGCGGCGCGGGTACCGGCTGGGGGAGGTCCGCCAGGTGGGGGCCGACGGGCGCCGGATCGCGGCGATCGACCCGGAGCTCTTCGTCCGCGGCACGGGGGGGCGCTACGTGAGCATCGCCCGGAGCGAGCTCGCGGGCATCATCTACCACGCGCTCGGCGGCCGGGTCGAGACCATCTTCGGCGACAGCGTCCGCGCGCTCGACGACGACGGCGCGCGGGTGCGGGTCACGTTCGACAGCGGCGCGCGCCGC
>DASTRQ010000088.1:0-3526 GCA_035761145.1 Gemmatimonadales bacterium
CGAACCACGCCGCGTGGCCCCCGACGCCGATCTCTCCGGTCTCCCCCCAGCGCGCCCGCACGCGCCCCTCCACCATCGGCCGTCCGCTCCGCTCGGCGCGGTTGGGTGAGGTGAAGTAGGTCGTCTGCGGTTCCTCGGTGCTCGGCGCCAGGAGGGCCCCCTGCACCCCCCAGCGGATCCCTTCGCCGTCGGTCAGGTCGTAGCTCGCGCGGATCTGGGGGATCCAGAGCCAGAGGTTCCCCGCGCCGCTGTAGCCGGGGAAGCCGAGGGTGGCGAGGCTCACCGGGTTCACGTCGCTCACGAGGGGCGCCTCCTCGCCGATGAGCAGGTTGGTGCGCCGCCACTGCATCTCGCCGATGACGCGGCGGATGCGGAGGAGGGGACTGGTGCGCCCGTTGCCGAGCTGCCCGCCGAAGAAGTCGAGGTCGAGCTCGGTGTGGAGCATCCCGCCGGCGAAGCCCGCCAGGTCGGCCATCCCGATGATCCGGGTCTGGCGCACCGCGGCGCCGAGGGACTGCATCGGGAGGGAGCCCGGGGGATCGGCGGGGGAGGCGGTGAGGGGGAGGTCGCTGTTGTTGACCTTGTTGTCGTTGTAGAACGCGTTCATCAGGGCGACCCCGTGCACCGAGACCTCCCACGCGGGGCGCCGGGAGGGTTCGTCCTGGGCGGCCACGCGGGGGGGCAGGGCCACGGCGGCCACGAGCGCGAGGGCGGCGAGGGGGCGGCGGGCGGGGTGCACGGGAGGCTCCTCGGGGCGTTGGACGGGGGTAGCGGCGGGGGGTAGCTTATTGGATGCTTTCCACGACCAATCTAGCGTTCGTGGCCGGGGTGGGGGTGACCCTCCTCACCGGCGTCCCCGGCACCCCCCCGGCCCCCGCGGAGCTCCCCCCCGTCACCGGCCGGCTCACGGTCCGGGAGCGGAACGACCGGAGCGCGGGGGATGTCCAGCAGGCGGTGGTCTGGCTCGTCCCGGCCCGGGGGGAGGCCCCCCGGCCGGCGGCGGTCACGGTGGACGTCATCACCGAACACAAGACCTTCAGCCCGCACGTGACGGTGGTGACCCCCGGGAGCACGGTGCGCTTCCCCAACCGCGACGGGTTCAACCACAACGTCTTCTCGCTCACCGAGAGCGATCCCTTCGACCTGGGGCTGTATGACCGGGGCGAGGGGAAGCCGGTGCTGTTCCGGAACGCCGGGATCGTGAGCGTCTTCTGCAACGTGCACTCCACGATGAGCGCGATGGTGCTGGTGCTCCCGACCCCCTGGTGGACCCAGCCCAACGCCGACGGGACCTTCACCCTGCCCGGCGTGCCGCCGGGGGAGTATGTCCTGCACGCCTGGCACGAGCGGGCGGGGGAGAGCAGCCAGCCGGTCACGGTGACGGCCGCGGGGCTCGCCCTCGACGACCTGACCCTCGACGCGCGCGGGTACGTGGCGCGCGGGCACCTCAACAAGTACGGCCGCCCCTACGCCCGCACCGGGAGGCGCTACTAGATGCTCGCCGCCCTCAACCGGCTCGGCGTCAAGCTCTTCGTCTCCACCGCGCTCGTGGTGGTGGTGGCGCTGGGGGGCGCGCTCTTCCTCACCAAGCGCCGGGCCGACGCGGCGGCCCGGGAGTCGATCGCCCGCGCCCTCGACGCCACCCGCTCCGCCATCCAGGGGACCCTCGACGCGCGCCAGCACGCGCTGGAGCAGTCGCTCGGCATCCTCACCATCCAGACCGCCTACATCGCGCGGTTCCAGTCGGCGGGGCGGAACGACCTGGTGGACATGGCGGACGAGTTCCAGCTGCAGAGCGGCGCCAGCTGGGTGCGCCTCCTCGACGCCGAGGGGGTGGTGCAGAGCTACAGCGCCGACCACGGGGCCTACGGCGACATGCTCGCCGGCGGGTCGCTGGTGGACGGGGCGCTGGCCGGCGACCGCACGCGGGGGATGTTCATCGACGTGGGCCCCGACGGGGAGGATCTCCTCTACCAGGCGGTCGGCGTCCCCATCCAGGCGCCCCACGGCCCGGTCCTCGGCGTGCTCCTGGCGGGGCTCGCCATCGACTCCTCGTTCCTGCGCCAGCTCAAGGCGCAGACCAGCTCCGAGATCGTCTTCTTCACCCTCGACACCCTGGGGCGGCCGCGGCCGGCGCTCAGCACCCTGCCGGCCGACGTGGACGTGGGCGCCTCGATGCAGGGGATGGCGATGGACAGCGCGGTGAGCGACAGCTCGCACGTGGAGCTCGTCGCGGCGGGGGACCGGTGGGTGGGCACGATGGGGGCGCTCACCAGCGCCGCGGGGGCGCCGCTGGGCGGGTACGTGGGGCTCCGGTCGCGCGCGCAGGAGCTGGCCGCCTACACCGCGCTGCGGTCGAGCGCCGGGCAGGCGTTCCTGGTGGGGCTCGTCATCGCCCTGCTCAGTTCGCTGCTCATCGCGCGCACGATCACCGGCCCCGTGCGGCGCCTGGTGCAGGCCACCCGCGACGTGCGCGAGGGGCGGTACTCGGGGGAGATCGTGGTCGGCACGCGGGACGAGGTGGGGGAGCTGGCCGACGCCTTCCGCCGGATGGTGAGCGAGCTCAAGGAGAAGCAGGAACTGGTGGAGCTCCTGAGCGGGGGCGCGGCGAGCACGGTGCAGATGACCCCGGGCGACCTGCGGCTCGTCACCAGCGCGCCCACCCCCGCGCCGCGCCCCTCCGCGCTCGGCATCACCCTGGCGCCGGGACAGGTGCTCGCCAACCGGTACGAGGTCAAGGAGGTGCTGGGCGCGGGGGGGATGGGGGTGGTGTTCCGCGCCTGGGACCGCGAACTGCAGGAAGCGGTGGCCATCAAGACGCTCAAGCCCGAGGCGATGGACGCCACCGGCGTGGAGCGCTTCAAGCAGGAGATCCGCCTGGCGCGGAAGATCAGCCACCGCAACGTCGTCCGCACCCACGACCTGGGCGAGGCCGACGGGATGCTCTTCATCACGATGGAGTACGTCGAGGGGACGAGCCTCGAGAAGCTCCTGCGCCAGCGGCACAAGCTCCCCGTGGGCGTGGCGCTCACCGTGAGCAAGCAGCTCTGCCGCGCCCTCGAGGCCGCCCACGAGCAGGGGGTGATCCACCGCGACATCAAGCCGCAGAACATCGTGGTGGACCCGACCGGCCTCGTGAAGGTGATGGACTTCGGCATCGCGCGGCTCACCGAGGCCCGGCAGCAGGACAGCAAGGGGCTCACCGCCGTGGGGAGCGTCGTGGGCACCCCGCAGTACATGAGCCCCGAGCAGCTGATGGGCCAGGAGCTCGACCCGCGAAGCGACCTCTACAGCGCGGGGGCCGTGATGTTCGAGATCGTCACCGGCCGGGTGGTCTTCGACGCCCCGAACGTCCCCGCGCTCATCGTGAAGCAGCTGGAGGAGGCCCCCGCCGATCCCCGCACCCTCAACCCCAAGATCCCGGACGACCTGGCCCAGGTCATCCTCAAGTCGCTCGCCAAGGCGCCCGCGGCGCGCTGGAGCAGCGCCACGGAGCTGATCGAGGCACTGGACGAGGTGGAGGGGT
>DASTRQ010000089.1:0-8581 GCA_035761145.1 Gemmatimonadales bacterium
GACCGCGCCGACGTGGAGCGCCTGGTGCGCGGGGAGGAGCTCCCCCCGCGCCCGACGCCCCCCGCCGCGCCGCCGACCGCCAGCGCCCCCGCGGCCACCCCCGACGCGCGCCCCGCGGCGCCGCCGATCCTCGGCGCCCCGACCCCCAAGCCGTCGGGGGCGTGAGGGCCGAGCTCCTTCCCGTCCATCGGCGCGTCGCGGCGGAGCTGCTCCGCCGCCACGGCTGGGACGCCGACCGGGCCGAGTCCGCCACCGACGGGCTCGGCCCGGTGGCCATCCACGTCACCGGCGTCCCCGCGCCGGTGCTCGAGGCGCTGGTGGGGTGGAACCTCAAGATGGGGCTCGACCTCCTCACCGGCGACGACTGGGTGCTCCTCGCCGGCACCGCCGCGCGCGTCGGCGCGCTCGCCCGCCCCTGGACCATCCCGCCGGCGCTCGCCGAGCTTGCCACCGCGGTGGGGCTCGCGCTCCCCGCGCCCCCGCCCGCGGCGTGGGCCACCGCGCGGGGCGCCATCCCGCTCGACCGCCCCGTGATCGCCGGCATCGTCAACGTCACTCCCGACAGCTTCAGCGACGGCGGCGCCCACGCCACCACCGACGCGGCGGTGGCGCACGCGCTGGCGCTGGTGGAGCAGGGGGCCACGATGCTCGACGTCGGCGGCGAGTCCACCCGCCCCGGCGCCACGCCGGTCCCCGCCGAGGAGGAGCTCCGCCGGGTCGTGCCGGTCATCGAGGCCCTGGGCCGCCGCACCGCCGTGCCGCTGTCGGTGGACACCACCAAGGCGGCGGTGGCGCGCGCCGCGCTCGACGCCGGGGCGTGGGCGGTGAACGACGTGAGCGGGCTCCGCTTCGACCCCGCGATGGGCGCGACGGTCGCCGCGGCCGGGGCGGGGGTGGTGCTGATGCACTCGCGCGGCGCGTTCCCCGAGCTCGCCTCGTACGCGCACGCGGCGTATCCCGACGGCGTCGCCGCCACGGTGGCCGGCGAGCTGGCGGCCGCCGCCGCGCGGGCCGACGCGGCCGGGATCCGCGCCGAGGCGGTGGCGCTCGACCCCGGCTTCGGCTTTGCCAAGACCCCGGAGCAGAATATCGTTCTGCTCGACCACCTGGCGGTGGTGGCCGCGCTCGGCCGGCCGCTCTACGTCGGCCTCAGCCGCAAGCGCTTCCTGGGCGAGCTCACCGGCCGCGCCGCGGCCGAGCGCGACGCCGCCACCGCCGCCGCCTGCGCCCTCGCGCACGACCGCGGCGCCCGGCTCTTCCGCGTCCACGCCCCCGCCGCCGTGCGCGATGCGCTCGCCGTGGCCCACGCCCTCGGAGGCCCCTGATGCTCCCCGACCAGCTGCGCCTCTTCGTGCCCACGTGGCGCGACGTCGTCGAGGTCGTGCTGGTGGCCTTCCTGCTCTACCGCCTCCTCCGCTTCCTCGCCGGCACCCGCGCGCTGCAGATCGTCTTCGGCCTGCTGGTGCTGCTCGCCGCCTGGCTCGCCGCGGCGTGGCTCAAGTTCACGATGGTGACCTACCTGCTCTCGGGGATCTTCACCTACGGCGTCTTCGCGCTGCTGGTGGTGTTCCAGCCCGAGGTGCGCCAGGCGCTGGCGCGGCTGGGGCGGGCGCGTCCGTTCCGCTTCGGCACCGGGAGCGCCAGCGCCGCGGTGGCCGAGCAGGTGGCCGAGGCGCTGGCGCGCCTGAGCCGCGCGAGCACCGGCGCCATCATCGCCGTGGAGCGGGACGACACGCTGGAGCCGGTGGCCGCCAGCGGCACCCCGATCGACGGCGTCGTCTCCGCGGAGCTCCTCCACGGCATCTTCCTCCCCCCCTCGCCGCTCCACGACGGGGCGGTGATCGTCCGCGGCGAGCGCCTCGCCGCCGCCGGCGCCATCCTCCCCCTCACCCAGGAGCCGGTGAGCGACCGCTCCCTCGGCACCCGGCACCGCGCGGCGCTCGGGCTCTCCGAGGAGACCGACGCCCTCGTCTTCGCCGTGAGCGAGGAGACCGGGCAGGTCTCCCTCGCCGTGCGCGGCCGCCTGTACCGCGACCTCACCCCCGAGCAGGTGCGCCGCGCGCTCCTCGCGCCCCGGCTCGAACCGGCCCAGATCACCGTCCCCACCACCTGATGACGCTCCCGTCCCCCGGACGTCGCGCGCGGCTCGGCCTCGCCGCCCTCACCGCGGCCCTCGCCCTCGGCGTGTACCTCCTCACCCTCGCGCCGAGCGTCACGCTCTGGGATGCCGGGGAATTCATCGCCGCCGCCAAGGTGGTGGGCGTGCCCCACCCGCCCGGCACGCCGCTCTGGGTGATGCTGGCGCACGTGTGGGGCACCCTCCTCCCGGTGGGGCTCTTCGGCTGGCGGCTCAACCTGATGACGGCGGTGGCCAGCGCCGCCGGGGCGGGGTGCTTCGCGCTCATCGCGTGGGAGGCGCTGCGCCGCGTCCCCGCCCTCGCCGCCGAGGGAGGACCGCGCTGGCTGGTGCCCGCCGGGGCGGTGGGCGCCGCGCTCGCCGGCGCGTTCACCTTCACCAACTGGCAGAACAGCAACGAGACCGAGGTGTACGCCATCGCGACGTGCACCATCGGCCTCACCTGCTGGCTGGCGCTCCGCTGGCGCGAGGTGCGCGGCACCCCCGCCGCCGACCGGAGCCTCCTGCTCATCGTGTACCTCGCCGGGCTCTCCATCGGCAACCACCTCCTGGCGCTCCTGGCGGGGCCCGCCATCGTGGGCGCCCTCTGGATGGCCCAGCGCGAGGCGCCCGCCGCCGACCCCGCCACCCGGTCGCGGGAGCGCGCCACGGTCGCGGTGGTGGCCGGGGTGTGGCTCCTCCTCATCGGCGTGGGGCTCGGCAGCACCGCGCTCTCGCTCCTCGGCGCGCTCGCCTTCCTCGCGGCGTTCGCCTGGGCCGCGGGACACGGCCGCACCCGCTTCGCGCTGGTGGCGCTCGCGGTGGCCCTGGTCGGCGTCACGACCTACCTCTTCCTGTACCTCCGCGCGGGGCAGCACCCGATCCTCAACGAGGCCCAACCCGACACCTGGCAGTCGCTGCTCGACGTCATCCGGCGCAAGCAGTACCCGCCGCGGGGGCCGTTCGACGACCCCACGGTGCGGCACGGTCCCGGCAACCCCGGCCGCTCGTTGCTGCTCATCGGCCTGCAGATCGCCAACTACTTCCAGTACTGGGCCCAGCAGTGGTCGGCGGGGCTCACCGCCCGCGTCGGCGTGGTCGCCGCCGCCACGCTCTACTCGGTCCTCGGGCTCCTCGGCTCGGCGGCCCACCGCCGCGCCGACCGCACGGGGTGGACCCTCCTCGGGCTCCTCTTCCTGGTCACGGGGCTGGGGCTCGTGGGCTACATGAACTTCAAGCCGGGGTTCAGCCTCGGGTACCAGTGGTTCCCGAGCTTCGCCCAGCACGAGGTGCGCGAGCGCGACTATTTCTTCGTGGTGAGCTACGTGGTGTGGGGCATCTGGGCGGGGATGGGGGTGGTGCTCCTGGCGCGGCGCGCGTGGGACCGCATCGGCGGGGCGGGGCGCATCCCCGCCGCGGGGGCCCTCCTCGCACTCACCCTCCTGCCGGTGGCCACCAACTGGGCCGGGGCGAGCCGCGCGCGCGCGCCGATGAGCGACCTCGCGCGCGACTTCGCCTACGACGCGCTCAACTCGGTGCCGCCGTACGGGGTGCTCATCACCTTCGGCGACAACGACACCTTCCCCCTCTGGTACCTGCAGGAGGCCGAGGGGGTGCGGCAGGATGTCACGGTGTTCTGCCTCGCCCTGGCGCAGACGCCGTGGTACCTGCGCCAGCTCCGCGACCGCGCGGTGCGGCCCTTCGACAGCACCAGCGCGCCGGCCATCTGGCGCGACCGGGCCGGCCCCGCGCCCACGACCCCGCTCCTCAACTTCACCGACGAGCAGATCGAGCTCGTCACCTCGTCCCTGCACCCGGTGGACCAGGCCACTCCGGTCACCCTGGGGCCCATCGCGCACGTCATCCCGGCCGGCACCGTGCTCGCCCCCAACGACGTGGCGCTCCTCAACCTCATCGCCCTCAACCTGGGGCACCGCCCCATCGTCTGGTCGGTGAGCACGGGGCAGAGCTTCCTGGGCCTCGAGCGGTACGTGGTGCTCCGCGGGCTCGGCTACCACCTCCTCACCGCACCGGTGGACACCACCGACGCCGGGATCCTCCCCGCGAGCGCCGCCGGGATCCCCGTGGACATCCCCACCACCACCCGGCTCGTGCGCGAGACCTTCCGCTGGGCCCACGTGGACTCGATGCCCGAGCGCCCGACCCTCGAGCCGCAGGCGGAGGGGATCCTCAACAACCTCGCCCAGCCGGTGCTCCTCCTCGCCGTCGCCGCCGACCGCGCCGGCGACCCCGCCCAGGCGCTCCAGTACCTCATCCTCGGCGGCCGCCTCCGCCCCGACCCCCAGGTGAAGGAGGCGATCACGGAGATGAGCCGGAGGGCGATAGGCGGGTAAGCGGGGCGGACGGGGCGCTGCTTTCCGGCCCCGATCGGCGTCCCATGCCGCCGAGCCGCCTCTTCCGACCCGCCCGACCCGCCCTACCCGCCTCCTGTAACCCCAACTAAATTGCAGGGTTATGGAATTCCCGGCCCTTCCGGCGCGGCTGGCGCAGGTGCGCGCGACGATCGCCGAGCGGCAGGCCCGCGGGGGGTGGACCCACCCGGTCCGCATCGTGGCGGTGACCAAGACCCACGGGCCCGAGGCGGTGCGGGCGGCGGTAGCGGCGGGGCTCGACGCGGTGGGGGAGAACCGGGTCCAGGAGGCGCTTCCCAAGCAGGACGCCACGGCCGATGTCGCCGTGGACTGGCACCTGATCGGCTCGCTCCAGCGCAACAAGGTCCGGCAGGTCATCGGGCGCTTCGCCCTGATCCACGCGGTGGATCGCTGGGAGCTGGCCGAGGAGTTCCAGAAGCGGGTCCCGGCGGGGGCGGTGCAGGGGGTGCTGGTGCAGGTGAACTGCAGCGGCGAGCCGCAGAAGGGCGGGGTGGAGCCGGAGGGGGCGGTGGAGCTGCTCGACCGCCTGCGGGGCTGCGACCGGCTCGAGGTGCGCGGGCTGATGACGATGGCGGAGCTGACCGGCGACGAGCGCGTGCAACGCGCGGCGTTCCGGCGGCTCCGGGAGGTGCAGGAGGCGGGGCGGCGCGCCGGGCACGCCCTGCCGGAGCTGTCGATGGGGATGTCGGGGGACTACGGCGTCGCGGTCGAAGAGGGGGCGACGCTGGTGCGGCTCGGCACGATCCTCTTCGGGGAGCGGGAACGATGAACGACGAGATCTTCCACCTCACGCCGCACGACGTGCGCGCGCAGGAGTTCGGGCGCGGCTTCCGCGGGTATGCGCCCGTGGAGGTCGAGGAGTTCCGCGGCCGGGTGGCCGAGGAGCTCGACCGGCTGCTGCGCGAGCGGGCCCAGCTCGAGGAGCGCATCCGCGGCCTGCAGGAGCAGCTCCGCTCCTTCCGGGAGCGGGAGAAGGCGATGAACGACGCCCTCGTCGCGGCGCAGCAGCTCCGCGCCGACGCCAAGGCGCAGTCCGAGCGCGAGGCCGAGGCGGCGCTCCGCGAGGCCAAGACCGAGGCGATGCGGGTGCTGGCCCGCGCCGAGGAGCAGGAGCGGGTCATCCGCGAGCGCTTCGAGGCGGCCCAGCGCCAGTTCGCCACCTACCTCGCCAACTTCCGCGCCCTCCTCGAGCGGCAGCTCGGCGAGGTCGAGGGGCTGCAGGCGAGCGCGCAGGCCCGCGCCCAGCTGCAGGTGGAGCGGGGCGATTCGCAGACGGAGCTGGTCCTCAAGCGCAAGGTATGACCCGCCACCCCGCCTGGCCCGCGTCCGCCGCGACGCTCGAGGACGAGATGCTCGCCGAGTGGGGCCGGGAACGGCTCTTCCGGCGGGTGCAGGAGGCCACGGCCGGCGGCCGGCCCTTCGTCTTCTTCGAGGGCCCCCCGACCGCCAACGGGCGGCCGGGGATCCATCACGTCTTCGCGCGCAGCATCAAGGACCTCGTCTGCCGCTTCCGCACGATGCAGGGGCGGCAGGTCACCCGCATCGCCGGGTGGGACACCCACGGCCTCCCCGTGGAGCTCGAGGTCGAGAAGAAGCTCGGTTTCAAGGGGAAGCAGGACATCGAGGCCTACGGCGTCGAGGCGTTCAACCGCCTCTGCCGCGAGAGCGTCTTCCAGTACAAGGGGGACTGGGAGCGGCTCTCCGACCGGATCGGCTACTGGCTCGACTACGAGACGCCCTATATCACCTATTCCAACGAGTACGTGGAATCGGTGTGGTGGCTGCTGGCGCAGCTGCACCAGAAGGACCTCCTCTATCGCGGCCACCGGGTGCTCCCCTACTGCCCCCGCTGCGGCACCGCGCTCTCGAGCCACGAGCTGGCGCTCGGCTACGACGAGGTCACCGACAAGAGCCTCTACGTCACCTTCCCGCTCACCGACGGCTCGGGGTGGGAGCTGGTGGTCTGGACCACGACGCCGTGGACCCTGCCCAGCAACGTGGCGGCCGCGGTGCATCCGGCGCTGACGTACGGCGTGTACGACGTGGGGGGGCGGAAGCTCGTCCTGGCCGAGGCGCGCGCCGGGGCGGTGAAGCTGCACGGCAAGGCGGTCGCCGAGTCGCCCCGCGTGGCGACGGTGACGGGGGCGGAGCTGGTCGGGAAGGGGTACGCGCGCCCGCTCGACGTGGTGCCGCTCCCGGCCGAGGGGAGGCACTCGGTGGTCATCGCGGGGGAGTTCGTCACCGCCGAGGACGGCTCCGGGGTGGTGCATATGGCGCCCGCCTTCGGCGCCGATGACTACGCCGCCGGCAAGGCCAACGGCCTGGCGCTGCTGCGCCCCGTGGCGATGGACGGCACCTTCCAGGGCACCACCTGGCCCGAGCTCGAGGGGAAGCTCGTCACCGCCGAGGAGACCAACGAGCTCATCATCCGGCGGCTCAAGGCGGAGGGGCGGCACCTGCTCACCGAGCAGTACGTCCACACGTACCCGCACTGCTGGCGCTGCTCGAGCAAGCTGATCTACTTCGCCAAGGACTCGTGGTTCGTCCGCACGAGCGCGGTGAAGGACCGGATGCTCGAGCTCAACCGCGGCGTGGACTGGCACCCGCCCGAGGTGGGCGCCGGGCGCTTCGGCGCGTGGCTCGAGAACAACGTGGACTGGGCGCTCTCGCGCGACCGCTACTGGGGCACCCCGCTCCCCGTCTGGGTGTGCGACCGCGACGCCGCGCACGTGCGCGTCATCGGGAGCTACGCCGCGCTGGCCGAGGCGGCGGGGCGGCCCCTTCCCGAGGGGTTCGACCCCCACAAGCCGTTCATCGACGCCTGGCAGTGGCCCTGCGCCTGCGGCGGCACGATGCGGCGCACCCCCGAGGTGATCGACACCTGGTTCGACTCGGGGGCGATGCCGGTGGCGCAGTGGCACTACCCGTTCGCGCACGCGGCGGAGTTCGAGGCCCACGCGGTGGCCGACTACATCTGCGAGGGGGTGGACCAGACCCGCGGGTGGTTCTACTCGCTCCTCGCCATCGCCGCCACGGTCTTCGACCGGGCGGCGTACCGCCACGTCATCGTCAACGAGCTGGTCCTCGACGCCGAGGGCCAGAAGATGTCGAAGTCGCGGGGCAACGTCGTGGACCCGTGGCAGCTCATCGCCCGCCACGGCGCCGACGCCGCGCGGCTCTACCTGCTCACGTCGAGCCAGGTCTGGCTCCCCAAGCGCTTCGACGAACGCGCCATCCCCGAGGCGGTGGGCGGGTTCCTGAACACGCTGCAGAACACCTACCGGTTCTTCCAGACCTACGCCGGCGACTGGGCCGCCGGCGCGGGCCCCGCGGCCCGGCCCGCCGCCCGGGCCGACCGCTGGATCCTGGGCCGGCTCGACGCCACGGTGCGCGCCGTGACCGCGGCGTACGAGGGGTACGACGTCACCGCGGGGACGCGCGCGGTGATGGACTTCGTGGTGGACGACCTGAGCAACTGGTACGTGCGCACCAACCGCGCCCGGTTCTGGGCCCCCGACCGCCCCAGCGGCGACCCCGAGGCGCTCGCCACGCTGCACGAGTGCCTCGCCACGGTGGCGCGCCTCCTGGCGCCCGCGGCGCCCTTCGTGAGCGACTGGCTCCACCGCGCGCTCACCGGACGCTCCGTGCACCTGGCCGGGTGGCCCGCCCCGGGCGCGCGCGAGGACGCGGCGCTCGCCGCCGCGATGGACGCCACCCGGCGCCTCACCTCGCTGGCCCGCGCCGCGCGCGAGACCGGCAAGGTCAAGGTGCGCCAGCCCCTCGCCACGATGAAGGTGGCCGTCCCCGCGCAGGCGCTCAACAGCGAGTTCGAGGCGCTCCTCCCCCTCCTGCAGGGGGAAGTGAACGTGCGCCGGGTCGAGGTCGTCCCCAACGAGGACGGCCTGGTGCGGCTCCGGTCCAAGGCCAATTTCAAGGTGCTCGGGAAGAAGTGGGGCGGCCGCACCAAGGAGGCCGCCGCCGCGGTCACCCGGCTCGGCCCCGCCGACCTCCACCGCCTCGAGGCGGGGCAGGGCGCCTCGGTGGACGACTTCCACTTCGAGCCCGAGGACGT
>DASTRQ010000090.1:0-9458 GCA_035761145.1 Gemmatimonadales bacterium
GGTCGAGCGCCATCACGAACATCGCGAGGCCGCGCAGGACGTCCACCGCCTCGAGGCGGGGACGGGGAGACGCCGGGAGGGGGTCCATTCGCGGCCGTTCGTGAGGGTCAGGGTTCAGCGGGGGAGCATCAGGAGGGCCACCGTCTCTGCGCCGGTCTCGGCGTCGGCGACGAGGCAGGCGATCCGGCCGGCGCGGACCGTGGGCGCGGGGTTACCGGTGCACTGCACCGGGAGGAGCACGCCGCCGAGCGAAGTGCCGTCGAGCCTGAAGCGGTCGAACCGGGTGGCGCCCGGCTCCGCCCAGCGCCGCACCCAGAGCTCTTCGCCGACCATCACCAGTCCCGTGGCGCTGGGATAGACGTCGGGGAGGCGCTGCTCCCGCACAGCCGGGCTCATCCCCCGGACGGCGCTGAGGGGACCGGGGAGGGAATCGAGCCGGCGCCGGAGGGCCGCCAGGCTCTCGGCCCGCTCCCGTGCGGGGATCCGGCGTCCCGCGCCGCCGATGTCGAGGGTGCGCAGGCGCCGTCCCTGGGCATCGGTCTCCTGCAGGGTCGGGGCGCCGCCGTCGCCGCTGATCACGGTGCCCCGCGGCGTCACCGTCCAGACCGTGCGCGGCTCGAACGGGGCGGCGTTGAGGCCCGGGAGCATCCGCCCGGTCTGCGGGGTCACCTGCACCGAGGCGGTGAGAGAGGGCTCGCCGGGGTACCGGGGGACGGGAAGGGTGTCCACGAGCGTGCCGGCGCCATCGTAGCGCACGAAGGAGCGCACCGGCTGCCCGGTGGCGGCGTCGCCCCACTCGAGCGGGAAGTAGTAGCGGCCGGCGGCGTCGAGATACGTGGGCCGCTTGGCGCGCCACGGGGCGAAGGTGGGGCCGGGGAGGTCGCGGTCGTAGCGTCCCGCGAGCCCGGTGCGGGGGTCGCGGGTGAACCGCTTCAGCGCCGTGAGGTCACGCACGTACAGGGCGCCGTCGGGCCCGGTCACCGGACCGGTGGGGGCGCTGAACTCGCCGGGGCCCCGGCCGTGGCGGCCGATGACCCCGAGCGCCCGGCCATCCGGGCCGAAGACGACGATGCGCGCGTCCTGGAAGTCGCTCACGTAGAGCCGGCCCGCGGAGTCGAAGGCGAAGCCGCTCACTTCGCCGAAGCCGGGGCCGGTGGTGGACGCGTCGTCGCCGAGCCGGGCCAGGAGTCGGGCCCGGATCGTGTCGCCGTGGGCGAGCACGGAGGTCAGGAGGAGTGCGTGGAGGAGCATCGTGGTCGGGTGAGGTCGGTCCATCGATGCCCCGAGCCTCTTTGAGGTCGCACGCGAGGTGCCCCGGACCCGCTTACCGGTCGCGCCCCGCGGCCAGGTAGTCCCGGAGGTTCTCCATCTCCTCCACGTACACCTTGCGGAGCACGCGGTTGGTGATCCACTCGAGCAGCGGCCGCACGACCCCGCCCGGGAGGGTATAGTCGGTCGCGAAGGTGAGGAGGGTGTGCCCGGGCGACTCGGCCGCGGCCATCGTGAACACCGTCACCACCGAGCCGTCCGACGCCGACTCGACGAGCACTTCGCCGGGACGGGGCTCGGTGACGCTGAACTCGCCCTGCTGGCGACGCCCGCCGAGCGTGGTGGTGAGGCGGAAACGGGTCCCCTCGCCGCGGCCGCCCGCCAGCACCTCGAGCCCGGTGAAGAACCGCGAGGGGAGGATCGCGGGATGGTGGCGGTGGTAGTCGGCGATCACGCCGTGGACACGGGCGGGCGGGAAGGGGAGCTCGCGGGTGACGGTGATATGGGAGTTCGGCATCGGGGTCGTCAGTTCGTCGCAGCGGCGACAGGAGAGTGTGGTGCCAAGGTGCGCGGTGCGGCCCTCGGGGGTGATGACCCAGGGACGCACCTGCCACGGCGGATCGTGGCGGACGTGCTGGCGGTGGCCGCAGGCGAGGAGGGCCACCCAATGGCGTTCCTCATCCTGCGCGTAGCCGATGATGGATCGCTCCACGTCAGTCCTGGCCGCTGAAGCCCTTCACGAACAGGGCGATGGCGATGATCGGCGCCAGGATCAGCAGGAACGCGCCCGTCTCGCCGCTGGCGTAGTGCAGGGTGCGCACCGAGTCGACGGCGGCGCGGGGGATCGCCACGCGGCAGGAGTCGCAGTGCGGATCCATCCACCACGGCACCCCGCGGAGGGTGTCGGCGTCGAGGGACACGGCGTGCAGTTGCCGGGACGCACCCCCGCTCCACACTTCCACGCGGTCGCGCTCCGGGAGCGGTGTCGGGAGCTGGTCCACCGGCGTGCCCCGGCTGAAGCTGGAGCACGCGACGATCAGGAACAGGGCCGCGATCGTCACCGCGGTCCAACGCTTGGAGCGGCGCCCCATCAGTACACGTACGCCCTGGCGCCCGGGCAGAGCGGGGCGTACGCGCGACCCTGGCTCCCGCGCGCGCCCGGCATCGGCACGGGGGCGGGGTCGGTGCCGCCGCGCGCGGTGGGCATCGGGACGGGGGGCGTGCCCGCGGTATCGCCCGCCGTCGGCATCGGCGCCGGGCGGAGGGCCCCCGGCGGCCGGTCGGCGCTGGTCAGCTGGCACCCCTCCGGGATCTCGGGCGCCTGGGTCAGGCAGGACCGACCACACCGGTGCACTCCCCCCAGCGAAAGGGGCGCCGTGGCCCACGCCGAGTCGGTGAAGGGATGCGGGGCGCGCATCGGGGGGAGGTCGGGCGTTCCCTGCGCCCGTGCCGTGGAGGCGGCGAGCAGGAGGGCGGGGAGCGGGAGGAGTCGGAGGATCGCGCGCATCGGGCCCGGGGGTGGGGGTCCACCAATCCTAGGGCGGCCGCGCACGGGCCGCCAGCGGGTCACTGGGTGGGGAGGGGGTAGCGGGCGTGCCAGTCCTCGAGGGTCTCTTCCGAGAGCGACCCCACGATGTCCGCGATCTCCCGGACCGCCATCTCGATGTCGCGCAGCGTGGCGACGTCGGGGTCGGGGAGGCTGGAGACGTGGCCGAGGATGGTCTGGAGCTGGTTGTTGACGCGGTCCTTGAGCATCCCGCGCACCTGGGCAAGGAGGACGCGCCGCCGGACGCGCTCCCGCCGGCGCACCAGCCAGAAGATCACGCCGTGGAGCGCGCCCACCACCGTGGCGACGAGCGCGGTGGCCGTCCACCCCGCGCCGCCCGGGAAGAGCAGGGGGGTGAGCAACAGGATCACCACCAGTCCCGCGGCGGTGAGCCAGAGCTCGAGATGTTCGGTGAACCGGTGCATTGGCGGACGTTCCCGGATCGGGAGCGCCCAGGGGAGTGGGACGAACTTACCTCGCGCGCGGTGGGAGGGAAGGGGCGGGGGCGGTCAGGGTGGGATGGTCCACGTTGCCGGTGTTCTTGACCCCCGCCGGCTCGAAGAGGAGTACGGTGCACTCCGACTCGGCCACCGGCCGGTGCTCCACCCCGCGCGGGACCACGAGGCACTCCCCCGCGCCGAGCTCGGCCACGCCGTCGCGGAACTCGATGCGGAGCGCGCCGGCCACCACCAGGAAGAGCTCGTCCTCGTGCTCGTGGTGGTGCCAGACGAACTCGCCCTGGAGCTTGGCGAGCTTCACTTCCTGGCCGTTGAGCGCGGCGATGACGCGGGGGCGCCAGTGCTCGGTGACGCCGACGGCGGCCTGGGCGAGGGAGATCGGGGCAGGTGCGGGCATGGGCGGAATCTAGGGCGGCAGGCCGCGGCCTGGCCAGAGCAGGGGGCCGGGGCTCCCGCGCGTTGACCGGCATTCGAGCGGGCGCTGGCGGTCGCGATGCGGATGGATGGGCTGATCGTGAGTGGTCAGTGGTTCAGGGTTCCACGGCCGCGACCCTGGACCATCGACCGAAGATGAGATGCTCGGATGCAGAGAGCCTGAAAGCCCAGAGGTCCTGAAGACTCACAAAACGCAATCCTGCCTGCCCCGGTCACGCGCTCGGCGTGAGGGCCCGCCCTGACGCCTGGCCAACGCGCTCGCCGTCGCGGAGGGCGATGACGCCGTTCACGACCACGAGCGGGATCCCGACGGGATACTGGAACGGCTGCTCGAACGTGGCGCGGTCGGCCACGGTGGCGGGGTCGAAGACCACGACATCCGCCGCCATCCCGCGCGCCAGGCGTCCGCGGTCGGCGAGGCGCACCCGCTCGGCCGGGTACGCCGACATCTTCCGCACCGCCTGCCCCAGCGAGAGCGCCCTGCGCTCGCGCACGTAGCGCCCGAGCACCCGGGGAAAGCTCCCGAGCCCGCGGGGGTGGGGGCTGCCGCGGCGCGTGGGCCCGTCCACGGCGTAGCTCCCGCCGTCGCTGCAGACCATCCCCTGCGGATGGGCGAGGATCCGGTCGAGGTTCTCCTCGCTCATCGCGAAGCCGACCATCCCGACGCTCCCGGCGCTCCGCCGCAGGAGCCCCAGCGTGAGCGCGTAGGGTTCCGCACCCTGCGCCGCCGCGTACGTGCCGAGCCGCTGCCCTTCCGCCCCGCGGTCGGCCGTGTCGCGCACGCTCGTGATCATCACGTTGTCCCACCCGCCCAGGAGCTCCACCTTGGCGCGCGCCTCGGTCTCGATGCGGGGCGCGACGGTCGTGTCGGCCAGGCGCGCGAGGAAGGCGTCGGTGCCGCCGTCGCGGCTCCACGCGGGGAAGAGGTTGGTGAGCCCGGTCTGGTAGGCCACGTACGGGTAGCGATCGAAGGCGGCGTCGGTGCCGCGCGCCCGCGCCGCCGCCACGCGGGCGAAGGCGTCGTCGAGCTTTCCCCAGTTGCGGCGCCCCTGGGTCTTGAGGTGCGAGACCTGGAGCGGGCACCCGGCCCCCTCGGCCACGGCGACCGCCTCGTCGATGGCCTCGAGGAGGCGGTCGTCCTCGTTCCGCATGTGCGTCGCATAGGGGAGACGCCGGCGCGCCAGGGGGCGGCAAAGGGCGATGAGCTCCTCACGCGGCGCGAAGGCGCCGGGGACATACTCGAGCCCCGAGCTCGCGCCGCAGGCGCCGTCGGCCAGCGCCTGCTCGGCCAGCGCCACCATCCGCGCGAGCTCGCCGGCGGTGGCGGGCCGGTCGGCGTCGCCGATCACCACCTCGCGCAGGGTGCCGAGCCCCACCATCGTCGCCACGTTGACGGCCGGGTGCAGCGCGGTCATCCGGCCGAGGAACGCGGCGACGCCGTCGGCGGCCGAGTCGCCGTCCTGGCCGGCGATGATCGTCGTGATCCCCTGGCGGATGAGCGACTCGGCGCGCGGGTCGTCGGGAAGGTTGGACTCGCCGTGGCTGTGGATGTCGATGAACCCGGGCGCCACGGCGAGGCCGCGACAGTCGATCTCCTCGCGCCCGTGCCCCCCGAGGTGGCGCCCCACCGCGCGGATGCGGCCGCCGCGCAGCGCCAGGTCGGCCTCGCGCCCCTCGCCCCCCGTGCCGTCGAAGAGGGTGCCGTTGCGGAGGATGAGGTCGTCCTCGGCGGCGAGCCCGGTGAGCGCCGGGGCGCGGGAGAGCGCCAGCGAGGCGGCGCCGGTGGCGGCGAGGAAGTCGCGGCGGGAGGTCATCGGTCAGTGGGGTCCGGGGGAGCCGGTGGAACGGAGGGTGCCGCGCACGATCTCCACGCGGAGCTCCACCCAGCCGTCCACCTGGTAGTACTCGACGCGGATCGCGTGCCGGCCGGGCGCGAGGGGCACGTTGTCCACCAGCGACTCGTGGGGAGCCCAGTGGTCGATCGCCAGCGCGCCGTCCACCCACACGCGGATGCCGTCGTCGCTGATGGCGCGGAGCGTGTAGCCGCCGTCGGGGAGCTCCACGCTGGTGGTGGCCGCGAGGCCCCAGCGCTCCTGGGGCAGCTCGCGGATCTCGGGGCGGTACCACATCAGGTCGAGCGCGCGCTCGCGGCGGGCCAGGAGCGGGGTCCCGGCGAAGCGCGCGTCGAACGCCTCCGCGCGGGTGCGCGGGTCGGTCGAGTCGCCCCAGGCGACGTAGCGGGCATCCCACCCCGCGATCGGGACGAAGTGCGTGTAGGTGGCGGGGCCGCCGCTGGTGCGCAGGGTGAGCGACCAGTCGCCGAGCGAGTCGGGACGTGGGGTCACGACGATGGTGTCGCCGACGCGGCCGGAGGTGCGGGAGAGCGCCGCCACGCCGCGCCGCTCGGCCGCCTGCCAGCGCCCCGCCGGCCCGAGGATGGCGAGCCGCACGCCGGCGGTGTCGGGACCGGGGAGGCGGTACAGCAGCGGCTCGCTCCAGTCGTACGGTCCCCACTCCCCCATCACGATGGCGCCGCGGTCGCGGAGCGCCAGCGGGGTGCTGGGTACCGCGCGCGATCCGCGCGGGGCGCGGTCGCGCCAGGCGCGCGGGATGGCGGGCACGCCGCGGCACACCGCCGCGGGGCGTCCCGCGTGGTCGCCGAGCCGGATCCGCGGCGCGGCGAGGGTGTCGCGGATCACCACGAAGGTGTCGGCGTCGGCGAAGGTGTTGCCGTGCTCGACCAGCCGCTCGGTGTTGGACACGCGGATGGCGGTCCCGTGGCGCGCGAAGCGGTTCCCCTCGATGCGGATGTCGCGGCTCCGCGTGTCGCGGTGCTTCGGGTAGCCCCAGTCGGAAGGGGCCACCGGGTCGGCCCACAGGCGGATGGCGGTGGCGTCGCCGGTGAAGGTGTTCCCCTGGATGGTGAGGTCCTGCCCGTGCTCGATGGCGATGCCGATGCGGTTCTCGCTGAAGCAGTTCCCCACCACCGGCGACTCGTAGCTGTAGCCCCCCCAGAGCCCGTGGTCGCTCCCGCTGATGCGGTTGGCGATGAAGGCGTTGCGACTGAAGGTGGCCTCCATCCCGTTCGTCGGCGCCCAGCTGAAGTCGTTGCCGAGGAAGAGGTTGTCGTTGGCGCCGCCGTGGCCGTCGTCCATCGTCTGCTGGCCGGCCCAGAGGAAGAGCCCGTCGCCGCCGTGGGTCACCGAGTTGTAGGCCACCACGTTCCGCCGGCACTGCTCGAACATCAGGATCCCGGCGCTGTCCTGGCCGCGCCGGTACACGCCGTGGCTGTAGCCGCGCACGTCGTAGTCCACCCGGTTGCGGACGATGACGTTGTCGCTGGCCCGGTACATCCCGATGCCGAGGCCGCTGTTGAAGCTCAGGTCGTTCCCCTCGATGCGGAGCGAATCGCTCCGCACGAGGAGCAGGGCGTTCATCCCCCGGCGCGCGGTGACCCCGCGGATGGCGCCGCCGCGGACGTCCTGCAGGTAGAGCCCCGCGCCGAAGCGCCGCCACTCGTCGTGCTCGTTGTGGTGGAAGGAGAGCCAGTCCACCAGCGACTCGTGTTCGGGGCGCGAGAAGAGCCGGGGGCGCCAGGAGCCGCTCGCGTCGGTGCCGGTGACGGTGAGCCGCCGAGTGCCGAGGGCCAGGAGCCCGATGCGGTACCCGTGCAGGGCGCCGCCGAGCACGCGCACGTCGCGGCCTCCCTCGATGCGGATGGCGACCCCCTCCGCCTGGTCGGGGTCGGCGGCGGGAGGGAGCCCCTCGAAGGTGACGCCGCGGAGGTCGAGCGTGACGCCTTCCCCGCGCACGACGATCAGCGCGCTGTCGGCGGCGGGGACGGTGACGTGATAGGTGCCGGGGGTGATGCGGGTGCTCCGGGTGACCACCATCCCCGGGTGGAAGGGGACGGTGGCCTGGAGCGCGAGGAGCAGGAGCGCGTGCTGCAGGGGGACCTCAGGCGAGCTGGGCGTCGAGCGTCATGGGCACGGCGAGCGCGCGGGAGATGATGCAGTTCTTCTTGGTCTCCTCGGCCATGCGGAGGAACTCCTCCTTGCTCACGCCCGGCACCTCGCCGCGGAGGGCCAGGTGGATCCCGGTCACGGAGAAGCCTGCCTGCTGCTTCTCGAGATGCACCGTGGCGGTCGTGTGGAGGCTCTTGGGCGGGTGCCCGGCGGTGGAGAGCCCGAGCGAGAGGGCCATCGTGAAGCAGCCGGCGTGCGCGGCGCCGAGGAGCTCCTCGGGGTTGGTGCCGGGGGCGCTCTCGAACCGGGTGGCGAACGAGTAGGGGCCCTCGAAGGCGCCGCTCCCGAGCTTGAGGCTGCCCGTGCCGCTCTTGAGGTCGCCGCTCCAGCGGGCTTCGGCCTTGCGATCCATGGGGGTCACTCCGGAGAACAGGAGAAGGATGTCGTGGAAAGCGCCCGGCGCGGTGCCGGGCGCTTCCTATTATATCCCCGGTGGTGGCCCGGGGTCAGTCGGCGTACTGGGCGATCCCGCCGCCGAAGGACCAGTTCTCCTTCGGCACCTCCACCAGGTTCACCAGCACATCCTCGGGGCGCACCCCCGCCCTGGCGCGGACCAGCTCGGCGATGCGGGCGTAGAGCGCCTTCTTCTGCGCGACGGTGCGGCCCGAGTTGAGCGTGACCTGCACGAAGACCACCGCGGCCGAACGCTGGATGTCGAGGTAGGCGGGGTCGGCCACGAGGGCGCCGGCGGGGTGCGCGGTGATCACCTGGAACCGGTCGGCGGCGGGGATACCGATGGTCTCCACCATCGCGGTGTGCACGCAGTCGCCGATCGTGGCGCGCACGGCGGCCGGATAGGTGTCGGGGAGGTCGATGCGGACGAGGGGCATGGTCGTTGGCGATTGGCTCCTGGCTCTTGGCTATTGGCTATTGGCCGATGGCCGACGGCTGATGGCCGACGGCTGATGGCTGACGGCCGATGGCCGACGGCCGATGGCCCACCCCGTGCAAGCGCGTCCCGCCCGGTCGTCTCCAGCACCGCCATGTCCATCCTCTCCTCCAACCCGGTCCGCCGGGCCCCGTGGCTGGTGCAGCGCGCGCTGCTTGCCGGCCTCGTCGTCGGCGTGCTCGACGGCCTCTACGTCATCGTCATCTACGCGTGGGTCAAGAACGTCACGACCTCGGCGCGCATCTTCCAGAACATCGCCCGGGCGCTCCTCGGGCCCGCCGCCGTGGAGGGAGGCGCCGCCACCGTCCTCCTGGGGCTCGCGATGCACTTCGGCGTGGCGCTCGGCTGGAGCCTCGCCTACGCGCTCCTCTACCGCCGGTGGTGGGCCCTCCAGCGCTTGACCCGGAGCACCGGCGGGGCGCTGGGGGTGGCCGTGGTCTACGGCACCCTGGTCTGGGTGGCGATGAGCCAGCTGATCGTGCCGCTCACACAGAACCAGGGCACCCCCCTCTTCACCGCGGCGTGGTTCACGATCTGGGCAGCGCATCTGCTCTGCGTGGGGCCGCCGATCGCGCTGCTGGTGCGCCAACGTCGCTGAGGCTTCAGCGCTCCAGGATCGGCAGGTACTCGGCCCAGGGGCCCACGAGCCCTGCCTGGCGCTTCGCCATCGTCCGGGCGATCTGGGCGAGGTGACCGAGATCGTGGGTCACCCAGGTGGCAAGGTGCTGGCCCAGGGTGACGGCACCGAGGGCCGGGTGCAGGCCGGGGCGGGCCAGGTCGGCCTCGGTGAGGCGCAGGGTGCCGAGCCTGGCCAGGCTCCCCGCGCGAAGGTCGCG
>DASTRQ010000091.1:0-7800 GCA_035761145.1 Gemmatimonadales bacterium
GGTGCGATAGGGGATGGACTGCCGGAGGATCTGGTCGGCGTACTCCTGCTCGGTCACGTCCCCCTGCAGGAGCACGTGCGTGTGCGCATCGATGAGGCCCGGCAGCACCGTGCGGCGGGAGAGGTCGATCCGCGTCGCGTCCCCCGCGTGCGCCGCGACGGCGGCATAGGCCCCCACCTCGCGGATCCGGCCGTCCACGATGAGGATCCCCTGGTCGGCCCGGGGCCGGTCGGCGACGCCGTCGATGAGACGGCCCGCCCGCACCAGCACACGCGCCGGGGCGGTCTGCGCGGCGAGCGGCGCGGCGCACGCAAGCAGGGTGACCCCCGCGATTAGCTTGAGGGATGCGCGTACCATCGGATGTCCGTGGGAATGGGTGTCCCGGATTCTGGCGGGCGGCAAGCGCCGCCGCAACTCTCCTCCTGGCGCCGCCCGCCGCGGGCCAGGCGCCGCCCCGGTACGCCGCCGCCCAGTTCGCGCCGGCGGCCTACCGGGTCCGGGTGCAGACGAGCGTCACCACGGAGCTGCAGGGGCGCCGCCGCGTGGAGTTCGTGGACCGGCTCGGCCGGCTGGTGGTGCAGGGGGACACCGCCGCCGCCGGCGTCGCGATCACCGCCTGGTGGGACTCGCTCCGGCTCTCCCGCTCGGCCGACGGCACGACCCTCGCGCCGAGCGCCGAGGGGATGCTGGGCGGGCGCTATGGCGGTGTCCTCGGCGCGGCGGGGGGCTTCACGCGGACGGCGGCCCCCTGGATCCCCGACGAGGTGGCGGAGGTCTCCGACCTGAGCACCGCGCTGGACGACCTCTTCCCGCCGCTCCCGCCCCGGGCGCTGCGCCGCGGCGAGCGCGCCACCGATGCCGCGGGGCGGACCTTCGTGCGGCTGGCGGACAGCGCGGGGGCCGCGCGCTACCGTATCACGGCGACGCGGGACGGGGACTATCCCGCCGACTCGGGCCGCGCCTTCGCGGTGCGGGAGCGCGAGTCCACCGACGGGGTGCTGGTCTGGGACGCGCACGGGCTCGTGGCGTGGCGCGCGCGGGTGGAGGCCGAGAGCCGCGTCACCGAGGGGCCGCAGCGATCGTTCAGGTCACAGGCGGTGCAGCAGGTCGAACTGGCGCGGGGGGTGGAGTAGGGGGCGGCCGGCTGGCCGGCATCGGCGCAGGGATGGATCGGAACGGACGTGATAACACGGAGGGCACGGAGGACCACTTGAGAGCACGGAGGACTGCAGTAGATGTGGTCTCGGATATCGGCCTCCCGATGGGGATCCGACGCCCGAGACCACATCAATTGCTCTTCTCCGTGTCCTCGCAGTTCCCTCCGTGTCCTCCGTGTTATCACGTCTGTTACGGAGCCCTCCCTACCGCGATGCGGGCCGGCCTGCGTCAGTGCCCGCTCCCCGCCCCGGGGATGAGACGTCCGGTGCGGAACCGGAGCAGGAGGGGGAGCGAGCAGACGAAGACGATCCCCATCGTGAGGAAGAGCTTGGTGGCCGCGAGGGTCTGCGCCTGGCGGAACACCGAGTAGTTGAGGACCGCGTGGGCCTGCATCGTCGCGTGCATCGGGTCGCCGCCCACCATCAGGAACTTCCGGGTGAGCGCGCCGAGGTAGGACTGGGTGGCCGGGTCGTAGAGCGACTGGTGGGCGCGCAGCGCCTCCATCGACTGCTCCCCGAAGCGGTGCAGCAGGGTGGCGGCGATGGCGATGCCGAAGCTCCCGCCCAGCTGGCGGCTCAGATTGAACAGCCCGGTGCCCTGGGCCAGCTGGTACGGCCTGAGGTCGGCCACGGAGGCGTTGGTGAGCGGCACGAAGATGCACCCCAGGCCGACGCCGCGCAGGATCATGGGCCAGAAGGTGTCGCCGAGCCCGGTGAAGATGGTGAACCGGCTGTGCATCCACATCGAGGCGAAGAAGAGCAGCGTCCCGATGACGATCATCACCCGTGCGTCGAGCTTGGCGGCGTTCCGGCCCACGAAGGCCATCGTGACCGCCGAGGCCAGGGCGCCCGGCAGGATGACCTTGCCGGTGTCCCACGCCGAGAAGCCGAGCACCGTCTGCAGGAACACCGGCAGGGCGAACACGCTGGCATAGAGCGCGAAGCCGAGCGCGAGGCCGTACGTCACCCCGGCGGCGAGCTGGCGGTTCTTGAGGATGCGGAGGTCCACCACCGGGTGCGCGGTGGTGAGCTCGTGCCAGACGAACCACACCAGCGCCACGGCGGCGGCGACGGTCTCGGCGATGATCTCGCGCGAGGCGAACCAGTCCTTGCTCTCGCCCCGCTCGAGCAGCACCTGCAGGCAGCCGATGCCCACGATGAGGAGCCCGAGGCCGAGCCAGTCCACGTGGTCGGCCTGCTCCACGCCGTGGTCGGGTTCAGGGACGAGCTGCCAGGTGAGGATCCCCGCCATGATGCCGAGCGGGATGTTGATGTAGAAGATCCAGGGCCAGGCGAAGTTGTCGGTGATCCACCCGCCCAGGGTGGGGCCCAGGGTGGGGCCCACCATCACGCCCATCCCGAAGATGGCCTGGCCGATGCCGCGTTCCTCGCGCGGGAAGACGTCGAAGAGGATGGCCTGCGCGGTGCTGATGAGGGCGCCGCCGCCGATCCCCTGCAGGATGCGGGCGCCCACCAGCGACCCGAGCGTGTGGGCGTTGCCGCAGAAGAACGAGGCCAGCGTGAACAGCGCGATGGACCCCGTGTAGTAGTTGCGCCGCCCGAAGCGGTTGGAGAGCCAGCTCGTGAGGGGGAGGATGATCACGTTGGCCACGATGTAGCCCGTGCTCACCCACGCCACCTCCTCGAGCGTGGCCCCGAGCGATCCCATCATGTGCGGGATCGCGACGTTGACGATGCTCGTGTCCACCAGCTCGAGCACGCTCGCCAGCGTCACCGCGAACGCGATGAGGTACCGGTTGGCGTAGATCTCGTCCCGGGTGCGCTGGCGCGCCGGCGCCAGGCGGGGGAGGGCCAGGGTGCCCATCGTCAGCGCGTCGTGATCTCCACCACCACCGACATCCCCGGGCGCAGCGGCATCGTGGCGGTGGCGGTGTCGGTGATGGCGATGCGCACCGGCACCCGCTGCACCACCTTCGTGAAGTTGCCGGTGGCGTTGTCGGGGGGGATGAGCGCGAAGCGCGCGCCGGTGGCCGGGCTCACCGACTCCACCGCCCCGTGGAAGACCTTCCCGGGGTAGGCGTCCACCCGGATCTCGGCCGGGTCGCCGGGGGTGACGCCCTCGAGCTCGGTCTCCTTGAGGTTGGCGGTGACCCAGACGCCGTGCGTCGGCACCACCGCCATGACCTGCTGCCCCGGCGAGACGAGCGCCCCCGCTTCGAGGCTGCGCTTGGCGATGATCCCGTCCACCGGCGCGAGGATGCGGGTGTAGGTGAGCTGCAGCCGCGCGTTGTCCACCGCGGCCTGCGCCGCGGCGAGCCGGGCGTCGGCGCCGGTGAGCGCCGCCTGCGCCGCGAGCACGTTGTTATCCGCGGCGCTCGCCGTGCGGCGGGCCGCGTCGAGGTTGGCCTTGGCGCCGTCGTACGCCGCCTGCGCCGCGTCGAGCTGCGACTGCGCCACGATCTGCTGCGCCGCCAGCGTCCGCATCCGCGCCAGGTCCGCGTCGGCCTTGCGGAACGCCGCCTCGGCGCTCGCCACCGCGCTCTCCGTCGCGCCCGCCTGCGCCTTGGACGCCTCGAGCTGCGCCACCGCCAGCCCCGCGCGCGACTGCGACCCCGCCGCCGCCCGCGCGGCCGCCAGGTCGGCCTCCGCCTGCGCCAGCCGCACCCGCAGGTCGCGGTCGTCCAGCACGATCAGGGTGTCGCCCGCCTTCACGGGCTGGTTGTCGTCCACCCGCACCTCGGCCACGAAGGCCTGCACCTTGGGCGAGATCGGGGTGATGTGGCCGTCCACCTGCGCGTTGTCGGTCTCGACGTGCGTGCGGCCGTGGATGTACTTCGCGAGCCCCCAGGCCAGGATCAGCGTGGCCACCGTCCCCAGGATGAGGAGGGGACGGCGGTTGCGGGGGGCCGCGGGAGCGGTCTCGGGAGTGGTCGTGGCGGTCATGGGTCGGTTCACTGCATCTGGTCGAAGGCCCCGAGCGCGCCGTAGGCACGGACGCGCGCGGAGCTCAGGTTCACCTTGGCCTGGATCAGGCCGTCACGCGCGGCCGAGAGGCCCAGCTGGGCCTGGCTCGTCTCCACGCTGCCGGCGGCGCCGGCCGCGAATCGTTCCTCGGCCTGGCGCATCTCCTGGTCGGCGAGGCGGAGGCGCTCCTGCGCCACCTCCACCGCGCCGCGCGCGCTGGCCAGGTCCAGCAGCGCGCTCCGCGCCTCCACCTCCACCGTGCGCCGGAGGTCGCGCTCGCGGAGGTCCTGCGCCGCCAGCCGGGCCGACTGCTCGGCCGCGCGGCGCTGGCGCCGCAGGCCGTCGAAGAGCGGCACCGACACCTGCACGCCGAGGCTCCACGTGAAGCGCAGCGTGTCGATCTGGATGCCGGTCTGGTTGACCTGGCCGAACGCCTCCACGCTGGGGAGGTTCTCCCAGGTGATGGCCCGGCGCTGCAGCTGCGCGGCGCGCGTGCGCTCCCGCGCGGCGGCGGTCTCCGGGCGGTGCGCCACGGCGTAGGCCACCGCGCTGTCGGCGTCCACCGGGAGGTCGGTGGTCACGGCGTCGAGCGTGTCGGAAAGGACGATCGCGGTGTCGGCCGGGACATTGAGCGCGCGGTTCAGTTCGAGGCGCGCCTGGTCCCGCTCGTTGCGGGCGGAGAGCAGCTGGCCGCGGATCGCCGCCATGTTCACCTCGGCGCGCGTCACGTCGATCGCCGCGCTCACCCCCGCCTGGAGCTGCTGGCGCGCCATCCGGAGCAGGTCGGCGGCCACCACGCTGTCGGCCTCGCGCGCCTTGACCGTCTCGGCCGTGCTCACCGCCCTGAGCCACGCAAGCCCCGCCTGGAGCCCCGCCCGGTCGCGCGCGGCCCGGGCGTCGTACCCCGCGGCGCGCGCGTCCGCCCCCGCGCCCCGGAGCCGGGAGAGCGAGGCCCCGTTGAAGAGGGTCTGCGTGGCGCGGCCGCGCAGCGCGTAGAGCGTGAACGGGTCGGTCACCGCCGGGAACCCCGGCACCGACAGGCCGAACTCGCTCAGGTTGTTGGTCTGCCGGCTGATCCCCGCCTGGCCCCCGAGGGTCGGGAGGAGGTCGGCACGGCGTTCGCCCACCCGCGCGTCGGCGGCGGCGGACTCGAGCTGCGCGAGCTCGCCCTGGACGCCGTGGCGGCGGCCCAGCAGCACCGCCTCGTGAAGGGTGAGGGGCCGGTCCTGCTGCGCCGCCAGCGCGGCGGGGACGAGGCCCAGGAGGAAGAGAAGGTTCCGGTGCAGCATCGGGTGCGTCAGGCCGCCCCCTCGCCCGGGCGGGCGAGCAGGCCGTTGAAGTAGAGGTCCAGGATCCCCTCGAGCACCTGCTCCCGCGAGGGGATGGTCGGGTCGAACTGGGTGAAGAACGACAGCGTCTGCAGGGCGTGCAGCACGAGGCCGGGGAGTCCGCGGGTGCCGTAGTCGTACGGCACCGCCCGGAACTCCCCGCGCGCCACCCCGCGCTCGATGATCGCGCCGACGAGCCGGCGCGCCCGGCGCGTCACCTCGTCGTGGTAGAACTTCCCGAGCTCGGGGAACTTGTGCATCTCGCTCGTCACCAGCTGGCTCAGGCGGCACATCCCGCTCTTGTCGAGCGACTGCCACCACGCGCGGATGAGCTCCTCGAGCGCCTGGCGCGCCGTGCCGGTGTGCTGGGCGAAGCGCTCCTCCGCCGCGGCCACCCCCACCACCAGCCGCGCGCGCACCATCTCCTTGAAGAGCGCTTCCTTGGAGTCGAAGTAGAGGTAGAGCGTCCCCTTGCTCACCCCCGCGCGACGGGCCACTTCCTCGAGCTTCGTGGCCGCGTAGCCCTGCTCCATGAAGACCTGCGCCGCCGCCTCGAGGATCTCCTCAGGCCGCGCCTCCGGACGCCGATGCCACTTGGGCGAGTTGCCGATGTCGTTAGCTGACATTGAGTTACCCTCCAACAGATGTAACTGACCGGTCAGTAACGTAGTGACCAATGGGTCAGAGTCAAGGGGTGGGCCGACCGACCGCCAGGACGGAAAGACCACAGTGCGACGAACGCACGAACGCATCTCTGCGCCCCTGCGCCCCTGCGATCCGCGCCCGTCACGAAGCGCGGCGGGGTGATCCCCGCCGACCCTGCGCCCCTGCGTCCCTGCGCCTCTGCGCCCCTACGATCAGCGCCCGTCACGAAGCGCGGCGGGGTGAACCCCGCCGCCCCTGCGCCCGCCCCTCTTGCCCCAGCGTGCCGCCCGTTCCTACTATTGACCATACCCACCTGGAGCCCCTGCCGATGTCGGAATCTTTCCTGAGCTCCGACGACTATGATGAGCAGGCCCACCAGCTGTACAACGAAGGTCGCTACGACGACGCCCTGACCCTCCTGCGGGAAGGGCTCTCCCTCTACCCCCACGCGGTCGAACTGCACGTCGGACTCGCCTACGCGCATCTCGCGCGGGAGGAGTTCGCCTGGGCGGCGCGCGCATTCGAGAGCGCCATCGCGCTCGATCCCGACCACGAGGATTCCCTCGCCGGGTTCGGCGAGGTGCTCCTTAAGCTCGGGCGTCGCGAGCAGGCGCTGCAGCAGTTCGAGCGGATCCTGGCCCTCGGCTTCGAGGATGACGCGGAGCTCCTGCTCCAGCTCGGGCGCGCCTGCTTCCGCGAGGGGCTGCACCAATCGGCCCACCGGTACTTCGAGCTGGCGGTGCAGGCGGCGCCCGAGGCGTCCGAGCCCGCGGCGTGCGCCGGCTACGCGAGCCATCGCCTCGGGCTCGAGGCACAGGCGATCTACTGGCTCCGCCGCGCGCTCGAGGGGGATCCCGAGCACGCCGAGGCGCGGATCTACCTGGCCAACCTCCTGTACGACAAGGGGGAGTACGCCGCGGCGCTGCACCACCTGGAGCGCACCCGGCCCGAGGAGCACTTCGACGAGCTGGGGCTGTGGCGCTACATCGAGCTCCGGAAGGAGGCCTACCGCCTCCCCGACGACGACCCGGAGCTCGCGCCCTGGCTCGCGCGGCTGGGCGAGATCGCCGGCGAGCCCGACGCGATCGAGCTGCTGCTCGCCGAGATCGAGGGGCAGCAGCCCGACGGCTCGGTGCGCGACCCGTCGCAGCTCGAGCTGTTCGGCACGCTGCTCACCGAGCTCGCCACGATGCAGAAGAAGCCGCTGACCGGCGAGGCGCACGCGGTGGCGACCCTCTCGGGCCGCACCTTCCGCGGGTCGTGGGAGGAGATCCTCGACCAGATGAAGGCGGCCGAGGTCGAATGGGCGCACCGGCCGATGGACGAGTTCATGTCGTCGCTGGCCGAGCGGGGCCGGGCCGAGACCGGGATCAAGATCCCGACCACCAACGCCGAGGCCTTCATCCAGGGGAGCGCCGCCGCGGGAGTGTTGCGGATCATCAGCTAGCGCAGGGACGCAGAGGCACGGTCGCAGGGGGTGACGTCACGTCGTCATTCTGAGCAACGCGAGGGATCTACTCCACGCCGGTTAGATCCCTCGCTTCGCTCGGGATGACCGCTTCCTTGCCCCTGCGCCCCTGCGCCCCTGCGCCCCTGCGACTCTGCGTCCCTGCGCCCGACTACCTTTCCCTCATGACCTGGACCGACGGCGCGCTCGTCGAGCGCCTCCCCAACGGGCTCACCCTCGTGGCCCAGCGCGACCCCGCCGCCCCGGCGGTCGCCGTGGTGACGCACGTGCGCGCCGG
>DASTRQ010000092.1:0-2168 GCA_035761145.1 Gemmatimonadales bacterium
TGATGAGAGCAGTGAGCGGTGAGCGGGGAGCGGGGAGCGGGGAGCGGGGAGCGGGGACGGTGAGAAGTGAGAGGTGAGAAGGGAGAGGGTAGAGGGAAAGGGGAAAAGGGAAAGGGGAAAGGGGAAAGGGGAAAGAGGAGAGGGGAAAGAGGAGAGGGATATTGGGAATCGGAGTACGAGAATAGGGGAAGAGATGATGGGGGCCAGAGATGTGAAAGGGGGAGCGGCGGTCGGTCGACGCGCGCTCCCCCCTCTTCCCTCTCTCCTCTGCCCTCTTTCCTCTTCCCTCTCCACTTTTTCCTCTTCCCTTCTTCCTCTTCCCCCTTCCCTTTTCCCTCTTCCCCCGTCTCCCGTCTCCCGCCACACCCCCCCCCCCCCACCGCGGCGACCGCGCCGCTCACCCGTTCCGCCGGGACCTCCACCTCGTCCAGCGCCGCCCCCATCTCGGCCGCGGTCTGGAAGCGCGCCTCCCGGGCCTTGGCCAGCGCCTTGAGCACCAGCATCGCGAAGTCGTGCGGCACCTCGGCCACGATGGTCCGCGGGTCGGCCGGCAGCTCCTCCAGGTGCTTCACGATGAGCCCGGTCACGTTGGGCGCGTCGAACACCGGCCGGCCGGTGAGGCATTCGTAGAGGACGGCACCGGCCGAGTAGAGGTCTGACCGGGCGTCGAGCTCCTGGCCCATGAGCTGCTCGGGCGACATATACTCCGGCGTCCCGACCACGGTCCCGACCGCCGTGAGCCCCTTGCTCCCCTCGGGCCGGCCCTCCGCCAGCCGGGCGATCCCGAAGTCCATCACCTTGAGGAGGCCGGTAGGGTCGAGCACCAGGTTCTGCGGCTTGATGTCGCGGTGGACCACGCCGGTCTCGTGCGCGGCCTCGAGCGCCCGGCAGAGCTGCTTCCCGATCGTGAGCACCACCCCCGCCGGGAGCCGCCCCCGCTTCTTGAGCACCTCGGCCAGCGTCTTCCCCTCGACGTACTCCATCGTGATGAACAGCGTCCCGTCGGCCTCGCCCAGGTCGTGGGTGCGGACGACGTTGCGGTGGGTGATCCGCCGGGCCAGCCGGATCTCCTGCTTGAACCGCTCCACGCTGGCGGCGTCCATCGCGTCGGGCTTGAGCGTCTTGATGGCCACCGGCTCCTGCAGCTGGGTGTCCAACGCCCGGTAGACCACGCCCATCCCGCCCGCGCCCAGGGCCTCCTTCACCTGGTAGCGCCCGGCGAAGGTCGCCCCGGGGCTGAGCAGCCCCGCCGCCTGGCTCGGCCGCATCGGCGGGTGCGACTCCCCGCTCGTGACGCGCCGCCGCTCGTCCGCCGTGAGCGCCACGGTGCCGCCTGCCCCCGCCCCGCTCAGGTACTCCACCAGGTCCTGCTTCTCCTTGAGCTCGGTCATCATCCGGCGGAACGCCGCGGCGAGCTCGCCGATCTCGTCCCGGCTCCGGACGTCGATGACCCCGCTGAACCGCCCCTCGCGGATCTCGCGCGTCGCCTCGACCAGCCGCGCCACCGGCCGGGTCACCTGGCGCGCGACCAGGCTCGAGAAGAGGAGCGCCAGCACCACGCCGGCCACGAACACCAGCACCATCGTCCGCTCGAGCGCGGTGTATGAGGCCAGCTCGCTCCTGCGCGACCGCAGCCCCACGAATCCGCCCAGCGGCTCGCCGTCGGCGTTGGTCAGGACGCCCGCGGTGCCCACCCAGGTGTCACCGCCGCTCGTGAGCGTCACCCGCCCGCTGTCCCCCGTCGCGGCGAGGGTGCTGTCCACCCCGGCGCCCATCGCGGCCATCGACATCCCCGCCATCCCCTGCGCCATCTCCGACGAGACCGGCAACGTCGACAGCGCGAGCCGCGGGTGGCCCAGCGTGTCGAGCGTGAAGAACACGATGTCCGAGGCGGTCTCGCGGTTGAGCGCGGCGGCGAACGCGCTGTCGATCGGGACCGCGGCCACCAGCGCGGCGGCGGGGTTGCTCCCCGGCGCCTGCACCGGCACCGCCACGGCCTGGTACATCACGTCCCGCGGGGTGCCGCTGCTCGAATCCACCTCGATCCAGAGCCCTGACGCCGGCTCCCCCTGCAGCGCCTTGGCCACGAGCGAGGCCTCGCCGAGGGAGTCGCCCACTTCATCCCGGTGGAGCGACCAGGCCTGCAGCACCCCGCTCGCGTCGGTGAG
>DASTRQ010000093.1:0-5407 GCA_035761145.1 Gemmatimonadales bacterium
GAGCGCCATCCTGCGCTTCAGCCGGCACGAACCGGCGCAGCGCCGCCCGGCCGACCTGCGGGAGGTGGTCCAGGAGGCGGTGCGGCTCCTGCGGCCGACGCTCCCCACGACGATCCGGATCGTCACCCGGCAGGACGCGGCGGCCCCGCGCATCCTGGCGGACCCGACCGAGCTCCAGCAGGTGCTGATGAACCTGGCCACCAACGCGGCCCACGCCATGCCGGACGGGGGCACGCTGGAGCTCGCGCTCGAGGATTTCTACGCCCGCGACCACTTCGTGCGCACCCATCCGGAGCTGCGCGAGGGCGCCCACGTGGTGCTCGCAGTGCGCGACACCGGCGCGGGGATGGACGAGGTCACGCGGGCGCGCGCCTTCGAGCCCTTCTTCACCACCAAGGCGGCGGGCCAGGGGAGCGGGCTCGGCCTCGCGATGGTGCACGGCATCGTCCGCGCCCACGAGGGTACCGTGGTGATCGAGAGCGAACCCGGCGCCGGGACCACGGTGCGCTGCTACTTCCCCCTCCTCGCCGCCGAGCTCCCCGGCACCACGGCCGTCGAGGACGACGTGCCGATGGGCGCCGGCGAGCATGTGCTCGTGGTGGACGACGAACCGAGCCTCTCCCGGCTCGGCGAGCGGCGCCTCCTCGACCTGGGGTATCGCGCCACCGCCCTCACCGACCCGCGGCAGGCGCTCGCGGTGGCGCTCGCCGGGGAGGTGGACCTGGTGCTCACCGACTTTACGATGCCGCAGATGACCGGGCTCGAGCTGGCGCGCCGCCTGGCCGAGGCGGGCCGCGCCACGCCGGTGATCATGGTGAGCGGCCACCCGTCCGAGCTTGGCCCGGAACAGCTCGCCGGCACGCACGTGCGCCTGGTGCTTCGCAAGCCGGTGAGCCACGCCGAGCTCGCGGGCGCGCTCCGCCGGGTCCTGGCCCCCGGTTGAGCGGCGCGGCCGTGGCGGGGGGCGGCGCACTCGCCTAGATTCATCGTCCACGGGGACCGGCGCGGTGCCGGCCCCCGTTCGCATTGATACCCCGAGGCCCCGTGTCCTTCAGTTCGCTCCCGCTCCACCCCGACCTCCTGCGCGGCATCAAGGAGCTCGGCTTCGCCCGCCCCACCCCGATCCAGGCCGAGGCGATCCCGCCGGCGCTGGCCGGGCGGGACCTGCTCGCCTGCGCGATGACCGGGAGCGGCAAGACCGCCGCGTTCCTGCTTCCCATCCTGCACAAGTTGATCGACCGCCCGCGGCGCACCACCCGGGCGCTCGTGGTGACGCCCACCCGGGAGCTCGCGGCGCAGATCCTCGAGAGCCTGAACGCGATGGCCACGCACACCCCCGTCACCGCCGCGGCGATCTACGGCGGCGTCGGGATGGGACCGCAGGAGCACGCCTTCCGGAGCGGGGTGGACGTCCTGGTGGCGACCCCGGGGCGGCTGCTCGACCACCTGCGCTCCCCCTACGCCAAGCTCGACCACATCGAGCACCTGGTGCTCGACGAGGCCGACCGGATGCTCGACATGGGGTTCCTCCCCGAGATCCGGAAGATCCTCCGCCACCTGCCGGCCCGGCGCCAGACGCTCTTCTTCAGCGCCACGATGCCGCCCGAGATCGCCAAGCTCTCCAAGGAGATGCTGCGCGACCCGGTGCTGCTCAACGTCGAGCGGCAGTCGGCGCCGGCGGTCGGGATCACCCAGGCGGTGTACCCGGTGCCGCGGGAGCTCAAGGGGCTGCTCTTCTTCGAGCTGCTCAAGCGGGGCGAGATGCAGGACGCCCTCGTCTTCACCCGCACCAAGCACCGCGCCAACCGGCTCTGGGAGTTCCTCACCAAGCGCGGCGTCCCCGCGGCGCGCATCCACGCCAACCGCTCGCAGCCGCAGCGCCTCGAGGCGCTCGCCGGGTTCAAGAGCGGCAAGTACCGGGTGCTCGTGGCCCCGGACATCGCCGCGCGCGGCATCGACGTGACCGAACTGGGGCACGTGGTGAACTTCGACGTCCCCGCGGCGCCCGAGGACTACATCCACCGTGTCGGCCGGACGGCGCGCGCCGAGGCCACCGGGCACGCGTTCACCTTCGTCGCGCGCGACGAGGAGGACGACCTGCGCCGCATCGAGCGCGCGGTGAACAAGCGGCTGCCGCGGGTGACGCTCCCCGACTTCGACTACACCGCGAGGGCCGAGGAACCGCTCGAGATCCCGCTGCAGCAGCGCCTCGCCGAGATCCGGAAGCGGAAGGCCGAGGACCGCGCCCGCGCCAAGGCCAAGGCCGAGCGGAAGGCGGCGCAGCAGGCGGCCGCGCCCGCCCGCCCCGCCGGGGGCCCCGCGGCGTCCGGCACCGGCCGTCGGCGCCGCCGCGGTGGCCGCGGCCGGGGGCCCGGCCCGCAGGGCCCCCGCTCCTGAGCCTCGACCTCCACCCGGGAGACCCCGATGCCCCGTGCCCTCCTGCTCCTCGGACTCCTCGCCGCCGCGGGCTGCGCCCCGAAGCCGGCGGCCGCGCCGGCGCGTGACACGCTGTCCCAGCGCCAGCGCGACAGCGTGATCGGCCAGAGCGCCCTCCCCGGCGCCCGCGGCGTGCAGGGCGCGCTCGCGGCGCAGGACACCGCCGCCGCGCGGGCGCGCGCCCTCGACTCAATGGCCCAGTGATGCGCCGCGCCGCCCTCCTCTGCGCGCTGCTGGCGCCGGCGGCCGCGCGCGCCCAGGCCCCCACCCCGGTGCAGCGGCTGGCGCGCGAGGTGCTGGGCCAGCTCGTCGCCATCAACACCACCCACGAGGACGGGAACACCACCTGGGCGGCGGAGTCGCTCGCGGCCCGCTTCCGCGCCGCCGGATTCCCCGCCGCCGACGTGCTGGTGCTCGGCCCCGCGGACCAGAAGGACCGGAACCTCGTGGTGCGCTACCGGGGACGCGGCGCCGCGCGCCCGCTCCTCGTGCTGGCCCACCTCGACGTGGTCCAGGCGCTCCCGAGCGACTGGTCGAAGCCGCCGTTCCAGCTCACCGAGGACGGTGGCTACTTCTACGGCCGCGGCGTGGAGGACGTGAAGGGCCCCACCGCGATGGTCGTCGCCTCGATGCTGCAGCTCAAGCGGGAGGGGTTCGTCCCCGACCGCGACATCGTCCTCGTCCTCGCCGCGGGCGAGGAGGCGGAGGCGAGCTACGCCGGGATCGTGTGGCTCCTGGCCGAGCACCGCGACCTGCTCGACGCCGGCTACGCCATCAACGTGGACGCGGGAGGGGGCGAGCTCGACGGCGACCGGCCCCGCGCCTTCTCGGTGCAGGCGGCGGAGAAGATCTACTTCACCGTCACGTTCACCGTGCGCGACGCCGGCGGCCACAGCTCGCGGCCGGGCCCCACCAACGCCATCGTCACGCTGGCGCGCGCCCTCGACCGGCTGGCCGCCTATCACTTCCCGGTGCGGCTCAACGTCATCTCGCGCGCCTACTTCGAGGGCCAGGCGGCGCTCGACCCGGCGCGGGCGGCGGAGTTCCGCGCCCTCTTCCGCGAGCCCCCCGACCCGGCCGCGGTGGAGCGGCTCTCGGCCGAGAACCGTTTCTGGGGCGCCGTGCTCCGCACCACCTGCGTGCCGACCCGGCTCCAGGCGGGACACGCCGACAACGCACTGCCGCAGTTCGCGCAGGCCACGGTGAACTGCCGGCTCCTCCCCGATGAGTCGCCCGACTCGGTGCTCGCCACCCTGGCCCGGGTCGTCGGCGACACCGCGGTGCACATCGCGGTGACCGACTCCGCCAAGGCGAGCCCCCCCACCCCGCTCGCCCCCGACCTGGCGCGCACGCTCGAGCGCGTGGTCCGGGAGACCTGGGGGCCCGTCCCGATCGTCCCCGTGATGGAAGCGGGCGCCACCGACGGGCTCTACCTGCGCCTCGCGGGGATCCCCGTGTACGGCGTGAGCGGGCAGTTCCTGGCCCCCGAGGACGACCGCGCGCACGGCCGCGACGAGCGGGTGCCGGTGCGCCGCTTCGACGAGGGGACCACCTTCCAGTACCGGCTCCTCCGCATCCTCACGGGGGGACGGTGAGCCTCGCCGCCGCCGACTGGACCCTCGTCGGCGGCGCGCGGCTCCGCCCGCTCGGCGCCACCGACGCCCCCGCCTTCCTGGCGGTGGTCCAGGCGCACCGGGGGCACCTCGACCGGTGGCTCCGCTGGTCGGGCGCCATCACCGACCTCCCCGCCGCCACGGAGTTCCTGGCCGGCTTCGAGCGCAAGCTCGCGGCGGGGGATGGCGCGCACCTCGGGCTCTGGGTGGACGGCCAGCTCGTCGGCGGGGTGGTCTGCTGGTACATCCACCGCCAGAACCGGAACGCCGAGGTGGGCTACTGGCTCGCCGCCGACCGGACGGGACGGGGGCTCGCCACGGAGGGGTCGGCGCGGATGATCGAGCATCTCTTCGCCGTGGAGGGCCTCCATCGGGTCGAGATGCAGTGCGGCGTGGACAACCTGGCCAGCCGCCGCATCCCCGAGCGGCTCGGGTTCACGCTCGAGGGGATCCGGCGGCAGTCGCACTGGATCACCGACCGCTTTCGCGACCACGCGGTGTACGGGCTGCTGGCGGGGGAGTGGCGGGGGCGGGCCCCCTGAACGCGCGACGGCCCCCGGGGAAGATCCCCGGGGGCCGTGACGCGCTGGGAGGCGACTAGTAGCGCGGCTGGCGGCGCGACCGACGGCGGGCGGCGGCGGCCTTGACCTTCCGCGCCACGCTCGGCTTGAGGTAGTGCCGCTTGTCGCGGAGCTCCTTGAGGAGCCCGGAGCGCTGGACCTTGCGGCGGAAGGCGCGCAGCGCGCGCTCCACCGAGTCATTCTCCTCCACGATCACTTCGATCATCGTTCCTCCCTGCGGCGTCGACCCGGCTTAGCGGGCGAGACGGGTGACGTTCTGCGCGGAGGGGCCCTTCTGGCCCTCCACGACCTCGAACTCGACCTTCTCACCCTCGGCCAGGCTGCGGAAGCCCTGGGACTGGATCGCGGAGTGGTGGACGAAGCAGTCCTTGCCGCCGCTCTCCGGGGTGATGAAGCCGAACCCCTTGGTGTCATTGAACCACTTCACGGTGCCGGTGGTACGCATGCGTTGCTCCTTGCTGATACGGGATCGGAGCGAGCGCACTGCCAAGCCACCGACTACCCTGTTTGACGCGAACGGAGGCCGACGGCGCCGGCCCCCGCAGTTCCAGGAACACGTCCGCCGGAATGGCGGATGTCGCAGCCCTAATAGTAGTGCCGGGCCGCCCCGAAGGGTACCCCCCACCCCCCGCTTGACCCCGCCCCCGTCCCAGGCAAGGCTTGAACCCATGCGCACCCACCCCCTGGCGGCCCTGGCCGCCCTTGCCGCCCTGGCCTGCGGCCCCCGCCCCGCGGCCTCCCCCGCCACCCCCCCGACGAGCGCCGCCACCCTTCTGG
>DASTRQ010000094.1:0-2667 GCA_035761145.1 Gemmatimonadales bacterium
CTGGATGATCGCAAGGTCAGGCTAGGTCTAACGCCGAGCTGACGTCCAGGGATCCGAACGCGAAAAGGGGGTGGCCGCAGGCCACCCCCAACAGTTATCTGCCCGTTCACCGCCCCTCGCCTACCGGCACCGCCGCCGGCCGGCGCTCGCCCAGGGTAAAGAAGAACGTCGCGCCCTTGCCCGGCGCCGACTCGGCCCAGGTGCGCCCCCCGTGGCGATGGATGATCCGCTGCACGGTCGCGAGCCCGATGCCGTGCCCCTCGAATTCGTCCCGCCCGTGGAGCCGCTTGAAGGGGGCAAAGACGTCAGCCCCCGCGGCGTCGAACCCGGGGCCGTTGTCCCGCACGTAGAACGCCCGTCCCCCCTCCCGCTCGAGCGCGCCCACCTCGATCCGCGCGTTCGGCGTCCGCCCGGTGAACTTCCAGGCGTTCCCCATCAGGTTCTCGACCACGGCGGTGAGGAGCCCGACGTCGCCCAGGGCCCTGAGCCCCGGCTCGATCACGATGTCCACGCTCCGTCCCGCCGAGTCGGGACGCGAGGCGAGCCAGCGCGCGACGTCGCCCGCGATGGCGGAGAGGTCCACCGGCTCCCGCTTGAGCTCCCGCTCCGACGCGTGCGACAGCGCGAGCAGCCCCTCCACCAGCTGCCCCATCTGCTCGACCGACGCCTGGATCTGCTCCAGGTACTCGTTCCCCTGATGGTTGAGCCGGTCGCCGTAGTCGGCCCGCAGGAGGTCGCCCAGCGCGGAGACGGCAAAGAGCGGGTTCTTGAGGTCGTGCGACACGGTATAACTGAACGCGGCGAGCTCGCGGTTCACCTCCTCGAGCCGGGCGATGAACTCGTGCCGGGTCGCGGCCAGCTTGACGTGCGTCCGCACCCGGGCGAGGAGCTCGCGCGCGGAGAACGGCTTGGTGAGGTAGTCGTCAGCCCCGACGTCGAGCCCCTCGATGGCCGACTCCTCCCCCGCCCGCGCGGAGAGCAGCACCACCGGGATGGTGGCGAGCGCCGGATCCTGGCGGATGGCCCGCAGCAACCCGAACCCGTCGAGCCGAGGCATCATCACGTCGCTCAGCACGATATCGGGCCGCTCCGCCCGGATCCGCTCCAGCGCCTCCACCCCGTCCACCGCGACGCTCACCCGATAGATCGGGGCGAGGAGTTCGGTGATGTAGCGCCGGAGGTCGGGGTTGTCGTCGACGATGAGCGCGTGAGGCGCGTGGGGCGCGTGGGGCGTGTGGGGCGTGTGAGACGCGTGAGGCGCGTCGGGCGCGTGAGGCGCAACCCAGCGCGCGGCCTCCGCGACGTGCGCGGCGGGATCGGTGGTGCGGGTGGCCGCCGCCGGCTCGTGCGACACGGCCTCCGGGGGGAGGTGGGCGTAGCCCTTCGGGATCTCGACCCGGAAGGTGGTCCCCCGGCCGACGACGCTCTCCACCCGCACGGTCCCGCCGTGCAAAGTCACCAGCTCGCGCACGAGCGCCAGGCCGATGCCGCTCCCCTCGTGGGTCCGTCCCGTCACCCCCTGCACCCGGTAGAACCGGTCGAACACCTTACCGAGCTCGGCCTCCGGGATCCCGACGCCGGTGTCGGCCACCTCGAGCACCACGCTCGACGGCGCCTCGCGGAGCCGCACGGCCACCTGGCCCGCCAGGGTGAACTTGAGCGCGTTGGAGACGAGGTTGGGGACGATCTTCTCCCAGAGGTCACGGTCCACCCAGACCGGCGTCGAGAGCGGCGGGCAGTCCACCACCAGGCGGATCCCCGCCCGGTCCGCCGCGGACTCGAACATCCCCGCCAGCTCGAGGGTGGCGGCGGCCAGGTCGGTCGGCGCGAAGGTGGCCCGGAGGCGGCCCGCCTCGATCCGGGAAAAATCGAGCAGGGCATTCACCAGCTTGAGCAGCCGCAAGGCGCTGTCGTGCGCCAGCTGGACCCGCGCGCGGTGGGTGGGCTCGAGCGGCTGCTTGCTGTCGCTCAGCAGGTCCTCGAGGGGGCCCAGCATCAGCGTGAGCGGGGTGCGGAACTCGTGGCTCACGTTGCTGAAGAAGGCGGTCTTGGCCCGGTCGAGCTCGCCGAGCGAGTCGTTGACCCGCCTTAGCTCCTCGATGGCGGCGGCCAGCTCGCGGCTCCGCGCGATGACCTCGCGCTCCATCGCCATGTTCTCGCCGCGGAGCGCCTCCCCCTCCTCGCTCTGGTGGACCAGGTCGGTCACCTCCTCCACCCGATGGAGGATGTACCGCACCGCGCCGTCCTCGGAGAGCACGGGGATGTTGCGGGGGCTCCAGTAGCGGGTCTCGAAGGCGCCGTCCGCGCCGCGCACATCGTACTTCTGCACGGCCATCGTGTCGGGGGCGCGGGTCCTGAGCACCCGCTCGAGCGAGGCGCGGAGGTTGGCGGTGCCGCTCGCCGACGGGTCGTCGGGGTTGTCGGGGAAGATCTCGAAGAGGCCCTTGCCGAGCGAGGAGGCGTCGGTGCCGGTGACGGCAAAGCGCGCCCGCGTCGCCGCCACCATCGTGAAGCGCGGGGCGTCGGGCAAAAGGGCCAGCAGGATGTCGGGGGATTGTTCGAACAGCGCCTGGAAGTCAGCGACCTCCCGCGCCTTGGCGGCCCTGCGAGGGGAGCGTGTCTTGCCGGTCGTCTTCCGCTTGGGCACTCGCAGCTCCGCATCGAGAC
>DASTRQ010000095.1:0-11530 GCA_035761145.1 Gemmatimonadales bacterium
AGGTCGCGGGTGAGCGCGTCGCGGAGCGTGGCGAACTCGTCCACCACCTCGCCGGCGGCCAGCCCGCGCGCCGCCGCGGCGCGCCCATAGTGCTCCGACGCCCGGGCCCAGATCTCCCGCACCTCGCGCCGCAGCGGCCCCGCCGACTCGGCGAGCAGCTCCACCAGGAGGCTCATCATCCGGGTGAGGAGCTCCGCGGGGACGGTCTCCGACGCCGCGGCACGCTCACCCAGGCGCGAGCGCCACTCGGCCACGATCGCCTCGCGGCGGTCGGCCAGCGTATTATGTGCAGCGAGCAGGGCGGGGTGCGATGGCCGCAAGGCGACCCTTCATGTCGGGAACGGCTGCAATCTAGGGGGAGGGACCGATGACGTCCACGAGTTCGATCCGGCCACCCAGGCTCGGGCCCGGCGCCCGCGTGGCGCTGGTGGCGCCCGCCGGCCCCCTGCTCGAGCGGGACGACCTGGCCCGCGGCGAGGCGCTGGTGCGCGCGCTGGGGTGGGAGCCGGTCCTCGCGCCGCACGCGGGAGGGCACCACGGATACCTGAGCGGCACCGACGAGGAGCGCCTGGGCGACCTCAACGCCGCCCTCGCCGACCCCCGCGTGGACGCCGTCTGGTGCCTGCGCGGCGGCTACGGGATGACGCGCATCCTCCCCGGGCTCGACTTCGCCGCCGCGCGGCGACGCCCCAAGGTGGTGCTCGGGTTCAGCGACATCACCGCGCTCCTCGTGCCGCTGTTCGCCGAGACGGGGCTCGTGACCTTCCACGGGCCGATCGCGCGGACCGAGATGGGCCCCTTCGCGCGGTACCACCTCGACCGCGTCGTCACCAACGTCAACGCCCCCGGCCGGCTGGGCCGCCTCGCCCCGCCCGCCGACACCCTCGTGCCCCAGAAGGACCGCATCGCCACGCTCGTGCCCGGCGTCGCGGAAGGGCCCCTCGTCGGCGGCAATCTTACCCTGCTCCAGTGCCTCATCGGCACGCGCTGGTTCCCCGACCTGCGCGGGGCGATCCTCTTCATCGAGGACGTGGGCGAGGATGTGTACTCGATCGACCGGATGCTCTCGCACCTCGCGCTCGCCGGCAAGCTCGCGGGGCTCGCCGGCGTGCTCGTGGGGCGCTTCACGGAGCTCAAGAAGGGGGGCGAGGACGGCGCGATGGGGGTGGACCAGGTCCTGGCGCGCTACCTTGCGCCGCTCCGCGTGCCGGTGGCGTGCGGCTTCCCCGTGGGGCACATCGACGAGCAATGGACCCTGCCGATCGGGGTGCGGGCGCGGCTCGATGCCACCGCGGGGGAGCTGGATCTGCTCGAGGCGGCGGTGAGTTAGGGCTATTGGCTATTGGCTGTTGGCTCTTGGCTTGCGGCAGGAGGGCACGGCCCGCGTTCGATCGATGCCGCAGGATCGGGCGGTCCATGGCATCATGGGGCCTCCCTCGCAGGCGACGGGCCCCGTGCAGAGCTTCAAGGACCTTGAGGTATGGCAGTTGGCGCACCGCTTGCGCGTCCAGGTCTACGACCTGGTGGCGCACTTCCCGCGCGATGAGCGGTATGGGCTTCGCGCGCAGGTGACCGGGGCCGCCGGGTCGGTCGCCGCGAACATCGCCGAAGGATGCGGCCGCAACGGCGACCCCGAGTTCGCCCGCTTCCTCGACATGGCGATGGGGTCCGCGACCGAACTCGAGTGCCACCTGCTCTGTGCCCGCGACAGGAGGTTCGCCGATGAGACCGCACTTCGGGCCTACCTGGCCGACCTCGATCGGCTCCAGCGGATGATCGCCGCGCTGACACGCACCGTACGTGGCCCGCGCCGGAGCCGTCGGTCGCTCCGCCAACAGCCAATAGCCAACAGCCATCAGCCAGCAGCCAACAGCCAACAGCCAGCAGCCAACAGCCAACAGCCATCAGCCAGCAGCCAAAAGCCAGTAGCCAACAGCCAGCACCCAAATGGCCACCCCGACCCTCTCCGAATTCACCCTCCCCGGCACGCTGGGTGAGATCGCCGTCTCCGTCCGTTCGGCGGGGCGGGGCTCCGCGCGCCCGGCCGTGGTGCTGGTGCACGGCTTCAAGGGGTTCCGGAGCTGGGCGTTCTTCCCCTACCTGGCCGACCAGCTCGCCCGCGCCGGGTTCACGGTGGTGAGCTACTCGGCCAGCGGGAGCGGCGTGGACGCCGCCGGGGAGTTCGTCCTCCCCGACCGCTTCGGGCACGACACCTATTCCGCCGAGCTCGCCGACCTGCGCACCGTGCTCACCGCGCTCCACGACGGCGGGCTCGGCGTGGCCGCGCCCAGCTCGCTCGGCCTGATGGGTCACTCGCGCGGCGGTGGGATCGCCCTGCTGCAGGCGGCGCGCGACCCGCGGGTCCGGGCGCTCGTCACCTGGGCGAGCATCGGCGAAGTGGACCGGTGGGGCCCGGAGACCAAGTCGGAGTGGCGCGCGCGGGGGCGCATCGACGTCGTGAACCAGCGCACCCAGCAGGTGCTGCCGCTCTACCTCGACGTGCTCGAGGAGGTGGAGGCACAGGGACGCGGCCGGCTCGACCTCGAGGCCGCCGCGCGCGAGGTGCCGGCCCCCTGGCTGCTGCTCCACGGCGAGGAGGACGAGAGCGTCTCCCCCGCGGAGTCGGAGCGGCTGCACGCCGCGAGCGGCCGCCCCACTACCGAGCTCAAGCTGGTGAGCGGCGCGGGGCACACCTTCGGCGCCACCCACCCGCTGGCCGGCGTGCCCGAGGCACTCGACCGCGTGGTACGGCAGACCGTCGGCTGGTTCGGCGCCCACCTCACTTGACCCCGCCGGGACCCGCGGGCACGTTCCTCCGTATGCCGATCTTCGACTATCGCTGCACCGCCTGCGACCGGACCTTCGAGCTCCTGGTGCGCAACGGCACCACCGTGGCCTGCCCCGCGTGCGGCGCCACCAAGGTGGAGAAGCTGCTCTCGGTGCCCGCCCGGCCGGCCAGCGGGCGCGGCGGCACGCCCGACTTCAGCTCCCTCGGCCCGCCCAAGGGCGGGTGCTGCGGCGGGGCGTGCGGAGGGCACTCGCACTGAGCGCGATCCGGCGCCTCGCGGCGCACCTGGCGGCGCACCCACCCACGGCGGCGGCCGAGCCCGAGCGGCTCCGGGCCGCCGTCGCGCTGTGTATGGCCGAGGGGCCCGACGCCATCCTCGTCATCCAGCGCGCCGCGCACCCGGACGACCCCTGGTCGGGCCATATGGGGCTCCCGGGCGGGCGCCACGAGCCGCGGGACGAAGACCTCGTCGCCACCGCCATCCGCGAGACGATGGAGGAGGTGGGCGTGCCGCTCTCGCGCTCGGCCCTCGTCGGCGCGCTCGACGATGTGTATCCGCGGAGCACCACCACCTCGCCCTTCCTGGTGCGCCCGTTCCTCTTCGGGGTGCCGGAGCGCTTCCCCGTGACCCCGTCGGACGAGGTGGCGGACGCCTTCTGGCTCGACCTCGACCGCCTGCTCCACCCCTCCACCTACCAGCACGTCTCCCTGACCGTGGGGGGCGTGGTGCGCACCGTGCCGGGGTACGTGCTGGACGGGGAACGCGTCATCTGGGGGATGACCGAGCGGGTGATCACGCCGCTCGTGGAGGTGCTGAGGGGTTGACGCGTTAGGCTGGGCTCATATAGTATTTAGCTATGCCTAAATCGTCGGTGCCGGTCCCGGCGTCCCCCGCGCAGTTCAGCGTCTCGGTCGAGGACTATCTCAAGGCCATCTACCACCTCACCGAGGGGGGCGAGGCGGCCTCGACGAACGCCATCGCGCAGCGCCTCGCCATCGCCGCCCCGTCCGTGAGCGGGATGGTGAAGCGCCTGGCGGAGCAGGGGCTGGTGCGCCACGTGCCGTACAAGGGGGCCGAGCTCACCCCGCCGGGGCGCCGGGTGGCGCTCCGCACGGTGCGTCGGCACCGCATCGTCGAGGCGTACCTGGTGGCGTTCCTCGGCTACGACTGGGGGGGCGTGCACGCCGAGGCGGAGCGGCTCGAGCACGCCGTGAGCGACGACCTGATCGAGCGGATGGCGCAGGCGCTGGGGAATCCGAGCGTGGACCCGCACGGCGACCCGATCCCCGCTCCCGACGGCTCGATCGCCGAGGCGGTGTACACCCCGCTCACCGAGCTCGCCGAGGGGGCGGCCACGGTGCGCCGGGTGCAGGCCGAGGACGCCGAGCGGCTCCGCTACCTCGCGGCCATCGGCCTGGTGCCGGGGGCGGCGGTGACGGTGCTCGCGCGGGCCCCCTTTGCGGGGCCGGTGACCGTCGAGGTCGGCGGCCAGGCGCACGTGGTGGGGCATCAGCTCGGCGCGCAGGTGCTCTGCCTGCCGGAGGGCGCGTGAACACCTCCGCCACCCCGCCGGTCGAGGAGCTCGAGTCCGGCTGGCGCCTGCCGCGGCGCTCGCCGTCGCTCCCCGAGGTGTTCCAGAGCGTGCGCGTCGCGCCGGGGCTCCCCTGGTGGCGCAAGCTCCTCGCCTTCGCGGGGCCCGGCTACCTCGTGGCGGTGGGGTACATGGACCCCGGCAACTGGGCCACCGACATCGCGGGCGGCGCGCGCTTCGGGTACACGCTTCTCAGCGTCATCCTGCTCAGCAACCTGATGGCGATCCTGCTCCAGTCGCTCGCCGTGAAGCTCGGCGTGGTGACCGGGCGGGACCTGGCCCAGGCCTGCCGCGACCACTACAGCCGCCCGGTGAGCTTCGCGCTCTGGGTCCTCTGCGAGGTGGCCATCGCGGCGTGCGACCTGGCCGAGGTGATCGGCTCGGCCATCGCGCTGCAGCTCCTGTTCGGGATCCCGCTGGTGTGGGGCGTGCTGATCACCGCGGTGGACGTGCTGGTGATCCTGCTGCTGCAGCACAAGGGGTTCCGCTGGCTCGAGGCCGTCGTGGTGACCCTCGTCGCCACGATCGGCGTCTGCTTCGGCGTCGAGCTCTTCCTGGCGCGTCCGGACGTCGCCGCGCTGGTCGGGGGACTGGTGCCCTCGGTCCAGATCGTGACCGACCCGGGGAAGCTCTACATCGCCATCGGGATCCTCGGGGCCACCGTGATGCCGCACAACCTCTACCTGCACAGCTCCATCGTGCAGACCCGCGCGGCGGCGCCGGGGCCGGAGGGGAAGCGCGAGGCGATCCGCTACGCCACGATCGACTCGACGCTGGCCCTCCTGTTCGCCTTCCTCATCAACGCGGCGATCCTGATCCTCGCCGCGGCGGTGTTCCACACCAACGGGCAGAACGACGTCGCCGACATCGGCGACGCCTACCACCTCCTGGCGCCCCTCCTCGGCACCACCGTGGCGAGCACCCTCTTCGCCGTGGCGCTCCTCGCCTCGGGGCAGAACTCCACCATCACCGGCACCCTGGCCGGCCAGATCGTGATGGAGGGGTTCCTCGACCTCCGGCTCCCGCCCTGGCTGCGCCGGCTCATCACCCGCCTCATCGCCATCGTCCCCGCCGTCATCGTGACGGCCCTCTCGGGCGAGCACGGCGCGGGACAGCTGCTCATCCTGAGCCAGGTGATCCTGAGCCTCCAGCTGAGCTTCGCGGTGGTGCCGCTGGTGCGGTTCACCAGCGAGCGGCGCAAGATGGGGGAGTTCACCAACGGCCCGCTGCTCACCGCCGTCGCGTGGGCGGTGGCCGCGACCATCATCGGGCTCAACCTCTGGCTCCTCACCACCACCATTCGCGGATGGCTCGCCTGATGCGCCTCTCGACACCCCGCACCCTCGCCCTGCTGCTCCCCGGGCTCCTTGTTGCCGCCACGGCCTCTGCGCAGCAGCCCCGGAAGCTCGAGGACAACTCGTTCCTGGTGGAGGAGGCCTACAACCAGGAACCCCGGGTGGTGCAGCACATCGTCTCCGGCGAGCTGCACCACGGCGATGCGGCGCTCGCCTTCTCCCAGGAGTGGCCGCTGGGGGGCGAGCGCTGGCAGGGGAGCTACACGCTGACCGGCGTCCAGGACGGGGGGCTCACCCTCGGCGACGCCGAGGCGGCGGTGCGCTGGCAGGCGCTGGCGGGTGCGCGCGGCCGGCTCTTCGCGGCCCCCAAGCTGGGCCTCCTCATCCCCGTGGGCGACGCCGACCGCCGGGGTGGGAACGGCGGCTGGGGGCTCTCAGCGGTGCTGCCGGTCTCGTGGGAAGTGGCCTCCCGGCTCACCATCCACGGCAACCTCGGCGCCGACTGGCGCCCCGCCGCGGAGAACGCCACCGGCGACCAGGCGGGGACCCTCACGCCGATGATCGGCGTGAGCGCGATGTTCTTCGTGACCCCGATGCTCAACCTCGTCGCCGAGTCGGCGTGGGAACAGGGGGTCACGGTCACCGGCGCGCACCAGACCGCCCGCGCCTGGGAGCAGGCCGTGACCCTCGGCGCGCGCTACGGGTTCAACCTCCCGGGGGGGACGCAGATCGTCCCCGGCGCCGCGTGGATGCCCGCCGTGGGCGACGCCGCGACCCGGTCGTTCCTGTACCTCAGCGTGGAACACCCCTTCTAGGCGAGCGCCTCAACCCGCTTCCGGCGGCCGCACCAGGTCGAGTTCCCCCGGCCAGCCGGCGGTGGGACCGCGGTCGGCCACTTCGAGGAGCTGGCGCAGGCGGCTGTTCCGCTCCGCCCGGAGCTCGGGCACCCGGCCGTGGTACGCCTTGTCGATGGCGCGCTGGAGGTGGAGCCGCTGCTCGGTGTCGAGGGTCTCCCACTTGGCGAGCTGCTTCCACCGCTCCTCGAAGCCCAGGAGGCGCTGGGCCACGTGCTGCTCGATCCCCTCGGGCCCGGAGCCGAGCGCGCGCATCAGGTGCGGCCCGCTCGCGGTCCAGGCCAGGCCGGGCCCGAGCTGGACGGCGGCATCGATCGTGGGCACGTCCACCACGCCGTCGAGCACCAGGTGGATCGCCTCGCGCCAGAGCGCGGCGGTGAGGCGCCCCACGACGTGTCCCGGCACTTCCTTGGCCAGCACCACCGGCACCCGGTCCAGCTGGCGGATGTAGTACCGCACCGTCTCGACCGCCTCGGCGTCGGTCGCGGGGCCGGGGACGACCTCCACGAGCGGCATCAGCTCCACCGGCACCATCGGGTTGGCCACGAGGAGCCGCTCCGGCTGCCGCATCCGGCCGCAGAGCTGCGAGGCGAAGAGCCCCGCCGTGCTCGAGGAGAGCACGGCGCGCTTCCGGGCCACCTGCTCCACCTGCTCCAGGGTCTTCTGCTTGAGCTGGAGGTCCTCGGGGAGCGCCTCGATGACCCAGTCAGCCTCGCCCACCGCCTGCAGGAGGCTCCGGCCGGCGCGCAGCTCGCCGAGGCCGCGGTCGGCCACCTCGCGCGGCGCGCGCCCCGCGCTCACCAGCGACTCCACCCGGCGGAGCACGTCGTCCTGGCCGTCGGCGGTGGCGCGGCCGTCGGTGTCGAAGATGGTCGTGGGCCAGCCGTGCGCGGTCGCGAGGGTGGCCCACCCGCGCCCCACCTCGCCCACACCGATGACCGCCACCCGCGGGGTCGTGCCGTTGCTCATCATGGCTCCCGGAAAGTGCAGGGAAGATGCACGCCGCCGGCGGGGAGCGCTATGGGGTCGTTGGACGTGGGACCACGGAGTGTCGGAGGGGCACGGAGAGGCACGGAGAAAAGCGCTGGTGGGGGTCTCGAATGGAGCCCTCCGTCCGAGACCACATGCCAAAGAAGTTCTCCGTGGTCCTCCGTGCCACTCCGACACTCCGTGGTCCCACGCCCTACCGGTAATGCCGGTATTGCCGGATCATGTTGAGCAGTTCCCCCTTGACCTGGTCCAGCGAGCGCACCGCGTCGGCCGCCTCGCCGCTCGGCACCAGGTGGGTGGCCTCGAGCAGCGCCAGCAGTTCGAGCGACTCGATCGTGGCCGCATAGGCCAGCACCAGGTGCCGGCGGAAGTGCCGCGGGCTCCGGAGCGCGTTGCCACGCGCGATGTGCAGTTGGACCTGGAGCGTGACGGTCTGGAGGTGCAGGAACGGCACCCGCACCGGGGGACGCCAATGCTGCTGGCTCATCCCGAGGACCCAGCGGACGACGTGATTGGCCTTCTGCCACGCCTGGAGCGAACGGTGGTCGCGCATGGTGCCAAGCTATGGCATCACGACCATTCCTCCGTCACCGAAAAAACGCGCGTCGGCCCGCTATAGCCCGATCCGGGCGCTGAGGCCGGCGGAGGTGTACCGGAAGGCGCCCGTGGTGCTGGCCGAGGCCGCGTTCGTGACGTTGGCCCACAGGGCCAGCTCATCGAGCACCCTGAACGAGCGGGTGACGCGCACCTCGGCGTGCCAGGCATCCTGGGCGTCCCCGTCGCCGATCCGCTGGCTGCCGAACCCGCCGGCGAGCCGCGCCCCCCACGCTCCCCACCGCCGCGCACCCCCCAGGCGGAGGTCCAGGAGCTGGTAGGGCCGGGGGGCGAAATACCCGTTCCCCCCCTCGTCGTAGCGCACGTAGCGGTAGGCCGGTCCGGCGAAGAAGTACCTGGCGAACGACCAGCTCGCCGCCACCGCCACCGAGCGGCGCGTGTTGCCGTCGCTGAGCCACGCCGCCCCGAGCCCGAGGCCCAGGTCGAGATCGGGCCGCGCCTTGAGGTCCACGTTCCCCTCGGCGGTGGTGACGTCGAGCCCGCTGCCGATCAGGCGCGCGGTCTCGTCGAACGGGGTGCGGGCCACGCCGAGGCCGAGGCCCAGCGTGGGCGCGGCGCGCCAGCTCACCGTGCCGCGCAGGGTGGCCACGCTCCGGTCGGCGCCGGCGGTGCCGCTCAGCGTGCGCACCCCCGCCCCCGCGTTCAGCCCGACATTGCCGTGGTTCCACGCGAGGCCCAGCTCGCCCGAGGTGCGGTCGCCGTCGTCGAGCGGGTCGCTGGCCTGGAAGAGGCCCACGGCGCCGGTCAGCGTGAACGCGTCGCCCAGGCGGTCGGAGGCGGTGAGCGTCTGCCAGTAGGCCTGGTTGTCGTCGGAGTCCTCCCCCCAGCCAAGCTGGAGGTTCACCTGGGGGCGGAGGGCGGCGCGGATCTCGCGGCGCATCTGGAGGGCGTCGCGGTCGTTCGGGTCGGCGCGGAGCGCGGAGTCCACGTGGGCCAGCGCCTGGCGTTCGCGCCCCTCCCAGCGGTCGAGCTGGGCCAGCCCGGCCAGCGCGGCGGCGTTGCCGGGGAGGCGTTCGAGGGCGTCGGCGTACAGGGTGCGCGCCCCCGCCAGGTCCCCCTTCCACGCGCGCAGGCGCGCCCGCCCGGCCAGCGCCTCGGCGTCCAGGGGGTCGTGCGCCAGCCAGCCGCGGTACGCCGCGTCGGCCTCGTCGTAGCGCCCGGCCCAGCCCAGCACCGTCGCCTTGCCGATGAAGGCGTCGCGCCGCGCGGGGTCGCGCGCCAGGATCGAGTCGTAGTGGGCGACCGACTCCGTCGTGCGCCCCGCCCACGCCAGGACCCGCGCCTCCATCAGCTCCAGGTCGGCGTCGGCGCGGTCGCCGGCGCGCGCGCGGCGCAGCATCACGAGCGCGGAGTCGAGCTGGCCGTCCCACGACAGGAGGATCCCCACCCGGTAGTTGGCACGGACGTTCGAGGGGTCCTGGCGCAGCACCTTCTCGTACTCCGCACGGGCCTCGGGGAACTTCTCCTGCGCCCAGAGCGCGTCGGCGGCCTCGGTCTGCGCGGCGCAGGGGCGCAGGGGCGCGGCGGCGCAGATCAGCGCCAGGGCCGTCGCCCGCCTCACCCGGCAGGCCGCTGCGGGCATCCTCATCGCTCCCTCCACGCTTCGCGCATCGCCTCATACACCGGCTTCAGCCGGGCGTGCCAGACGGGGGTCTCCCACGGCGCCCAGGTGAAGTGATGGAACCGCTCCCGGCGCCACCCGCCGTCGAGCTCGGGGGTGGCGGCGGTGATCCGCGGCGCCGCGCCCCGCGCGTAGCGCACCATCCCGGCCAGCACCCCGTCGGTGGTGGTGGTACCGAAGGGCGCGGTGGCGGTGACCTCGCCGGAGCCGGCGGTGTCGTGCAGCACGGTCAGCGTGGACGGATCGGTCACATTCAGTAACCCCCAGGGGAGGCGAAGCTCGAGCATCCCGGCCGTTTCATCATACCACCAATCGCTCAGTGTGGAGGCCGCCTCGGTCCCGTAGCGGAGGGCCCCGCGATCCACCCCCTGGGCCGGGTAGAAGCTCCCGTCCCGTCCGAAGCGCGCGCGGTTCGTGATCACTTCCATCGGGGCCCACGCCCCGTCCGTGCGCGGGCGGCTCGCCGCGGGGCGGTGGTAGAACGTCCCGCGATCATCCCGCGACTCGGACGCGCCCGGCAGCGGCCGGTAGGGGGAGTAGTCGGGGGTGATCCGGACGCGGCCGCTGTCGGGACCCTGGAGGTCCACGAGGAACTCGAACCCCACATCGTGCGCCAGCGCGCCGGAGGGGAGGCGTCGCTGGCCAAGGTCGCGCCGGTAGGTGTCGAGCCCCAGCTGGATCCCCTCGCGGGCCCACGGGAACGGGCGCCCCGCCATCCCGCGGAGCTCCATCCCGACGTAGAGCCAGCTCGCATCGGCCCCCAGGCGGAGGGTGCCGGCGCTCCCCGAGTCCGTCGGCTGGAGGGCCCGCCACTTCGAGACCTCGCCGCCGAGCACCGGGCGGGTGGCGGTGTCGCCGGCCTCCATGGCCCAGATCCCGTAGTTCTGCTCGGCGTCCATCAGGTTGTGCCACTGCCGGGTCCGCTCGAGCGGGATCTCGAGGTCGATCACCACCCAGTTCTTCTTGAACCACTCGTCGAGGAGCGCGAAGAGGATCGCGCCCGCGGCGCCGCTTTCCCGGATCTCGCGCGTGAGCCGCGCGTCGATCGAGGCCTGGGCCGCCTCGTCGTGCCCGCCGTGGTCCCACCCCTGCGACTGGAGGTGCGCGTCGCCGCGGCTCGAAGGGACGCCGTACTCCGCGATGAGGAGCGGGATCCCCGCGAGGTGGCGCCGGAGGTCGGCCAGGTACCCGAAGTAGCTGGAGGGCCCGAGGCTCGAGCGCGCCCGTGCGTACCCGGGATCGAGATCCATGAAGTCGGGATAGTACGGGTAGGCGTGGAAGCTCGCGAACCAGCCGGCGGGATTCCGCGAGGTAGGGTGCACCAGCGCGGCGTCGAGCCCGATGGCGTCGTTCTCGTACTCGCGCCGGCTCCCCACGAGCGGCCGTCCCGCCCGGCGCCGCCACGCGGCCTCCTCGCGGGTGCTCGCCTCGGTGGGGTGGCGCAGCGGGTCGAGCGTGGGCCAGTTGGTGTAGGCCACCGGCCGGAGCGCGTGGTAGCGGTCGAACTCGTAGCCCAGCAGGTGGTCGCACTGCTCCGCCATCCAGGCGTCCATCCGCGGTCCGCGCGCCATCTCGAGGAAGCGGCCCCGGTACCGCGTCTGCCGTCCCCCGCCCGCCGCGTCGAACGCCTTCACCGCGAACGGCTCCCATTCGCGGCCGATGATGTACGCCATCACCCACTTCGAGACGTCGGCGTCGTACGTGCCGCTGGCGTGCCCGGCGCGGGGCGGGAGCACCGCCTGCCCGTGCAGGAGATCCACCACCCGGCGCATCTC
>DASTRQ010000096.1:0-4587 GCA_035761145.1 Gemmatimonadales bacterium
TGCCAGTCGGCGGTGGAAATGCTCCTGCAATCACAACAAACCTCTCGCAAGAGTACGCAGAAGATTGGCGCTGATCTTGGTTGGAACGGTGGCGTGATTCGTGCCCACGGAGAGGTGCTCGCGCACCCCATCGCAGTATCCATTGATAGCGCGACTCATCACCTTATCCGCCATCGCCTTGTATTGTGAGAAACGGGCCAAACATGGGGGGTCCCGGAGGCGACGTTCGCAGTGACCCCGAAGGCATGCCCCTACTCCTGGACTGTCTCAAAGGCAGCCGCCCGACAACACCCGTTGATCACGATTCCCCGCTCCCATCCTCCCCGCGCCGAGTATCTTATGAGATGCTCGGCGCCCTCCTCCTGCTCCTCCAGGCGACCCCGGCCCTCCCGCGCCCCGTCGCCCCCGCTCCCCGCGAGCACCCGCAGCTCACCATCCTCGTGGTCGTGGACCAGATGCGCCCCGATTACTTCACGCGCTTCGGGGCGCAGTTCACCGGCGGGTTCCGCCGCATCCTCGACACCGGCACGCTCTACCTCGCCGGCCGCCAGGATCACGCGATGACCGAGACCGCCCCGGGGCACTCCACCCTGCTCTCGGGCCGGAACCCCGCCGCCACCGGCATCCTCTCCAACGACAACGGCGTCAACGACTCGACCTATCCCATCGTCGGCGGCGGGACGGGGGACGCCGCGTCGCCGCTCCGCTTCCAGGGGACCACGCTCTTCGACTGGATGCTCGCCCGCGACCCCGCGACCCGGGTCTTCAGCGTCTCACGCAAGGACCGCGGCGCGATACTCCCCGTCGGGCGCGCCAAGACCGATGTCTACTGGTGGACGGGCGGACGCTGGGGCACGAGCCGTTACTACCGCGACACCCTCCCCGGCTGGCTGCAGCGCTACAACACCCGCCCGGGCTGGCGCCAGTTCCTCGGCGCCGCGTGGCGGCCGCTCCTCCCCGACAGCGCGTATCCTGAACGCGATTCGGTGCCCTGGGAGCACCGCGGCCGGGACTTCACCTTCCCCCACCTGGCCCCCGCCGACTCGGCCACGATGTCGTGGCGCATCATCTACTACCCGTGGATGGATTCGCTCACCCTCGACGTGGCCCTCGAAGGGGCCCGCCAGGTGGGCCTGGGCCAGCGCGCCGACGGCACCGACCTCCTCGTCGTCTCCCTCAGCACCACCGACCGGATGGGGCACGACTATGGCCCCGACTCCAGGGAGATGCACGACCACCTCCTCCGGCTCGACCGGTGGCTCGGCTGGTTCGCGGACAGCCTCGGGCGCCTCGTGCCGGCCGAGCGCACCCTCTGGGTGCTGAGCGCCGACCACGGCGTGCAGTCGTGGGCGGAACACACCCGCGACGCCGGCGGCCAGGCCGGGCGGGTCTCCTTCTGGCCGATGGTGGACACGCTCCGGCGCGAGCTTCGCGCCCGGTGGCACACCGACTTCTCCCTCGCGGAGGAGGACGGCCTCATCTACGGCGACGTCGCCGCAATGCGCGATCGCGGCATCGATGTCGGCGCCCTCGCCGCCCGGCTCGCCAGTGCGGCGCATCGCTACGAGGGGGTGTGGAACGTCTACACCCCCCGCACCCTCGCCCGCGCGCCGCGCACCGCCCCCGAGGCGGGCTACTGGCGCCGCGCCATCCCGCCGGGGCAGGGGTGGCTCATCGCCGCCTCCATCCGTCCCGGCTACGTCTGGGGGCACACCGATCACGGGAGCACCAACCTCCTCGACCGCGCCGTGCCCATCGCCTTCTGGGGGTGGCACGTCCGCCCGGCGCGCCCCGCGCGCGAGGCGCGCACCGTGGACATCGCGCCGACCCTCGCCGCGCTCCTCGGCCTCGCGCCGACCCAGGCCGTCGAAGGACGCCCGCTCCCCGAACTCGTGCGGGCCCGCCGATGAGCGCCTTCCCGAAGCTCCCCTGCTTTCCCTGCCCCCACGACTCGGCCTGCTGCAACTACGGCAGCACCGTGAGCGACGAGGAGGCCCAGGCCATCATCGCCGAGTGGGGGGAGGGGAAGGTGTACCTCACCCGCTGGGGGGAGTGGCGCACGCGCGTGCGGAAGGGGAAGTGCGTCTTCGTCGTGGCCAACGGCTGCGCCATCCACGCCAAGCCGTACTACCCGCTCGTCTGCCGCGGCTTCCCGTGGACCGACGCCGAGACCGGCGGCCCGTATGAGTACGACCAGGAGATCTGCCCCGAGTTCGTGAAGCGCCCGGAGCTTGTCCCGCTGGGCCTGAAGGCCCATCATACGAGGCACCCCGGGCCCGAAGCGCTCCCGCCCCATCCCGCGCCGCGTTCCCACGCGTAGCGCTCCCCCGCTCCCGCCCACCCGTTCCCAGGTCAGCAAATGTCCCGTCGCGCCGTCGCCTCCCTTGCCGTCGTCCTCGCCATCCTCCCGGCCGGCCGTCTCCGCGCCCAGGCCGCGCCGATCTCCGACGCCGAGGCCCTGCGCCGCGCCAACGCGCTCCTCGCCAGCACCCCCCTTGTGGACGGGCACAACGACCTCCCCTGGGAGATCCGCACCGACCGCGACCACCCGATGGACGTCGCCGCGTATGACATCCGTGGGCACGTGCGTGGGATGACCGACATCCCGCGGATGCGCGCCGGGCACCTGGGCGGGCAGTTCTGGTCCATCTACGTGCCGGGCGAGATCAAGGACTCGGGCTTCGCGCGGGTGCAGCTCGAGCAGTTCGACATCGCCCGGCGGATGATCGCCGCGTATCCCAACGATCTCGAGTTCGTGACCACCGCCGACGGGATCGAGCGCGCGTTCCGCCGCCACAAGGTGGCCTCCCTCCTCGGGATGGAGGGCGGGCACGTCATCGAGAACTCCCTCGGCGCGCTCCGCGCGTACTACGACCTGGGCGCGCGGTACATGACGCTCACGCACAACGTGACGCTCGACTGGGCCGACGCCGCGCTCGACAGCGCCCGCCACGGGGGGCTCACCCCCTTCGGCAAGGAGGTCGTGCGCGAGATGAACCGGCTGGGGATGCTCGTGGACCTGAGCCACGTCTCCCCCGGCACGATGAGCGACGCGCTCGACGTGAGCGAGGCGCCGGTGATCTTCAGCCACAGCTCCGCCCGCGCCGTCGTGGACCACCCGCGCAACGTGCCGGACTCCATCCTGGCGCGCCTCAGGCAGAACGGCGGCGTGGTGATGGTGAACTTCGTGCCGAGCTTCATCTCGCGCGCGCAGGTGGACTCGATGGCGAGCTACCGCGCCCAGTTCGCGCAGCTCTCGGCCGGCGTCACCGACACCGCGCAGCTGCGCCGGATGCGCCAGGAGTTCCGCGCCGGCCACCCGATGCCCCGCGCCACCATCGCCGACGTGGTCGCGATGATCGAGCGCGTCCGCGACGTGGCCGGCATCGACCACGTCGGCCTGGGCGGCGACTTCGACGGCATCGACGAGACCCCGGAGGGGCTCGAGGACGTCTCGACCTACCCCAGGCTCTTCGCGGCGCTCATCCAGCGCGGCTGGAGCGATGCGGACCTGAAGAAGCTCGCCGGGCTCAACGTGATCCGCGCGCTCCGGCAGGCGGAACAGGTCGCGGCGCGGTTGCAGCGGGAGCGGGCGCCGAGCACGGCGACGATCTACAGCCTGGATGGGGGTCCCAGGTAGGGGACGGAAGAGGCAAGGAGGGAAGCGGGAGCGCCTCTCCCGGTGCTGCGGGTGAATGCGCCGCCCTGCGTCAGAATGATGACGCAGGGCGGCGCGGCTTCTGCTACGGTGCAGGATGGCGGGATTCGAGCGTCTGCTGGCCTGGCGGGTGGCCCGCCAGCTGGCCGTCGAGCTCGACCGCGTGACGCGGTCGGCGCGATTCCGCGGCGCTTATCCGCTCGCGGACCAGCTGCGGCGTGCGAGCCTCTCGGTGGTGTCCAATATCGCCGAAGGTCATGGCCGGGCGCGACGAGCGGAATTCGCGAGCTTTTTGCTGATCGCCCGCGGCTCAGGGGTGGAGATCCAAGCCCAGCTGGTCCTTGCCCTGACCACCGGCCGGCTCGTCTACAACGAGTACGCGCGCCTGCGCGGAATGGCCGATCACACGGTGGCGCTGGTCACCAAGCTGCACTCCGTGGTGCTGACGCAGTGCGAGGCGGGGCCGTAGGGGTCACGGAGCGGCGTTCGGTCCTCCCTCATCCCTCTTCCGTAGGAGGTATACGACCCCTCCCACCCCGAAGATCACCGCGAACGCGAACCATTGTATCGCATACGACAAATGCGGCCCCTCGCTCACCACCGGCGCCCCGAGCCGGACCGGCATCCCGGTCATCCCGCTGTCGCGCTCCTGCCACACCGCCACGTCGTAGACGGGGTAGGGGAGCGCCGCGCGCACGCTCGTCAGGTCGAGGCGGCCGTAGGTGCGCGCGCCGTTCCGGAGCAGGGGGGCGCCGCTGTCGGCCGCGGTGGGCAGGGAGAAGGCGATGCCGTGCACGCTCCGCGGGCCCGTCTCGTCGAGCGGGGCGAGGTCCACCGACATCGCATCGTCCGAGGGGACGAACCCGTGCACCACGACGAGCGCCGTGTCGCTCCCCTCGATCCGGAGCGGGGTGGCCACCTCGACGCCG
>DASTRQ010000097.1:0-2500 GCA_035761145.1 Gemmatimonadales bacterium
ATGACTCCTTGTGGTCGAGGTGCTCGTCGCGCACCCTCCCCCCACCCGCCCCACCCGCCCCACCCGCCCTACCCGCCCTACCCGCCCTACCCGCCTTCCCGCCTCACCCGCCTAGCTGCAGCTCAGCACCCGCACCCCCGTCTCCGCGACGCGGTCCTCCGGCGGCACGTCGTCTCCAGACCCGCAGGTCCAGTCGTACATCCTTCTATAGTATTCCGCGTTGCGAAGCACGATCCGCACGTAATCGCGCGTCTCGGCGTAGGGGATCCGCTCGATGAAGACCTCCGGGTCGTCGGCGCCGGGGCGTGCGCGCCACGGGGCGATCCGCCCGCCGCCGGCGTTGTATGCCACCAGCACGTTCGACTCCCCCCGGTAGCGGTCGAAGAGGTTCTTCAGGTGGAAGTGGCCGAGTTCGAGGCTCACGTCGGGCTGGAAGAGGAGCACCGGATCCCAGAGCGGCCAGCGAAGCTGGCGCGCGAGGCGGCGCCCCACCTCGGGCATCACCTGCATCAGCCCCCGCGCCCCCGCCCCCGACACCGCCTCGGGATCGAAGGTGGACTCCTGCCGGATGAGCGCCGCGGTGAATGCCGGGTCGAGACCGCGGGTCTCGGACTCGGCGCCGAGGACGTCGGCGTGGAGCACCGGGTAGATGAGGTAATAGGCCGTGACCGTGTCGGCGGTGCCGGCGGCGATCGCGCGGCGGGCGAGCCTGGCGGCGGGGGCGGAGCGCCCCACCGCGGCGAGCGCCCGCGCGGCATCGAGCAGCCAGGCGGCGTCCCCGTTGGCATTGGCGAGCTCATCCGCCTCCCATCCGGCCTCGAGGTCGAGACCCAGCCGTTCGAGGAGGAGGATGCGGCGGGTGGCCGCGGCCGCCGCCCCGCGCGGTGCGAGGTCGGGCGTGCCCCCGGGCGCCCACGGCACCAGGCCGAGCCGCCGCCCCGCGAGCAGGGCATAGTAGGTCTCGGGCGCCACGGTGGCGACGGTGCGCCAGCGGAGCATCGCGCCGGCCGAGTCTCCCGTCTCCGCCAGTGCCCGCCCCGCCCAGTAGGTGGCGGCCATCGCCTCGGGACCCGGGCGGCTCGCCAGCGCATCGAACTCGGCGGCGGCGCCGGCCGGATCACCGCCCACGTAGCGGGTGAGCGCCGCCTCGAAACGCGCATAGGGCGCGAAGCGGCTGGCCGGCAGCTGGTCGGCGAGTCGCAGCCAGAGCGCCCGCGCGGTCGAATCGTCCCCCCGGTCCACGGCAAGGTCGGCGGCGAGGGCGAGGGCGTTGCCGGCCACCGATTCCGCGGGGAACCGGTCGGGAAGGGTGCGCAGCATCGCGCGCGCCGAGTCGCCGAGCCCCAGCCGGCTGAGGGCGCGGGCGCGGTCGTACCAGGCGCGGGCCATCAACCCGCCTGGGCCGTCGACCGTGGCGAAGACCTTCTCGGCATCCCGCGGGCGCCCCAGGCGGAGGAGCGCCGTGCCGTAGCGCCACTGGTCGTCGGGGGCGAGCGGGTGTGGCGCGCGCTGGAATCCGGTCACCGCGCGCCGCGCATCCCCGGCCCGGGTCGCGGCGCGGGCCATCACCAGCTGTTCGTCGGCGGTGAGCGGCGCGTAGGCGTCGTCGAAGGCGGAAAGGAGCCGGGGGAGCTGGTCGGCACGGGCGCGGTCGAGCGCGGCCAGGAGGGGCGCGCGATACTCGGGGCGCGCGGCGAGGCGGATCGCCGCCAGGAGCCCCTCGGTGGAGTCTCCCGCGACGTACCACGCATCCCGGGCGAGGGCCCACTCCTGTCGCGCCGCAAAGGCGAGGGCCAGCGAGGACGGGGCTCGGCGCAGCGCCAGCGGCGACCCGAGACGGGCCAGGAGCTCGCCCCGGCGCGCGGGGTCCGGGGCGGTCGTGGCGGCGCGCAGGGTAAGCCAATCGGCCACCGCGGGAAGCTCCCCCGCGGCACGGAGATACGCCTCATACGCGTCGGGGAGGAGCCCCTGACGGTCCAGGGCGCGTGCCAGGAGCACCCGGCGCACTCCGCGCGTCGAGTCGTCGTGCGCGGCCGCCAGGGCTCGTCGCGACTGCCGGGCGGCGCCGCTGTCGTCACCGAGCGCCAGCGAGGCGCGCGCCAGGAGCTCGAGTCCGCCCCCCTGGTACCGGGAATCGAGCCACCGTTCCCGCGCCAGCAGCGACCTGACCTGCGGCCAGCCCCCCCACCCTGCCGCCGCTTGCGCCGCGAGCCACACCGTCTCGGGCGTGCGGGTACGCGCCACGCGCGTGCGCGGGAGGAGGAGCCGGTACGCCTGCCAGGGGTTGCCACGCTCGAGCGCCGCCTGCGCCTGCACCAGGATCGTGTCCCGAGGCGGGGCGGCGGGCGTACCGGCGAGCAACGTCAGGGCGAGCACCAGCATACCGAATAATGCCCCTGAGTGCCCTTCGGATTCCACCTGTCGAAATCCCGAAAACAGCTTCCCCCTCTCCGCGGCCGCGGAGAGGGGGAAGCTGTTTTCGGGATTTCGACAGGTGGAA
>DASTRQ010000098.1:0-22672 GCA_035761145.1 Gemmatimonadales bacterium
TCCGGTGAGGTAGGTCTCGGTGCGTTCCTCGCGCGGGGCGGTGAAGAGCTGCCGGGTGGGGCTGCTCTCCACCAGCGCGCCGAGGTAGAAGAAGCTCGTCGTGTCCGAGACGCGGGCCGCCTGCTGCAGGTTGTGGGTCACGATGATCACGGTGACCTGCGTCTTGAGGTCCACCAGGAGCTCCTCGATGCGGAGCGTGCCGACCGGGTCGAGCGCCGAGGTGGGCTCGTCGAGGAGGATCACCTCGGGGCGCGGGGCCAGGGTGCGCGCGATGCAGAGCCGCTGCTGCTGGCCCCCCGAGAGCGCGGTGGCGCTCCGGTGCAGCCGGTCCTTCACCTCGTCCCAGAGCGCCGCCTGCCGGAGCGCCCCCTCCACCCGCTCGGCGAGCTCCGCCTTGGGGAGGGCGTGGCGCGGCAGCAGGCCGGCGGCCACGTTCTGGAAGATGGACATCGTGGGGAAGGGGGTGGGGCGCTGGAACACCATCCCCACCCGCCGGCGCAGCGCCATCACGTCCACGTCCCGGGCGTAGACGTCGGCGCCGTCGAGCAGCACCCGGCCGGTGATCCACCCGCCCCCCGCCAGCTCGTGCATCCGGTTGAGGGTGCGGAGGTAGGTGGACTTGCCGCACCCCGACGGGCCGATGAGGGCGTGCACCTGCCCCGCGGCGAAGGCGAGGGTCACGTCCTTCACCGCGGTGGCCTTGCCGTACATCGCCGACAGCCGCTCGGTGGCGAGGCGCGGGGTCTCAGTGGCCATCGCGCACCCGCTTCCCGGTGGCGAGCCGCGCCCCGACGCTCAGCACGAACACCACGAGGATGAGCACCAGCGCCGAGGCCCACGCCAGGCGGTGCCATTCCTCGTACGGGCCGGTGGCGTAGGCGAACACGACGAGCGGCAGCGCCGCCATCGGCTGCCGCACGTTGAGGGAGAAATACTGGCTGCCGAGGGCGGTGAAGAGGAGCGGCGCGGTCTCGCCCGCGGCGCGGGCGAGCGCCAGGAGGCAGCCGGTGACGATGCCCGGCAGGGTGGTGCGCGCCACCACCGTGAGCGCGGTGCGCCAGCGCGGGTAGCCGAGGGCCAGCGCGGCCTCGCGCAGGGCGTGGGGCACGAGCTTGAGCATCTCCTCGGTGGTGCGGAGCACCATCGGGATGATCAGGATGGCGAGCGCCACGCTCCCCGCCAGGGCGCTGAAGTGCTTCTGGTTGGCCACCACGAAGGTCCAGGCGAACACCCCCACCACGATGCTGGGCGTGCCGTTGAGCACGTCGGCCAGGAAGCGCGTGATCCAGGCGAGCCGCGTGTGCGGGTACTCGGCCACGTAGAGCCCCGCCCCGATCCCCACCGGGAGGGCGATCAGCGCCGCCATCGCCACGATGAGCAGGGTGCCCACGATGGCGTGCGCCACGCCGCCGCCGGTCTCGCCGGGCGGGGCCGGCACCTGGGTGAAGAAGGCCCAGTCGAGGCTCCCCGCCCCCTTCCAGACCAGCGTCCCCAGGATGAGCAGCAGGGGGAGCACCGCCACGACCACCGCGAGGCCCAGGAGCGCCGTCATCAGCCGGCCGCGCAGGCGGCGCCCCGCGCGGCTCACGCGCGCCCCCCGGCCCGGCGGGCCACGCGCCAGATGAGGAGCCGCGCCGCGGCGTTGATCAGGAGCGTCACCACGAAGAGCGCCAGCGCCACGTACGTGAGGGCCGCGAGGTGGATGTCGGCCGTGGCCTCGGCGAACTCGTTGGCGATGGCGGCGGCCATCGTGTAGCCGGGCGCCAGGAGCGAGGCGCTGATCTCGTGCCGGTTGCCGATGAGCATCGTCACGGCCATCGTCTCGCCCAGGGCGCGTCCCAGGCCCAGGATCACCGCGCCGATGATCCCGCTCCGGGCGTACGGCACCACCGCGGTGATCGCCGCCTCCCAGCGCGTCGCCCCGAGCGCCAGCGCCGCCTCGCGCTGCGACCGCGGCACCGCCAGCAGCACCTCGCGCGACACCGACATGATGTACGGCATCACCATGATCGCGAGGATGATGGCGGCCGAGAGCATCGAGGGGCCGTAGACCGGGCCCGCGAAGAAGGGCAGGAAGCCGAAGGTGTCGCGCAGGAAGGGGAACAGCGTGGCGCGCAGGAAGGGGATCAGCACGAACACCCCCCAGAGCCCGTACACCACGCTCGGGATCGCGGCCAGCATCTCGATGAGGAACGTCACCGGGCCCCGGATCCGCAGCCAGGCGAACTCGGTCAGGAAGATCGCGACGCCGAGCGAGAGCGGCACCGCGATGAGGAGCGCCAGCGCGGACGACAGGAGCGTCCCCGCGATCAGCGGGAGGGCCCCGAACCGTTCCGCCACCGGGTCCCAGGTGCTCTCGGTGAGGAGCGAGAGCCCGTACCGCTCCAGGGCGGGGTGCGCCCCGTGCCAGAGCTGGAGCACGAGGAGCACGAGCAGCACCGGCACCGCCGACGCGAGGAGCGTCAGCACGCCACGGAACACCCGGTCCCCCTGCGGGGCGCCGGCGAGGCTCGGAGGCGTGGCGGTGGGCTCGGTCATCGGGGGGTAGCCTAGCGGAGCGGCCCGGCGGAACGGTCACCGCCGTGTAACGGACGTGTCACGGTGACCGGGAACCGGTCCCCCCAAGAAGCTACCCCCCTCGCCCGCGAGGGCGAGGGGGGCAGGGTGGGGCGGGGGCGTCAGCGGATCGGCTGGCCGTTGGCCGTCAGGGTGCGGAGGCGCGCCCGGACCAGTTCCACCACCGGCTGCGGCAGCGGCGCGTAGGCCAGGGGCTTGGTCATCTCCTGCGCCGCGGGGCTGATCATCCAGTTCAGGAAGTCCCGGATGGCGCGCGCCTTGGCGGCGTCGGGGTTGTCCTTGCGGATGAGGAGCCAGGTGAACGAGCTGATCGGGTAGGAGGTCCGCCCCGCCGCGTTGGTGATGCTCACGCGGAAGTCGGTCGTGGGGGCGAGCCGGGCGCCGGCCGCGGCGGCGCTCACGCTCTCCAGCGTGGGCTCCACGTACTGGCCCGCGGCGTTCTTGACCAGCGCGTAGGGGAGGCGGTTGCTGATGGCGTACACCAGCTCCACGTAACCGACGCTCCCCTCGAGCTGGCGCACCTGCTGGGTCACGCCCTCGTTCCCCTTGCCGCCGAGGCCGGTGGGCCAGTTGACCGAGACGGCGTTCCCCACCGAGGACTTCCAGTCGGGCGAGACCTTGGAGAGGAAGTCGGTGAAGACGTAGGTCGTGCCCGAGCCGTCGGAACGGTGCACCACCACCATGTCCATCGCGGGGAGGGCCACCCCCGGGTTGAGCGCGGCGATGCGGGGGTCGTTCCAGCGGGTGATGCGGCCCTGGAAGATGTCGGCGATGGTGGCGCCGTCGAGGCGGAGCTTGGTGGCGCCGAGCGACGGGAGGTTGTACGTGATCACCACCGCGCCGAGCACGGTCGGGATGTGCACCACGTTCCCGCCCACCGCCGCGATCATCGTGTCGGTCATCGGGCCGTCGCTGGCGCCGAAGTCCACGGTGCCCTCGGTGTACTGCCGGATGCCGCCGCCCGAGCCGATGGCCTGGTAGTTCACCCGGACGTTGTGCGCCCGGGCGTACTCGGCGAACCACTTCTGGTAGATCGGCGCGGGGAAGGTGGCCCCGGCGCCGGTGAGGGACTGCTGCGCCCCGAGGGGCCCGGCCGCAAGGCCGAGCGCCGCGAGGGCGAGGAAGGAGCGGAGGATGCGCATCGTTCGGATCCCGTGCAAAGGGTCAGGGGGTCGTCAGAAGGAGAACTGGGCCTGGAACAGGAACTGCTGCCGCGGGTCCACGGCCACCTCGGGGTCCCCCGCCTCGTGCGAGAGGAGGTCCACGTCGGCCAGGAGGCGGAGGTTCGGGCTGAGCTGGTACGAGGCGCCGCCGATCACGCGGGTCGACTTGTCGTCGCTGGCGTCGGTGTTCGGGTCGTAGAGGTCCACCCGGCCGAGGAGCGTGACCTTGGAGCTCGGCAGGTGGTAGAGGGCGAAGGCGCTGACCAGGCTCCCGGTGGTCTTGGGGGTCGGGGTCGCGGTGCTGCTGTCCGCGGTGCTCACGTACTCGGCCGCGACGGTGTACTGCCGGGTGCGGTAGGAGAGCATCCCGATGAAGCGGTCCCGCACGCCGCCGCCGGTGGGCCGCCCGAGGCCGGCGTAGCCGCTCACGCGCAGGCCGCCGTAGGGGCCGGTGTCATCGCTCGAGGCGAGCCGGTACGAGGCGCGCAGCTGGAAGTCCTTGCGCTGGTCCCCCTCGCTCTTGGAGTACCCTTCGCCGTTCACCACCGCGGCGTTCAGCTCGAGCCGGTCGCCGATCCGGGTGTCGGCGCTCAGGCCGAAGTCCGCCGAGGTCATGATCTTGTTGCGGTCCAGCGCGATCGGCCCCTGCATCCGGTACTCCCAGAGGTCCTCCTCGCGGGAGACCCACGGCGTCTGCACCAGGCCGAGCTTGAACGTCGTGGGCCGGCCCTCGGGCTGGTACGCCACGTAGCCGTACTTGAGCCGGTAGGCCAGCGAGCCGTCGGCGTTGCGGTAGATGTCGCTGGTGGCCCGGGTGGAGACGCCGCCCGAGAACTTGGCGTTGATGTTGATGTACGTGCGCGTGACGTCGAACGCGTTGAGGTGCTGGGTCCCGGACAGGTTGTAGTTCCACTGGGCGTAGCCCACGCCGCCCACGGTCACCGTCGGGGCCTGCTGGGCCCCGAGGGGGGCCGCCGTAAGGATCAGCGCCGCGGCCGCCAGCGCCCACTTCCCGACACGCATCTGCATCTCCGGACTCCGGTTGAGGTCTGCCGTGCCGCCGCGGGCTCGCGGCGTCGGTCGGCAGGAAAACACGGCAACAGGCGTCACGCGCCAACTGCCGGTGCGTAACGCCTGGGTAACACCCCCCGGCCGCCGGGCCCCGCCGGGCTCAGCCCGGCGGCGGGTCGGGGAAGAACGCCCCGATGACCGCGCCCTGGCCCAGCTCGGAGCGCGCCCAGACCCGGCCCCCGTGGGCCTCGACGAGGTGCTTCACGATGGCGAGCCCGAGTCCCGTCCCCCCCGCCTCGCGGGCGCGGGAGGGGTCCGCGCGGTAGAAGCGCTCGAAGATCCGCGGCAGGTGCTCGCGCGCGATGCCCGCGCCGGTGTCCTGGACCTCGACCGCCACGCCGCCCCCCTCCCGCCGCGCGCGGCAGGTGATGCGCCCCCCCGCCGGGGAGTGACGCAGCGCGTTGTCCAGCAGGTTGGTGAGCACCTGCCGCAGCGCGTCGGGGTCGGCGTGGGCCGTGACGGGATCCGGGCCCTCCTCCTCCACCGCGAAGGTGACCTGCCGCTGGGCCGCCCGGCCGTCGAGCCCCGCCCAGATCTCGCGCGCCGCGGCCGCCACCCCCACCGGCTCGGCCCGGGGCCGCCATCCCCCCGACTCGATGCGCGCCAGGTCGAGGAGGCTGTCCACCAGCCGCTGCATCCGGCGCGCGTTCCCCAGGATCACCTGGAGGAAGCGCTCCGCCGTCGCCTCGTCGGGCCGGTCGCCGAGGAGGGTCTCGGCGTAGCCCGAGATCGAGGTGAGGGGCGTCTTGAGTTCGTGCGAGACGTTGGTGACGAAGTCGCGTCGCACCGCCTCGAGCCGGCGCACCTCGGTGAGGTCGTGGAGCACGAGCACCACCCCGCCGTCGGGCAGGGGACGCCCGCTCGCGAGCAGGACGCGTCCCTCGAGCTCGAGCTCCCGCCCCGCCACCGCCTCGCCGGCCCGGAGCTGGTCCACCACCTCGCGCGCCGCCTTGGCGCGGAAGAGCTGGGGGAGCTCGGGCAGTGCGGCGTCGGCCGGGTATCCCAGCAGCCGGCGGAGCGCGCCGTTGGCGGTCACCACCCGGCCGCGGGCGTCCGCGGCCACCACCGCCTCGACCATCGCCTCGAGCACCGCCGCGACCTCGGCGCGCTCCTGCCGGAGCTGGGTGAAGCGCTCGCCGAGCTGCCCGTGCATCTGGCGGAGCGCCTGCACCAGCGCCTCGACGTCGGTGATGGACGAGTGCGGGAACCGCGGGGGCTGTCCCGCGGCGATGGCGCGCGCGGCCTGGCCGATCGCCACCAGCGGGCGCGCGATCGTGCGCCCGGTGAAGAGGGCCAGGAGCGTCCCCACGCCCAGCGCCACGAGCACCGCGACGAGCACGGCGCGCTGCGCCCGGTGCACCGTGGCGTCCACCTGCGCGTACGGCGCCGCCACCCGGACGATGGAGGGGCCGCCCCGCACGGCCACATAGAGCAGCCTGGGGCCGAAGGTGGCGCTGGCGCGCGTGGCGCGGCCCACCCCGGTGGCGAGCGCCTGCCGCACCTCGGGCCGGCCCGCGTGGTTGCCGATGGAGCCGAGCGCGCCGTCGGGGGCGTTGCTCTCGGCCACCACCCGCCCCTCCGCGTCGATGAGGGTGATGCGGTGGCCGCTCTCCGCCCCCAGCCGGTGCACCGCCGCGCGCCGGCCCGCGGAGTCGGCCGGGAGCGCCGCCGCCACCAGGCGCGCCTCGCGCTCGAGCGCGGTCGCCAGGTCGTTCGCCAGGTCGCGCCGGAGGGAGACCTCCGCCGCCCAGACGAGCGCCCCCATCGCCACCACCAGCACGAGGAGCGTCGCGGTCACCAGCCGGCCCAGGAGGCTCATCGGCCCTTGACGCTCCGGTCGGCGGCCAGCCGGTAGCCGAAGCCCCGCACCGTCTCGATGAGGTCCCCGGCGTCGCCCAGCTTGGTGCGGAGCCGCTGGACGTGCATGTCCACCGTGCGGGTCTGGATGTCGGGTTGCGCCGCCCAGACCGTCTCGAGCAGCTGCGGTCGTGACTGCACCCGGCCCCGGCGCTCCAGCAGCGTCAGCAGGAGCTTGTACTCCGTGGCGGTGAGGTCGAGCTCCTGTCCGTGCACCGTGGCCCGGTGCGCCGCGCGGTCTATCGTGATGGGGCCCGCCGAGAGCGTGGACCCCGCGGCGACCGCCGGCGCGCCGAGGCGGCGCAGCAGCGCGGTCACGCGGAGCGAGAGCTCGTGCGGCGAGAAGGGCTTGGTGAGGTAGTCGTCGGCGCCGAGGCTCAGCCCCCGGATGCGGTCGGGCTCCTCGCGCCGCGCGGTGAGGAGGATGACCCCCACGTCCCGGGTCTCCTCGCGGCGGCGGAGCTCCTCGAGCACGTCGTAGCCGCTGAGCCCCGGCAGCATCACGTCGAGGATCACGATGTCGGGGCGCTCCTCGCGCGCCGCCTTGAGCGCGTCGGGGCCGTTGCTGGCGGTGGACACCCGGTGCCCCGCCTTGGCGAGGTGGTAGGCCACCAGCGCCGTGATGTCGGGCTCGTCGTCGACGACCAGGATGCGGTGGGTCACGGGGTCAGTCGTGGGACGGTTCGAGGACGCGGAGCCGGGTGTGGTGCCGGCTCCGCTCGGCGGCCCGCTGCCGCTCGGCGCGGAAGGCGTCGTCGCGCGCCAGGCCGTCGAGCACCGCGGCGATCATCCGTCCGTCGGGGTCGGTGTCGCGGCGCAGGCGGTAGAGCACGTACTGCGCCACCGGCGTGTCCTGCACCGCGCCCGCCTCGCGCAGCACCTTGAGGTGCCGCGACACGGTGGGCTGCGGCAGCTTGAGCACCGCCTGGAGGTCGGAGACGAAGAGCGGGGCCGCCGCGAGGCAATTGAGGATGCGCAGCCGGGTCGGTTCGGCCACGGCCAGCAGCACCTCGGCGGGGGAGGGACGGTCGCTCATATCCGGCTCAACATATATATGCCCAGCGATATGCACGCAAGCCGTGGCCCCGGCGGCGCGGGGGCGCCGTCTCTATTAGGGGCGGGGCGGGCTTCCCTATATTGGACGGATGCCGACGTCCCTCCGACGCGCGCGTCGTCCTGCCGCGCTGCTCCTTGCCCTCCTCGCCGCGACCCCGCCCCTCGCCGCCCAGGACACCGCCCACATCGTGCTGGTGGCCACCACCGACGTGCACGGCCACGCGGGGGGATGGGATTTCGTCGCGGGCCGTCCCTTCGGCGGCGGGCTCACCCGCGCGGCGACGGTGATCGACTCGCTGCGGACGCGCTACCCGGGGGAGGTGGTGCTGGTGGACGCGGGCGACCTCCTGCAGGGCGACCCCTTCGCCACCTACTTCGTGTCGCACCCGCGGGCCACGCACCCGCTGGTCGAGGCGCTCAACGCGCTGGGCTATGACGCCGCGGTGCCGGGGAACCACGAGTTCAACTACGGCTTCGACTTCTTCCGGCGCGCCTACGCGGGCGCCACCTTCCGTCCGGTCTGCGCCAACTGCTACGTCCCCGGCGCGGGGCCGGAGGGCGCGGACACGCTCCTCTTCCCGGCGTTCGTGACCATCCCGCGCGGGCAGGTGCGGGTGGCCATCGCCGGGCTCACCACGCCCGGGGCGATGGTGTGGGACGGCGCCAAGCTCCGCGGGCGCCTGCGGATCGCGCCGGTGGGGGACCGGAGCGCGCTCTTCGCCGCGATGCGCCGCCAGGCCGACGTCGTGGTGACCCTGATCCACAGCGGGATGGACGGGGCGGCCACCTACGACACCACCGGCGTCGGCGAGGAGAACGCCGCCGCCGGGCTCGCCGCCGGCTCGAGCCGCCCGGACATCGTGGTCGTGGGCCACTCGCACCGGCAGATGCGCGACTCGGTGCTGGGGGGCGTCCACTTCGTGCAGCCGAAGAACTTCGCGCAGAGCCTCTCGGTGGTGCATCTCTCGCTCCGTCGGGCGGGGGCGGGGTGGCGCCTCGACGGCGTCCGGGCCGAGCTCGTGCCGCTGGCCGCGGTGCCGGAGGATCCCCGGCTCAGCCGGCGCCTGGAGCCGATGGCCGCCGCGGTGCGCACCTGGACCCAGGAGGTGGTGGGGAGCACCACGGGGGAGCTGGCGGGGGCCGCCGGCCGCACCGGCGCCACCCCGCTCGTGGACTGGGTGCTGGACGTGGAGCGTCAGGCGGCGCACGCCGACCTCGCGAGCACCGCGGCGTTCGACCCGCGCCGCGGCCTCCCGGCCGGGGACGTGCGCCGCGCCGACCTCTTCGGCATCTACCCGTACGAGAACACCCTCAAGGCGATCCGCATCTCGGGCGCCGCGCTCCGCGCCTACCTTGAGCAGAGCGCGCGCTACTACGTGGTGGGCGCCGACGGCCGCCTGCGCACCGACCCCGCCATCCCGGGCTTCAACTTCGACATCGTCGGCGGCGCCGACTACGACCTCGACCTGGACCGCCCGGCGGGCCAGCGGGTGACGCGGCTGACGGTGCGGGGGCGCGCCGTGGCGCCCACCGACTCGTTCACGCTGGCGCTCAACGACTACCGGGCCGGCGGCGGGGGCGGGTTCACGATGCTGGCCGGCGCGCCCGTGGTGTACGAGAGCACGGCGGGCGTGCGCGACCTGCTCGAGGCCGCGCTCCTCCGCGACACGGTGCGGGTGGAGCGCTACGCCACCCCGCACTGGCGGCTCCTCCCCGCCGCGCGCGAGGACGAGGCGCGCGCCCTGGCCGGCCTGCCGCCGCGCGCGCGCGCCGCCGCCCCCCGCGACTCGATCGTGCTCCGTGTGCTGGCGGTGAACGACCTCCACGGCCAGCTCGAGCCGCGCGTCTGGCCCTGGTCGGACGGCCGCCCCGTGGGCGGGCTGGCCCAGCTGCGCACGCTGTTCGACTCGCTCGCCGCCGGCTGCGCCTGCGCGGTGCTCCGCCTCGACGCGGGCGACGAGTTCCAGGGCACCCTCGGCTCCAACATCACCTTCGGCCGGCCGGTGGTGGAGGCGTTCGACCGGATCGGCCTCCAGGCGGCGGCGGTGGGGAACCACGACCTCGACTGGGGCCCCGACACGCTGCAGCGGCGGATCTCCGAATCGCGCTACCCCTGGCTCGCCGCCAACCTGGTGGATTCCGCCACCGGGCGCCGCCCCGACTGGCTCAAGGGATGGGTGATGCTCCCCGCCGGCGGGCGGAAGGTGGCCGTGATCGGCTACGCCCACCCGCGCACGCCGGCGATGACCTTCCGCCGCGCGGTGGCGGGGCTCCGCTTCGTGGGCGGCACCGCCCCGATCGTCGCCGCCGCGGCCGAGGCGCGCCAGCAGGGGGCCGACCTGGTGCTGCTCCTCGCGCACTTCGGCGGGAACTGCCACGACGGCTGCGGCGGCGAGCTCTTCGACCTCGTGGACTCGCTCCCGCCCGGCACGGTGGACGCGGTCTTCGGCGGGCACACGCACGGCACGGTGCTCGGCGCGACCCGCGGGGGGGTGCCGGTGCTGCAGGCGGGGTCGTCGGGGCGCGGCATCGCGCGGCTCGACGTGGTGCGCACGGTGGTGGGGGCGCGCGAGCTCCACGCCGCCATCGACACCGCCTGGAGCGACCGGCTCCGGCCCGACTCCGCCGTCGCGGCGCTGCTCGCCCGCTACCGCCCGCTGGCCGACTCGCTGGCGCACCGGCCCGTGGCCACGCTCGAGCTGCCGCTGCTCCGGCGCGGCAATGACTACCCCCTCGGCCGCCTGATGGCCGACGCCTACCGCAACGCGCTGCGCGCCGACCTCGGCGTGATGAACAACGGCGGCATCCGGCGCGACCTGCCTGCGGGGCCGGTGGACTACGGCACGCTCTACGAGCTGATGCCGTTCGGCAATCGGCTGGTGCTGGTGACCCTCCCGGGGAGCGCGGTGCGGCAGATGCTCGAGAACATCGTGGCCCGCGGCCGCCCCGACGCCCACGTCGCGGGCGTGACCGTGACCTACGACAGCGCCGCGGCGCGCGGCCAGCGGGTGCACGAAGTGCGCTTCCCCGACGGGCGCCGCCTGGACGAGCGCCGCTCGTACACGCTGGCGGTGCCCGACTTCCTGGCCCAGGGGGGCGAGGAGTTCGGTCTCCTCTCCCGCTATCCCCAGGACCCCGTCGGGGTGCTCGACCTCGACGCCTTCATCGACTACCTGCGGCGGCTCCCCTCCCCGGTGCGCGCCCCCGCCGACCCCCGCTTCGTGGCCCGCTGATGGACCCGACGATCCGCTGCTTCGTGAACGACCGCGCGCTGGCGCTCCCCGCCGGCGCCACCGTGGCCGACGCCCTCCGCGCCTTCGACGACGCGCTCGCCGAACGCGCGTTGCGCGGCGAGGCGCAGGTGACCGACGCCCGCGCGCTCCCGGTGCCCGCGGCCGCGCCCCTCGCGCCGGGGGCCATCCTCCGCGTCTACGTCTCCGCCCGCGGCGCGGCCGATGACCCTCACGCCTGAGCTTCTCCGCCGCCTCCCCAAGGCGGAGCTCCACGTCCACCTCGACGGCTCGCTCCGGCCCGCGACGATGGTCGAGCTGGCCCGGGCGGCCCGGGTGGAGCTCCCCGCGCGGGACCCCGACGCGCTCCGCCGCTGGATGCTCGTGAGCGACGCGCGCGACCTCGAGGACTACCTCCGGCGCTTCGAGGTCACCATCGCGCTGCTGCAGAGCCCCGAGGCGATCGAGCGGGTGGCCTACGAGATGGTCGAGGACGCGCGGGCCGACGGGGTGCGCTACCTTGAGGTGCGCTACTGTCCCGCCCTCTCCACCCGGCGGGGCCTCCCGTACGAGGACGCCGTGGCCGCCGAGTGGCGCGGCCTCCAGCGCGGCACCCGCGATTTCGGCGTCCGCACCGCCATCATCAACTGCGCCCTGCGCCACGACCCGCCGGCGACGACCGCCGCGGAGGCGCGCCGGTCGGTGGCGCTCCGCGGCCAGGGCGTGGTGGCCTTCGACCTGGCGGGGGGGGAGGCGGGCCGCCCCGCCGCCGACCACGCCGAGGCGTTCCGCATCGCGCGGGAGGGGCTGCTCGGCGTCACCGTCCACGCGGGCGAGGCGGCGGGCCCCGCGTCGGTGGCGCAGGCCCTCTTCGCCTGCGGGGCGGACCGGATCGGCCACGGCACCCGCCTGCACGAGGACCCCGCGCTCGAGGACTACGTCCGCGACCGCCGCGTGCACGTCGAGGTGAACCTGACCAGCAACGTGCAGACGCGCGCGGTGCCGAGCGCCGCGGCACACCCCCTGCGCCGCTACCTGGACCGCGGGCTCGCGGTCTCGCTGCACAGCGACAGCTGGCTGATGAGCGGCACCACCTGTTCCCAGGAATACTGGCTGGCGCACACCGCGCTCGGCGTCACCCGCCCGGAGATCGACCGCATGATCCTCGACAGCTTCGCCGCCGCGTTCCTCCCCTGGCCCGAGAAGCAGGCCCTCCTGGCCGAGGTGGCCGCCGCGCTGGAGGCCACGCGATGACCGCCGCCGTGCTGCTGCAGACCGCGGCCGAGCGCTTCGCCGCCACCCAGCAGGGGCTCGACACGCCGTTCGCCGCGCGGCTGATGGGGGTGGTGGGGATCGCGGTGATGCTCGGCCTCGCGGTGCTCCTGAGCTACGACCGCAAGCGGATCGACTGGCGGCTGGTGGGGACCGGGCTCGGGCTGCAGGCGGTCTTCGGGGTCCTGGTGCTCAAGACCGGGGCGGGGCGCGCGTTCTTCGCCTGGGTGGGGGACCTCGTGACGGGGCTGCTCCGCTTCCAGGAGGAAGGGGCGCGCTTCGTCTTCGGCGACCTGGTGCAGAACACGGTGCCGGTGGGCCTGCCGGGGGCGGGGGGCGCGCTCGACACGACGGCGGGCTTCGTGGCGCACACCGGCGCGTTCTTCGCCTTCAACGTGCTGCCCACGATCATCTTCTTCAGCTCGCTGATGTCGGTGCTGTACTACCTCAACGTGATGCAGCTCCTGGTGAAGGGCATCGCGTGGGTGATGCAGAAGACCCTCGGCACCTCGGGCGCGGAGACCCTCTCGGCCAGCGGCAACATCTTCCTGGGGCAGACGGAGGCGCCGCTCCTGATCAAGCCGTTCGTCCGCACGATGACCGGCTCCGAGCTCCTCACGGTGATGGTGGGCGGCTTCGCCACCGTGGCGGGCGGGGTGATGGCGGCCTACATCGGGATGCTCTCCGGCCTCATCCCCAACATCGCGGGGCACCTGCTGGCCGCGAGCGTGATGAACGCGCCGGCGGGGCTCGTGCTCTCCAAGATCCTCCTCCCCGAGACCGGGGCGCCGGTGACCCGCGGCACCCTCCGGCTCGACGTCGAGAAGACCGACCGCAGCGTCATCGAGGCGGCGGCCAACGGCGCCGCGCAGGGCGTGCAGCTCGCCATCAACGTCGCCGCGATGCTGATGGCGTTCGTGGCGCTGGTGGCGATGCTCAACTACGGGCTCGGCTGGCTCGGCGGCCTCTGGGGACAGCACGGCCTCAGCCTCCAGTGGATCCTGGGGCAGGTGCTCCGGCCGCTCGCCTGGGTGATGGGGGTGCCGTGGCAGGACACCTCGTACGTGGGCGGGCTCATCGGGCTCAAGACCTCGCTCAACGAGTTCGTGGCGTACGCCCAGTTCGCCGGCGACCTCAACAGCGGCGTGGCGCTCCAGCCGCGGTCCGCGCTCATCCTGACCTACGCGCTGCTCGGCTTCGCCAACTTCTCGTCCATCGCCATCCAGATCGGCGGGATCGGCGGGCTCGCCCCCGAGCGACGCGCCGAGATCGCCCGGTACGGCCTCCGCGCGATGATCGCCGGCAACCTCGCGGCGTTCATGTCGGCCTGCCTCGCGGGGATGCTCGCGTGAGCCCCGACCCGCGGGCCCAGGAGGTGGAGCGCGCCGCGCAGGCCATCGCCTCGCGCCTGGCGGGCCGCACCCCCGAGGTGGCCATCGTGCTCGGCTCCGGCCTGGGCCACCTGGCCGAGCGGATCACCGGGGCGGTGCGGATCGGGTACGCCGAGATCCCCGGCTTCCACGCCCCCACGGTGGCGGGGCACAAGGGGGAGCTCGTCTGCGGCACCCTCGGCGGGCGCACGGTGCTGGCGCAGAGCGGCCGCTTCCACGCCTACGAGGGGCACTCCGCCGACACCACCACCCTCCCGGTGCGGGCGTTCGCCGCGCTCGGCATCGGGCAGCTCATCCTCACCAACGCCGCCGGCGGCATCCGGCGCACCTTCCGCGCCGGCGCGCTGATGCTCATCGCCGACCACCTCAACCTCACCGGGCGCAACCCGCTGGTGGGGCCGGTGCGCGCGGGGGAGGAGCGCTTCCCCGACATGACCGCGGCGTACGACCCCGCGCTCCGCGAGACCGCGCGCCGGGTGGCGCGCGAGCGCGGCATCCCGCTCGAAGAAGGGGTCTACGCCGGGCTCCTGGGCCCCACCTACGAGACCCCTGCCGAGGTGCGGATGCTCGAGCGCCTCGGCGCCGACGCGGTGGGGATGAGCACCGTGCTCGAGGTCATCGCCGCGCGGGCGCGCGGGATGCGCTGTCTCGGGTTCAGCATCATCACCAATCCCGGCGCCGGCATCTCGCCGACCCCGCTCAGCCACACGGAAGTGATGGAGGCCGCCGCCGCGGTCGGCGAGGACCTGGGACGGCTGGTGGAAGGGGTCCTGGCCGGGTCGTAAGCGGCCCGCGACCCTAGTCCCTCGACCCCGCGAAATGATCCAACGGCCCGTGCCCCCGGCCGAGTCCCGGCGCGGAGGCGATGGCGCGGGCCACGAAGGAGAGGGCGTGGTCCACCGCTTCCTCCAGCGGATGACCCAGCGCGAGCCCCGCGGTGATGGCGGCGCTCAGGGTACAGCCGGTGCCGTGGGTCGAGGTGGTGGCGATGCGGGGGCGTGACCAGGCCCGCTCCCCGGCGCGCGTCACCAGGAGATCGGTGAGCGTGTCGCCGCCGAGGTGCCCCCCCTTGAGCAGTGCCGCCTCCGCGCCCAGCTCGAGCAGCGCCTGGCCGGCCCGGCGCATCGCCGCGAGGTCGCGCACCGGAAAGCCCACGAGGAGCTCCGCTTCGTCGAGGTTGGGCGTCACGACGGCGGCGAGGGGGAGGAGCCGCTCGCGGATCGCGCGCTCGGCCGCGGGATCGAGCAGCCGGTCGCCCGAGGTGGCCACCATCACCGGGTCGAGCACGTAGGGGCGCCACGCGTGGGCGTGGATGCGGCGGGCCACCACCTCGATCACGGCCGGGGTGGCGAGCATCCCGCTCTTGAGCGCGGCGGGCGGAAGGTCCTCGGCCAGCGCCGCGAGCTGGGCATCGAGGAACTCCGCCGGGGGGACGTGCACCCCGGTGACCCCCACCGTATTCTGCGCGGTGAGCGCCGTGATCGCGGCGGTGCCGTAGACGCCGAACCGATGGAAGGTCTTGAGGTCGGCCTGGATGCCGGCCCCACCCCCCGGGTCCGAGCCCGCGATCGTCAACGTGATCGGTATCTTTCCGGCCATCCTGTGTCCAAGCTCCTGACGCTCCTGCGCGACCTTTCCCGCCGCAAGGCCCGCGAACGCCGCGGCCTCGCGCTGATCGAGGGCGTGCGCCTCGTGGAGGAGGCGCTCGCCGCGGGCCTCGCCCTCGAGGGCGCGGTGGTGAGCCCCGCGCTGGAAGCTACCGACCGCGGCCGGGCGCTCCAAGCGGCCCTCACGGCGCGCGGCGTCCCGCTCGAGCCGGTGGACGCGACCCAGCTCGCCGAGCTCGCCGACACGGAGCACCCGCAGGGGATCGTCGCCGCGGTGACCCCGCCCGCCTGGACGCTGGCGGGCCTCGGGGCGGGGCCCGTGCTGGTGCTCGACGCCGTGCAGGACCCCGGCAACGTCGGCACGATGCTCCGCACCGCGCTGGCCCTCGGCGCGGGGGGTGTGGTGGCGCTCCCGGGCACGGCCGAGCTCGCCAACCCCAAGGTGCTGCGCGCGGCGATGGGCGCCGCGTTCCGCCTCCCGCACCTCGCGGTCGAGGAGCGGGAGCTCCTCGCCTGGGCGGCCGCGGCCGGCCGGCCCCTCTGGGCCACCGCGATGGACGGCGAGGACGTGCGCCGCGCCCCCGTCGACGGCGCCGCCCCGCTCCTCGTGCTCGGGAACGAGGGGGCGGGGGTGCGGGCCACCCTGGCCGAGGCCGCCGCGCGCCGGGTGGCCATCCCGATCGCGCCGGGCGCGGAGTCGCTCAACGTCGCCACGGCGGCGGCACTTTTCCTCTGGGAGTTCGCCCGTGCCCGGTGACCCGGTCGTGACGCTCATCGCGGGGCTCTTCGGCCTCGTCCTCGGCAGCTTCCTCAACGTCTGCATCCTGCGGCTGCCGGCCGAGCAGTCGGTGGTGCGGCCCGGCAGTCGCTGCCCCCGGTGCGGCTACGTGCTGCGCTGGTACGACAACATCCCGGTGGCGTCGTGGCTGCTCCTGGCCGGGAAGTGCCGCAGCTGCCGGGCCCCGATCTCGGTGCAGTACCCGCTGGTGGAGCTGGCGACCGCGCTCCTCTGGGCCGGCTTCGCGTGGGCGCACGGCGTGTCGCTGCCGCTGGTGCAGGGAGCGGCGTTCTTCACGATCCTCCTCGGGATCGCGATGACCGACGCGCGCGAGTACATCATTCCCGACGAGTTCTCGCTCGGCGGCCTGGCGCTCGGCGTGGCGCTCGCCATCCCCGGCGGCTCCCGCCCCATCGGCGAGGCGCTGCTGGGCGCGGCGCTCGGCTTCGGGTTGCTGTATGTCGTGGCCGTGGTGGGGAAGGCGGTGTTCAAGGAAGAGGCGATGGGGGGCGGGGACATCAAGATGATGGCGATGGTAGGTGCCTTCACCGGGTGGACCGGCGTGCTGCTCACGATCTTCCTCGGCTCCCTGCTCGGCACGCTCATCTTCGTGCCGCTGGCGCTGGTGGGGCGGAAGAAGCTCGTCCCCTTCGGCGTCTTCCTGGCCCTCGGCGCCGCGGCCACCTACCTCTGGGGCCCCGTCATCGTGACGTGGTACCGGAGCTACCTGGCCGCCACGTGAGGCGCGCGCTCCTCGCCGCGGCGTGCGCGCTCGCGGCCTGCCGGGGCGAGCCCCCCCGGGCCGCCGAAGGGCTCGAGCTCGCCCGGCTGGTGGACAGCCTGGCGCCGTCGGTGGAGCGGGCCACGGGGCTCCGCTTCGCCCGCCTGCCGCGCGCCGTGGTCATCTCGCGCGAGCAGGCGCGGGGCTACCTCCTGGCCAAGTTCCGCGAGCAGTTCCCCGGCGAGCGCGCCCGCGACCTGACCCGGAGCTACCAGCTCCTCGGGCTCCTGCCCGACACGCTCGACCTGGGCCGGCTGCTCCTCGACGTGCTCACCGAGCAGGTGGCCGGCTACTACGAGCCCGACTCGCAGGCCTTCTTCGGCGTGGCCAACGCCGACCCGGTGGCCTTCCGCGTCACCGTGGCCCACGAGCTCGTGCACGCGCTGCAGCACGACCACGTCGCGCTCGACTCCATCCTGGACCAGCGCGACGATGCCGACCGCCTGGCGGCGGCGCAGGCGGTGCTCGAGGGGCAGGCCACGCTCACGATGATCCGGATGCAGCCGACCGTGGGCGACCGCGCGCTCGAGCCGGCGTTCTGGGAACAGTTCCGCGAGGGGATCGCCGCCAACCAGTCGCAGATGGCGGCGTTCGCGCGCGCGCCGCGGGTGCTGCGCGAGAGCCTGCTGTTCCCCTATGTGGAGGGGTCGGAGTACATGCGCTGGTGGGTGACGGCGCACCCGGCGGGGGAGCAGCCCTACGGCGCGCGGATGCCGCGGAGCACCGAGCAGATCCTCGCCCCCGAGCGCGCGGCGCGGGGGGACGTGCCGCTCCGCGTCACCATCGCGCCGGTGGCGGGCGCCACGGCGGTGTACGGCGACGTGCTGGGGGCGGCGGAGCTCCGCATCCTCCTCGCCACCGCGGAGGGGCGGGAAGGGCTGGCCGACGCGGCGGTGCTCGGATGGGGCGGGGACCGGTACGCGCTCTACCGCGACGACCGCGGGGACGCGCTCGTCTGGGTCGGGGTCTTCGACAACGCCCCCGCGCGCGCGCGCGCCGAGCGCGCCCTCGCGCACTGGCCGCCGGCGCGCGCGGGATACCGCACCGCCCTCGATCCCCTCGAGGTGAGCGGCCGCCCGGGGCTCCGGCTCGTCGTGGCGCCCGACGGGTGGGCCGGCTGGCCGCGCCTGCCCGGCGCGACCGCGGCGCCGGAGGAGTGAGCGGCCCCTACCGCCCGACCCGGTAGCGCACCACCACCGGCAGGCTGTCGGCGTCCGCGCCGACGCTCACGTAGCGGCCATCCGGGAGCCACGCCTGCGGCCACGCGATCTCCCCCCGCAGGGTGCCGACGTAGGCCCCGGTGGGGTCGAAGACGTCGCGCAGCAGCGGCTCACCCTTGATGGTCCAGCGCTCCACCCAGAGGCTCCCGTCCGTTCCCATCGCGATCCGCCGGATCGCGGGGATCGTTCCGGCGTATCCCTGCTGGGCCACGATGTCCTCGGCGGGGATGAGGCAGGGACCCCGGTCGCCGACGGTGATGCGGAACCCCTCGCCGAGATCCTGGATGGCGAGGGCGCGCGTGGCCGCGCGGACCGGGACGGCGCGCCGGATGATCCGGCCGAGCCTGCCCCCCTGCCAGACGCGGATCTCGTACGCCCCGCTCGAGACCAGCGCCACCGCGCCCCCGTTCCCGCCCCAGGCCGGGCGCGGCGAGAAGAGCGGCGACCCCATGAACCCCACCCCGCAGCTCTGGTACATCAGCTGCTTCGGCGCGCCGTCGGCGACCTCGGCCAGGTCGACGGTGTCGCTCCCGCGGAGCAGGCGGATGTGCCGGACGGAGGTCGATTCCGACATCTCCTGCACGATGGCCAGCACCCCGCCGTCGGCGTAGCCGCCATCCTGCGCGAACCCGGCGCCGAATGCCGACCAGGGGATCGGCGAGAGCACCGAATCCTCCGGGGAGAACCGCAGGAACGCGCGCTTGGCGTAATCCCCAGCGAGGATCTCACCCGCGGGCGAGCTCGACACGCTGGCGAGCATCTGGTACTCCCCCGGCCCGCCCCCTCGCCGCCCCACCTGGTGCAGCGCACCCTCCGGCCCGACGCGGAGGATCCGCCGGTCGTTGAAGCCGCCGTCGGCGAAGACGAGCCGGCCCTCGGCGTCCGCGGCCACGGAGAGCATCCGCGCCTCGCCGACCAGCACCGTGTCGGCGGCGGGGTCGTAGAGCGTGTCGCTCGGGGTCACCGGCCAGTCGAGGATCCGGTCGGTGCCGGTGCTGCTCACGATCTCGATCCCCGCCGAATCGGCGCGCGTGGCGGTGGCGGCCTCCGCGGCGGGATGGCACCCGGCCGCGACGACGAGGGCGAGGAAGGGCAGGGGGCGTGTCACGGCAGGACCTCTCCGGGTCTCAGGGTGTGGCCGGCGGCCTCGTAGGCCAGCAGCGCCTCGAGCGGCAGCAACCCGCCCGGGTCGGTGGCGAGCCGCTGCAGGAAATCCACCAGGTCGCGGGCGATCTCCGCGCGAGTCCCCGCCCGTTCCTCGCGCCAGACCTTTCCTCCCGCCAGCACGAACTCCCGCCCCAGCGCGTCACGGGCGAACGGGACCTCGCCGGCCGGCCGCCCCGCCATCGCGGCGCGGAGCGAGTGCCACGCCGGCGCGAGGCACGCTCCGCGCACGTGGATGGCGCCGCGCCACGCCACGAAGCCGTTGCGCTGGGCCAGCAGCTGCTGCAGCGGCACCGGCAGCCGCTCCAGGAGGTCGAGGTCGTCGAGCGGGGCGCCGCGGTAGGTCAGGCCGGGGAGGTCCATCCGGGGAAGCTAGCCGCCGCCCCGGCGTTGTACATTGCGCCGATGCCCCTCATCCTCGAGCCCGCCGCCACCGCCCTCCTGCTCGCCCTGTTCGGGGTGCTGCTCGGGGTGAGCGTCTGGATGAGCCGGGCCAGCCAGCGCTCCAGCGTGCCGGTGCTGCTCGTCTTCCTGGCGGTGGGGATGCTCGCGGGGTCGGAGGGGGTGGGGCGCCTCGCCTTCAACGACTACCCCTTCGCCTACCGGCTGGGGACCCTGGCGCTGGTGCTGATCCTCTTCGACGGCGGCCTCAACACTTCCGTCGAGGCGCTCCGGCGCGTCTGGCGGCCGGCGGTCTCGCTCGCCACGCTGGGGGTGGCGCTCACCGCCGGGCTCCTCGCCATCGGGGCGCACGCGCTCGGCTTCGGGTGGCTCGAGGCGCTCCTGCTCGGCGCCATCGTCTCGAGCACCGACGCGGCCGCGGTCTTCAGCGTGCTGCGCGGCAGCGGCCTCCACCTCAAGCGCCGGGTCGGCACCACGCTCGAGCTGGAGTCGGGCCTCAACGACCCGATGGCCGTGATCCTCACCACCGCGTTCACCGCGCTCGTCATCGCGCCCGGGGAGATCCGCTGGTGGGAGATGCCCGTGGACGTGCTGATCCAGCTCGTCGTGGGCGGCGCCATCGGGGTGGGGCTCGGGTTCTTCGGGCGCTGGGCGCTGGTGCGGCTCCGGCTCCCGGCGGGCGGGCTGTACGCCGCGTTCACCGTGGCGCTCGCGATGGCGGCGTACGGGGTGCCCACCCTGCTCGACGGGAGCGGCTTCCTCGCGGTGTACCTGAGCGCGCTGGTGCTGGGGCAGGGCAGCCTCCCCTACCACGCCGGGCTGGCGCGGGTGCACAACGCGCTCGCCTGGCTGAGCCAGATCGCGATGTTCCTCCTGCTGGGCCTTCTCGTCTACCCGAGCCGGCTCCTCGAGGTGGCGGGGGTGGGGATCGCCCTGGCGTTCATCCTCGCGGTCGTGGCGCGGCCGGTCGCCGTCTGGGCCTCGCTCATCCCCTTCCCGTTCGGGCGGGGGGAGAAGCCCTTCCTCGCGCTGGCGGGCCTCCGCGGCGCGGTGCCCATCATCCTGGCCACCTATCCGGTGCTCCGCGGCGCGCCGGGCGCGGAGCGGCTCTTCGACACGGTGTTCTTCATCGTGGTCGTCTCGGCGCTCATCCCGGGCGCCCTGGTGGCCTGGTTCGCGCGCCGGCTGGGCCTCGAACGCCCCGAACCGCCGCGCGCCGCCGTCGCCCTCGAGCTCAACAAACGCCGCGCGGTGAGCGGCTCGCTCCTCAGCTTCCGCCTCCACCCCGCGCTCCCCGTCGTCGGCGCCACCATCGCCGACCTGCCCCTCCCCGAAGGCGCCGCCGTGGCGCTCATCGTGCGCGGCGACGAGCTGGTGCCCGCGCGCGGACGCGTGCGCCTCGAGGCGGAGGACGACGTGTACCTCGTCGTCCGCCCCGATGACGTGCCGGCCATCCAGCTGCTGTTCGGGAAAGTGATGGAGGAATGAGGGAGCCGTGGTGCCGGCCCCCGGGCGCCCCCTTCACCGCGCCACCAGCGTCACCCCCCACGTCAGCAGTCCCACCAACGCGCCGAGCACGTAGCCCAGGTTCACGATCAGCGTGAGCTCGCGCTGGCTCACGTCGCGCACCAGCTGCTCCATCCGTTCGGTCGAGAAGCCGAGCACCTTCTGCTCCACGGTGCCCGGGATGTCGAGCTGGGTCACGAGGGTGGGGACCTGCTCCTGCACCCAGCGCCACGCCCCGTCGATGATGGCCGACTTGAGCGCGGCGACGTTCGCGTCGCCGAGCCAGTCGGCCGGCCGGCCCAGGGGACGCGTGAGGAGCGCCAGCGCCAGTGCGCGGATCGCCTCCGCCACGCGCGCGTGCCCCTTCTCTCCCTGTACGATGCCGCGCGCCACCCGCGCCACCTCCTCCGCGGGGAGGGCGCGGAGCAGTTCTCCCCAGGTGCGGCGGTCCACCTCGAGCAGGGCGCGGTCGAGCGCCGAGGCGGCGACGGTGCGGGTGCCGGGGTCGCGCGCCAGGAGCACCAGCCACTCCGCCGCGCTGTGGGCCAGCGCGGCCCGGCGCTCGGGCCCGAGCCGCTGCAGCCGCTCCCCCAGCGGCACCCGCAGGAACGCGTGCGCCGAGTCGGCCACCGCCGCGCCGATCCGCGCGCGCATCTCGGGGGCGTTCACCGCCGCGGCGAGCCGGTCGAAGCCGTCTCCCTCGAGCCCGTCCACGAAGCGCCCGATCGCCTTGTCGGTCACCAGCAGCTTGGCGAGGAGGCGCTCGTGCACGAGCATCTCGCGCACGCTGCGGTCGAACGCCTCGCGCAGCGCGCGCTTCACTTCCCCCTTGGCGTTGGGATCCGCGAGGAGCGCCCCGAGCCGTTCCACGGCGAGCGGCAGGTAGTCGTTGACCGCGCTTTCGATGACGCCGAGGAGCCCCGCGGGGAGCTGCTCGGCCAGCGGGCGCGTCTCGGCCGAGAGCCGCTCGAGCTGCCCCGACACCCACCGCTCGGCGGCGGCGCGGAACTCCGTCCCCTCGGTGAGCTGGGCCAGCCAGCGCTGCACGGCGCCGTGGAGGGCGGCGCGGCGTTCGTCGGTGAGCACCTCGCCGATGGGGCGGTCGGCCAGGTCGGTCGCGAAGCGGGTGAGGAGGTCCCGGACCTGCCCCTCGAAGGCCGGCGTGCCGGCGTGCTCGGCCACCCGGTCGGCGCCGCGGCGCGCCACCTCGACCAGGGCGGTCTCGAGCCGGGCGCGCACCGCGGGCCCCAGGAGGTCGAGGACGGGGCCCCGCTCGTCGGTGAGGAAGCGGGTCAGCGCCCCATCGAGGGCGCGGGTGAAGGCGTCGCGCACCGCGGGGGCGCCGAGCCGGGTGGCCAGGTCCTCGGGGGTGAGGAGCTTCTCCCCCACCGTGCGCCCGATCGCCTTGGCCAGGCGCGGCTTGTTCTTGGGGAGGGCCCCGTGCCAGGTGAAGGGCCCCACCTTCCGCTCGTCGTGCGGGTTGAAGAGCATCCAGATCGCGACGGCGTTGGTGATCCCCCCGGAGAGGGCCCCGACGCCGACGGTGATCGCGCCCGTGATGAGGGTCTGGGAGTCCATGAGGTAGGGAATGTACGAC